>SXKB01000075.1 GCA_005778215.1 Actinomycetota bacterium | reverse complement strand
GGTGGGGAAGTGGTCACCATCGGGTCCACCGACTGGGTGTTCGCGTTGCCCGACCCGGCGGTGTCGCGCATCACCGAGAACGTGCTGCGCCGCCTCGGCTGATCGCTCGCGTCAGCGCTCGAGGCTGCGTACCCAACGGGCGAAGCGCGCCACTTCGGCCTTCGACGGTGTCACGCCGGTGAAGACCTCGAGGTAGGTGGGTAGCAGCCGTAGCCGGGCGGCGTTCGGCTCGTCGACGCCGAGTGCGTACATGCCGATCTGCGAGTGGTACTGCACGCGGGATCGCACCAACGCGTCCGTGCGTGTGTAGCCGAATCGGCGGTGCAGACCGACGAACGCGTCGATGCGGCGTTGGTCGGCGGCAGTCAACCGCGCCCGCACTGCGTCGTCGCCACGCGCCCAGGCCCGCACCGCGAACTCGAGCTGCACGTCGAACAGCCGTGGGTCGGCCCAGCACTCGAACACGTGCAGCAGTGCACCGGTGATGGTGTCGGCGGGGCGTTCGGCGCGCTCGATGAGCGACGATGTGTTCAGCTCCTCCCACTCGTCGAGCAGCGCAGCGGTGAGGTCGTCGCGGTCGCGGAAGTACCAGTAGAAGCTCGACCGGGCCACGTCGAGTTCCTCGGCGAGTACGGCGATGCGCACGCGGTCGATGCCTTCGGCCACCAGCGCAGCGCGCGCGACACGCAACCAATCGGCGCGGCTGACGCGGGAGTGCGGAGGTGGGCCGGGCGGCATCGCGGCGACTGTACCGTCAGCAGTTCACGACTCGGGGTGGGCGCCGCCCTCGGCGGTGCGTCGTGCCACGAACTCGTCGAGCGCGACAAGTGCCTCGGACTGCATGGGGGGTGCCGTGTACTCGTCGAGCCATCGCCGCCATGTGGCCTGCGCGCGCACGGCGGCATCGGGCGAACCGGCCTCGGTCCACTGTCCGAAGTTCTGGCGGGTGAACACCGTGGGGTCGTGGAACGCCGTCTCGAATCGCTCGAGCGTGTGTGGCGTGCCGAAGAAGTGGCCGCCCGGTCCCACGGCCTCGATCGCGTCGAGTGCCAGCTCGGCGTCGTCGACCAGGATCGGCCGCAGCGACTCCGCGAGGATCTCCAGCATCTCCACGTCGAGCACGAACTTCTCCAGCGAGGCGGTGAGGCCACCCTCCTGCCAGCCCGCGGCGTGGATCACCATGTTCGCCCCGCCGAGCAGCGCGCCGGTCATCGACACCATCGTCTCGTAGGCGCCCTGCGCATCCTCCACGTTGGACGTGCTGGTGGCCTGCGACCGCCACGGCACCCCGAGATGGCGGGCGAGTTGACCGCTGGCGATGGCCGCCCGGAAGCCCTCGGGTGTGCCGAAAGCCGGCGCACCCGACTTCATGTCGACGTTCGAGGTGAACGCGCCGTACACCACCGGTGCACCGGGACGCACGATCTGCGCGAGTGCGATGGCGGCGATCGCCTCCACGTGCTGCAACACCAGCGCGCCAGCCAGCGACACTGGCGCCATCGCACCCGCCAACGTGAACGGGGTCATCACCGACACCTGGCCGGCTGCGGCCTGGTCGATGATGCCCATGCACATCGGCACGTCGAGCTGGCGCGGCGAGTTGGTGTTGATGTTCGTCCAGCAGTACGGGTCGGCGTGGAACCGGTCGATGTCGATGTCGTTGGCGAGCCGCACCATCTCGTGGCTGTCGGCCACCACGCCGCGACCCCGCGCGTACACGTACGGCACCTTGTCGCTGAGCGTCAGCGTCGCGTGCCCGGTGCGCAGGTGGCGGAACTGCATCGGCACGTCCTGTGCCTCGACGCTCGGGGTCGTGCCGTGCAGCACGGCCGTGCGCTGGGTGAGGCGCACGATGTCGGCGAAGTCGGCCATCGAGCCCGCACGCCGGCCGCGCTCGCGGTCGCTCACGTACGGCGGCCCGGCCACTGGCACCAGCATCAGGTGGTCACCGCCGAGCACCACGTCGTGCTGCGGATTGCGTGCATGCACGGTGAACGACGGCGGAGCATGGGCGAGCAGCGAGCGGGTGAGCGCCACATCGAGTCGCACCATCTGCTCGTCATGGTCCACTGTCGCCCCGGCGTCGGCGAAGTGGCGCCGAGCGGCAGGCAGCAGCACCTTCACGCCGGAGGTCTGGAGGAACCGCAACGCCGTCTCGTGGAGGTGTGCGACTTCGTCGTCGCTGAGCACCTTCGCCCCGCCGTACGGGTTGCGCAGCACTCGATGCGACAGCGTGTCGCGCACCGCGCGCGGCGGTCGGCCGCTGCGCCGCCGAGTGGCGGGTACCGGATCGGGCGGGGTGGGTTCCATCAGCCCGTACAGTACTGTACGGACTGCGTTCGAGCCGCCCTCGCAGAGGGCTGGACGCCGCCGACCGACGGCGCGACGATGTGACCAGGAGGCGTCATGTCCGAGCGACGGCATCCCAGCGCAGGGTCCATCGTGATCGTGGTGCTCATCTGGGTCATCGGGCTGCCGGCGTTGTTGCTCTTCGCATCGATCGTGGCGCTCGGGGTCGGCTTCTCGGCCGACAGCGGCGGCGACGGTGATCCGGCGGCGGCGGCCGGCGTCGTGATGCTGGTGGGCGTCGTGGTGCTGGCAGGCCTGTCCGTCCTCGTGGCCGGCGGCATCGACGACGAGCCGCCCGCGCCGCCACCGCGTCCCTACGCTGGGCGACCGTTGCACGAGGTGCCGTCGGTGACCGGTTCGTGGCCGGCGAAACGCCGTACCGGTGACGCACCGGGCGACACCCCCGATCCCGGTGCTCGACGGGTACCGTGATCGACGTGGAGTTGGAGTCATCCGATCGTGGCGACCTGCCCGAGTCGCCCACCGTGACCCGTGGTTCGCGGATGCCGGTGTGGAAGTACGTGGCGCTCGTGGCGGGCCTCGCGGTGGTCGCTGGAGGGGTCTGGGCGTGGGCGTCGCAGACCGACGAGCTGGTGCCGAACCAGGCCGAGCTCGAGTCGGTGCTCGACGATGCGGTCGCGGGCCTCGAGCTGTCCGACCGGCAACTGGTGGGCCTCGAGACCACCTGCCTGAAGCCGATCGACGAGTGCGGACCTGCGCTGGTGGCCGGCTACGACCTCAGCGATGTCGAGGCCGTGTGCGCGATGGTGCGGCAGATCGCCACGCGTATCGAAGTGGCCGAGCGTGACGACGACGCGTGCTGGGTGGCCGGCAGCCTGAACGGGCACCCGATCATCGTCGAAGTCGGCGTCGACACGCCCGACACCACCGGATCGCGGCTCAGCCTCATCGTGCTCTGACCGTCACGTTCACGGTCGTCCGCGCACCCTGCCCTCGCGGGCCCACACGGCACCGATGCCGAGGGCGAACAGTGCCACCGCGACCAGGGCACCCGTGATGGTGTCGTACTCCTGGACGCCGATGACGAGCAGCCAGGTGCACGCCGCCACGAGCGTCACCGCCGCCACGCGGGCCGCGTAGCGCCGGGTCATCGTCGCGGTCCACCGTGCCGAACCCGGCGCCGCCGCGGCCGACGCCATCGACACGTGGAACACCCCCATCGACACGGCGATGCACAGCGACCACGGCGCTGGGACGTCGTCGATCTCGCGCAACCACGGCACGACGACAGCAGCCATCACCGCCAGACCGAGATGCGAGTCGGGCAGCAGCGCGCAGGCCAGGCCGGGAATGCCGATGATGAGCAGCCACTGCCACGGACGATCGCCGCGGTCGAGGGAGGTCATGCACACGGCCACCACGAGCACCGGGACCGCGATCAACAGCCGCACGACGAGCGCGGCGCCACGTGCGTGCTCGGCGTGCGCCAGCGTGGCACGCCACGAATTGCCCCAGGTGCGGATGGGCTGGATGGGAGGACCGCCCCGAAACCTCATGGCCGGTGTCCGATCGCTGCGCCCCGCCGCCGTGCCAGTTCGCGCAGCACCACGTCGAGGCTGCCGGGCCCGCGCCACGGCACGACCGCCACCCCCACGTCCTGCACGCGGCGCAGCTCGCGCTGTCGCTCCAGCAGCCGAATGCGCCACGCCACCTGGTCGCGTGGATCCGTGAACTCGTTGCGGGTGATGTCGGCTGGCAGGCAGTCGATCACGACCACCGAGTGGCCGTGGCGGGCCATGTCGAACGCTCGCTGCAGCGCCGCTGCCGACACCAGCGGCGACAGCACCACCACCAGCGCACCGCTGCCGAGCCCCGGCGGGACCCGGCCGTCGTCGACCCCTCGGGCGGCCACCTCGGTCGTGGCCATCATCCGCCGGATCCGGTCGAGGTGGCGGCGGCCGTTGCCCGGGGCGAGACGACGCAACTGGTTCGCCGTCATCACCATCATCGACACCCGATCGCCGGCCCCGAGATGGTGGGCAGCGATCGCCGCCGCAGCACGGAACGACGTGTCGAGACTGGAGGCCCGGCCATCGATGCCGTCGCTCTCGCCGACGTCGTTGAGCGCGTCGACCATCAGCACCACGTGCCGGTCGTGGTCGGCGTGGGTGGACGTCACGTGCAGCGTGTCGGTGCGCAGCGATTGTTTCCAGTGGATCCGCCGCAACCGGTCACCCGGCTGGAACTCGCGGATGCCCGCGAACTCGTTGCCCGAACCGTGGCGCGGTGATCGGTGCACGCCCACCAGGCCGGGCTTGGTGACCGCGGACGACGGGGCACTGAACGTGGCGGGCTTCGGCAGCACCAGCATCGGCTGGTCGCCGTCGGTGCGGCGCAGCACCCAGCGAAAGGCGCCCCACGGACTGGTGGCCACCACGAGTGCCGGCCCCAGGCGGCGCCGACCCCATCGTGTGGGGCGGACCAGCAGCGGCAGGTCGACCACGCGGTCGTCGCCCACGTGGCTGACGCCACGGCCGAGGGTGGGGCCACGGTCCACCCATGCGGGCACGTCGAGCACCGCGGCCACCGTGTCGGCACCACCATCGGTGTCGTCGACCTGCACGTGCCAGGTGGTGGTGTCGCCCTCGTCGAGCACGCCGTGACCCAGCCGCTGGCGCACGGTGGGCACCGTGGTGGGTCGTGCGACCGCACCCCACACGGCGGCCGCGGCGAACGGTGCACCCAGCACCACGAGATCGGGGCGACGTGCCAGCACCGCGATGGTGATCAGCACGAGGGCGACGATCACCGCGCGGGCGTGCGACGGCGTGGGCTGCCACTCCGCGGTGGGCCTCGGTGTCACGGTGCCGCGGTCCCTCCGGCGGTGGGAGTGGGCACGGTGGCGAGCACCTCGCGCACGACGCTCTCGCCGGTGACCGACGACAGCCACAGCTCGGGCTTCAGCGAGATGCGATGCGCCAGCACGGCTGGTGCGACGGCCTTGACGTCCTCGGGGGTCACGAAGTCGCGACCCTCGATGACCGCGAACGCCCGGCCGCACAGCACCAGTGCGAGTGCGCCGCGCGGCGACGCACCGATGAGCGTGTGCTGGTGCTCACGGGTGGCCACGGTGAGCTGCACGCAGTACCTCGCCACGTCGGGGTCCACGACCACGGCCTCCACGGCCCGTTGCATCGCGAGCAGGGTGGCTGCATCGACCACCTGGCGCAGCTCCTGCGCCTCCTGGCGGCGGGTCATGCGGCGATGGAGCACCTCCAGCTCCTCGTCGAGCGTGGGGTAGCCGAACGAGATGCGCAGCAGGAACCGGTCGAGCTGCGCCTCGGGCAACGGGTACGTGCCCTCGTACTCCACGGGGTTCGCAGTGGCGAGCACGTGGAACGGTGCGTCGAGCGTGAACGTCTCGCCCTCCACGGTGATCTGGCGCTCCTGCATCGCCTCGAGCATCGCCGACTGGGTCTTCGGTGGCGTGCGGTTGATCTCGTCGGCGAGCAGCAGAGGAGGGACTTACGATCACTGTAAGTCAGGATATAAAAATACAAGGAACGGTAAAAATGATTGACATCAAAGTGATAAATGCAATACAAACAGCAAAAATTGAGATCATATC
>SXKB01000074.1 GCA_005778215.1 Actinomycetota bacterium | reverse complement strand
GCCCCGAGGGTGGCAGCGGCGGCGGCATGGTGATCGCCGAGGGCAGCCCCGAGGACATCGCCCGCACCGAGGGCAGCCACACCGGTCGGTTCCTGCGCCCGTTGCTGGGCATGGAATGACCGCCGACATCCAGCGCCGCACGCTCACCACCCTGCGGTTCGCCCAGGTGCCGGGACAGGCCGCCGTTGCCGGTGTGGTGGCCGTCGGCGCGTTGTTGGCGAAGGACCTGCTGCACGGCAACGACCGTTTCGCCGGTTCCGGCGGCGCGGCGTTCACGCTGGGTTCGGCCTTCCTGGCCGTGCCGCTCTCGGCGTACATGCGCCGCAACGGGCGTCGCCCGGGCTTGATGTTCGCGTTCGGGTTGGGCGCGGTCGGCGCCGCCATCGCGGCCACCGGCGGCCAGCTGCGTTCGTTCCCGCTCTTCCTGGTCGGCATGGTGTGCTTCGGCGGTGCCCAGGCCGCCACGTTGCAGGGCCGGTACGTCGCCGCCGACCTCGCGCCCGAGCACGACCGCGCTCGGGCCATCGCCAGCGTCGTGGTGGTGGGCACGCTGGGTGCCATCTTCGGTCCGATCCTCACCCCATGGGAGAAGCGTGCCGGTGAGGCCATCGGACTCGACGAGTTCATCGGGCCGTTCCTCTTCGCGTCGCTGTTCCTGCTGGTGTCGTTGGCCATCATCCATGTGCGCCTGCGTCCCGACCCGTTGGCGGTGAACGGTCAACTCGACCCGAACGCCGAACGGGTGCGGCCGCTGCGCCAGGTGCAGATCTCGGCCGGCGTCATCCGTCGCAGCCACCTCGCGCCGCTCGGTCTGGCGGCGATGGTGGCGTCGCAGACGGCGATGGTGGCGGTGATGACCATGACGCCGTCACACATGAAGGACCACGACCAGGCCGATCTGTCGGCGTACGTCATCGCGTTGCACATCGCCGGCATGTACGCGTTCGCGCCGTTCGTCGGTCGCTTCGTGAGCCGGTTCGGTGAGATCCGCTCAGTGATGGTCGGTGCCGTGGTACTGGGGCTCGGCACGGTCGCGGCGGTGGTCGCGGGCTACGTGCCGTGGCTCATCTTCGTCGGGCTGTTCCTGCTGGGCGTGGGTTGGAACATCGGGCTCATCGCCGGCTCGGCGCTGCTCACCAACGCCGTCCCGGCGAACGCCCGCGTCGAGGTGCAGGGCACCGCCGACCTCACCATGAGCTTCTGCGGCGGCATGGCGGCGTTCGCCTCGGGCTTCGTCAAGCAGGCGTGGGGCTTCCACCTGCTGGCCGACGCGGCCACGCTGCTGGCGGGCGCGCTGCTGGTGCTGGCCTACGTGCAGCGCTTGCGGCTCAGCGGCCGCGCAGCTTCTTGCTGAGCTCGTTCAACCGCGCCTTCTCGGTGCGGCTCAGCGAGTCGATGCCGCCGGCGCTGATCTTGTCGAGCAGCTGGTTCAGCTCGAGCTCCTCGATGGCCGAGTGCTGCGGGGCGGGAGGCGCCCACGGGCCGGCCACCACGTCGCCGCCCTTCTGCTTCGCGCTGCGCGACGGCTTCGCCCGCTTCGGCGCGCTGGCGCTGCCGCTGCCCCCGCTGCCCACGCGTGGAATGAAGCCGAGGTCGTCGAGCATCCCGTACTGACGTGCGCCGCCGAGCGCCATCACGATGACGGCGATGCCCATCACGAGGGCCTCGTACATGTTGTTGCCGATGTACTGCAGGATCATCAGGCCCACGTACACGGCGGCGAACACCCAGATCGGCACGCCGAACCACGCAGTGGCACTGGGATTGTCGAGCGCGTACACCACCAGCAGCGCCAGCGCGAGCAGGTTCAGCCCGTCGACGCCCTTGTCGGGATCGAGCTGGAGCAGCGTGACCAGCACGGCCGGGACGACCACCATGGCGGCGATGAGGATGGTGTACCGCTTGCGGCCCACACGGTCCTCGATCTGATGGCCGACGAACCAGAAGAACACCAGTGTGATGGCCGTGAAGATGGTGGGCTCGGCGTACAGCGGCCAGGTGACGATGCGCCACAGGTCGCCCTCGCGCACCAACTGGCCGACGAACACCAGGTTGAGCTGCGAGATGCGGTCGATCGCGTACCAGAACATGCTGGCGACGTTGAGGATGACGAGGAGCGCGGTGGTGGTGACATCGATGCTGCCGAGTCGGAACCAACCGTCGCGCTGGGGTCGCTCGGGGAGTGAGAACTGGTAGCGGCCGGGCACGACGTCAACCCTATCCTGGGCACGTGGTTGCCCGCCCGCCGTCCGGCACGATCCCCGACACGCCGGGCTCGTACCAGTTCAAGGATCGGGACGGCCGCGTCATCTACGTCGGCAAGGCGTCCAGCCTGCGGCAGCGGTTGAGCAACTACTTCCAGGATCCGCGCAACCTGCACCCGCGCACCGCCCAGATGGTGGCCACGGCCGCCACGGTCGAGTGGATCGAGGTGCGCAACGAGGTCGAAGCGCTGATGCTGGAGTACAGCCTCATCAAGCAGCACCGGCCGCGGTTCAACGTGCGGTTGCGCGACGACAAGAGCTATCCGTTCCTGGCCGTCACGCTCGACGAGCAGTTCCCGCGGGCGATGGTGATGCGCGGCCGCAAGCGGAAGGGCACCCGCTACTTCGGCCCCTACGCGCACGCCTACGCCATCCGCGACACGCTCGACCTGCTGCTGCGCAGCTTCCCCATCCGCACGTGCAGCCCGGGCAAGTTCAACGAGCATCAGCGGCTCGGCCGGCCGTGCCTGCTGTTCCACATCGAGAAGTGCAGCGGCCCCTGCGTGGGCGAGATCGAGGAGCTGCCCTACCGCGTGCTGGTGCAGGAGCTGTGCGACTTCCTCGACGGCGACACCGACGACATCGTCCACCGGCTGGAGGCCGAGATGGCGTCGGCGGCCAAGGAGTTGGAGTACGAACGAGCCGCCCGCGTCCGCGACCGCCTGCTCGCGGTGCGCAAGGCCATCGAGAAGCAGCAGATGGTGGCCGAACGCAGCGAGGACATCGACGTCGTCGGCATCGCCGACGACGAGTTGGAAGCCGCGGTGCAGGTGTTCTTCGTGCGCAAAGGGCGAGTGGTCGGCCGCAAGGGGTTCATCCTCGACAAGGTGGAGGAGCTCACGCCCGGCCTGCTGGTCGATCGCATCCTCGAGGAGTTGTACGGCGACGAACCGCCGGCCGGCGTGCCGAAGCAGGTGCTGGTGCCGGTGGAGCCCGACGACGTGGCCACCTACGAGGAGTGGCTCACCCACCTGCGCGGCAGCCGGGTGCAGATCCGCGTGCCGCAGCGTGGCGACAAGCGCGACCTGCACGGCACCGTCACCCGCAACGCGCAGGAGGAGTTCGTCCGCCACCGCCTGCGCCGGGCCGGCGACCACAACGCGCGCAGCCGGGCGCTCACCGAGTTGCAGGACCTGCTCGGCCTGCCCGAGGCGCCGCTGCGCCTCGAGTGCTCCGACATGGCGCACCTGCAGGGCACCGACTACGTCGGCAGCATGGTGGTGCTCGAGGACGGCCTACCGAACAAGCGCGAGTACCGCCGCTTCAAGGTGAAGGACGTGCCCGGCAACGACGACTACGCGGCGATGGAGGAAGTGCTCACCCGGCGCCTCACGGCGTACCTGAACGAGCGCGATCAACCACTCGACGACGAACTGGCCGACGACCGCGACGCGCGGGGCCGTCCGAAGAAGTTCGCCTACCCGCCGCAGTTGTTGGTGGTCGACGGTGGCAAGGGGCAGTTGGCCGTCGCTGAGCGCGTCGTGCGCTCCCTCGGCCTGCAGGACGAGATCCCCATCGCCTCGCTGGCGAAGCGGTTCGAGGAGGTGTACCTGCCCGGGCGCAGCCAGCCGGTGGAGGTGCCCCGCGGCAGCGACGCGTTGTTCATGCTGCAGCGCATCCGTGACGAGGCCCACCGGTTCGCGAACACGTTCCACCGCGAGTTGCGTGGCAAGCGGATGACGAAGAGTTCGCTCGACGACATCCCCGGTCTGGGCGAGGCGCGCCGCAAGAAGCTCGTACAGACCCTGGGCAGTATCACCGCCGTGAAGCAGGCCTCGCTCGACGACCTGAAGGGTCTGTCGTTCCTGCCCGACGCCGTCGCCGAGGCCATCCACACCAAGTTCCACCCGCCCGCTTCGGCGGACTGATCACCAGGGCACGACCTCGTCGTCACCTCGGTCGATCCGCCACGTGCCCGCCTTCATCTGTCGGATCATGCGTTCGGTCTCCCGGTTGTGCAGCGCAGCGGGGGTCTGGTGATCCGCCCGTTGGTGCGGTGGCAGCGTCGGGACGATGCCACCGAACCGCTGCCTCGCCGCCTGGCGTGACACGCCGAGCAGGCGGCCAATGCGCCCCCAGGTCCATTGCTCTCGGCGTGCGAGCGCCACCGCGCGCTGCAGCAGCCACTCCGTCTCCTCGCCGAGTTGCCGTGCAGCGACGAGCGCGCGCCGCGGGTCGTCACCGAGCGAGTGCTCGACCATCGCGTGAAGCTCTCGTCGCACCGTCGACATGCAGCGCACGGTACGGGAGGGGTGTGACGCCACTCTGCCGGCAGCACACGACAATGCCAGGTTGTCGCACCGACAACCTGGCATTGTCATCGCACGAACTCGAACGCCCCGGGCCAGCCGGCGGCGACGGCATCGTCCGCAGCTGGGGCGTCAGCCGACGTGCGGGATGACGTTCGCGTGCAGGTGCGCGAACGCGTCGGCACGCGCCTGCGGTGAGTCGCCCATCGTGAAGTCGGGGATGGCGAACTCGTCGACGCCGAGCGCCACGTAGCGGTTGAGCGCGTCGATCAGCTGCTCGTCGCTGCCGGCGAGCGATCGTCCTGCAACGAACTCGTCGGTGGCTTCGCCCACGAACACCATTGCCTGCGCCGAGCGTCGCACGGTGCCCGGGTCGCGGCCCACCGCCTCGCACGCGGCCAGGAACTGGTCGGTGCGGCGGCCCACTTCGTCGGGATCGCCCCACGTGTTCCACTCGTCGGCCCAGCGCGCCGTGACGCGCGACATGCGCGGGCTGCCCGTGCCCACCAGCAGCGGCAGGTCGCCGACCGCCTTCGGCTGCAGCGGCGCGTCGACGACGGTGTAGTACTGGCCGGCGAAGTCGGTGCGCGGCTGGTACAGCAACGACCGCACCACCTGGATGGCCTCCTCGAACCTCGACACGCGCGGTCCGGGCGGCGGCAGTTCGAAGCCGTACGACGCGTGCTCGTTCTCCTGCCAGCCGGCCCCCAGGCCCAGCACCACGCGACCGCCGGCGATGTGCGATGCCGTGACGGCGCGCTTGGCCAGCAGCACCGGGTGATGGATGGTGACGGGGGAGACCATCGACACCAGCCGTACCCGCGGTACCAGCGCGCCGATCGCGGTGAGCACCGTCCAGCACTCCAACGCGTCGCCGTCGTCGGGCGAGGTGGATGGTCGGAACGGCATCAGATGGTCGGCGTACCAGAACCCGTCGAACCCAGCCTGTTCGGCCCAGTGCGCGAGCGACAGGGTCTCCTCCCACGAACGGTCGTAGGAGGGCCAGACCGAGAACTTCACGGCCGGTACACCACGAAGACCTTGCGGAGGGTCTCGTGCACGGTCCACACGCCCTTCCAGCCGATCGGGAAGATGCAGCTGGAGCCCTCGGTGAGCTCCACCGGCTCGCCGCCGTCCTCGTGCACGGTCATGCGACCCTTCAACACGTAGATGACCTCGCCGCGGGTGGTGAACTCCCACCGGCTGGCACCCGGCTCGCACTCCCACGTGCCCGAGGTGATCTTCTCGATGTCGAGGAACACCTTGGCGCGGGTGAGGATCTCGGCCCCGTCCAGTGGTTCGGCCGAGGGTTGACCGAGGGGCTTCTCGGCGAGGTCGGCAGCGGGGATTTCGAGGGCACGGAAGCTGATCGTCACGCCTGCGACTCTACGCTCTTGCCGATGAGCGACAACCTCTGGGAAACCCACGCCGACTGGTGGATCGACGGCTTCACCGACGGCGCCGACCCCGAGTACGAGGAGCAGATCCTGCCGTTGGCCGCCCGCGAGTTGTCGGGCGCCACCAAGGTGCTCGACGTGGGCTGTGGCGACGGCCAGGTCAGCCGGCTGGCGGCCCGCCTCGGTGCCGAGGTCATCGGCATCGATCCCACGTGGAACTGTGTGCGGGTCGCCAGCGAGCGTGGCACCACCGTGGCCCGCGCCGGCGCGGCGGCGCTGCCGTTCGCCGATGCCTCGTTCGACGCGGTCGTCGCCTGTCTGGTGTTCGAACACATCCGCGACGTCGACGACGCGATCGCCGAGGTGTCTCGGGTGCTGCAGCCCGGTGGCCGCTTCTGCTTCTTCCTCAACCACCCGCTGCTGCAGACACCGAACAGCGGCTGGATCGACGACCAGTTCCTCGACCCGCCCGAGCAGTACTGGCGCATCGGCGAGTACCTCGTGGAGAACGAGACCATCGAGGAGGTGGAGAAGGACGTGTTCATCCCGTTCATCCACCGCCCGCTCAGCCGCTACGTGAACACGCTGTCCGACCACGGACTGCTGCTCGAACGGATGGAAGAGCCCGCCCCGCCCGCCGGATTCCTCGCCAAGGCCGAGGAGTACCTGGCGGCCAGCACCATCCCGCGGTTGCTCTATCTGCGCACGCGCAAGGTGTAGCTGCCTACAGTTCCGCACATGGCCGACATCCTGCTCATCACCGGCATGTCCGGCGCCGGTCGCTCCGGCGCCGCGGCGGTGTTGGAGGACCTCGGCTGGTACGTCATCGACAACCTGCCCACGTCGTTGGTCGACACCATCGTCGAGTTGGTCAGCAAGCCTGGGAGCGGCATCGAGAAGCTCGCGCTCGTCGCCGGCCGGCAGCACCTCGAGTTGTTGCCGAAGGTGTCGTCGCTGCGTGCCGACGGCCATCGTGTGCGCCTGCTGTTCCTCGACGCCGCCGATGCGGCGCTGGTGAAGCGCTACGACGCGACTCGCCGCAAACACCCGCTCGACGGTGAGGCCGCCGGGCTGGTGGAGGCCATCGTGCTCGAACGGCAGCTGCTCGAACCCGTGAAGACGGCTGCGGATCTGGTGATCGACACCACCGAGATGAACGTGCACCAGCTGAAGTCGAAGCTGCTGGCGGCGTTCGACGAGGGCATCGACGACCACCGCCTGCAGATCGCCGTGGAGAGCTTCGGCTTCAAGCACGGCCTGCCCATCGACGCCGACATCGTGATGGACGTGCGGTTCCTGCCGAACCCGCACTGGGACGACGCGCTGCGTCCCCTCACCGGTCACGACCCTGCCGTGCGCGACTTCGTGCTCGAGCGAGCCCAGGCGAACGACTTCCTCGACCGCTTCGAGGGACTGATGCTGTCGCTGCTGCCCGCCTACGAGACCGAGGGCAAGAGCTACCTCACGGTGGCCATCGGCTGCACCGGTGGCCGCCATCGCAGTGTCGCCGTGGCCGAGGAACTGTCGCATCGGCTGCGGGTGCGGGGCTACGCGGTGCGCACCGGGCACCGAGATCTGAGCCGCTGACCACCCACGGAGTAGGCTCGACCACGAAAGCCTCCTGAGTGGAAAGGAACGCAGCCATGACGGTTCGCGTGGGTATCAACGGTTTCGGTCGCATCGGGCGCAACTTCTTCCGCGCCGTGAAGGAACGCGGTGCCGACATCGACATCGTGGCGGTGAACGACCTCGGTTCGCTCGATCAGATGGCGCACCTGTTGAAGTACGACTCCGTGCTCGGGGTGCTGCCGCAGACCATCAAGGCCTCCAAGGGTGGCATCAGCGTCGACGGCGACGAACTGCTCGTGCTCAGCGAGCGCGACCCGAAGAACCTCCCCTGGGGCGACCTCGGCGTCGACGTGGTCATCGAGAGCACCGGCATCTTCACCAAGCGCGACACGGCCGCGTACCACCTCGAGGGCGGCGCGCCGCTCGTCATCGTGTCGGCCCCCTGCGACGGTGCCGATGCCACGTTCGTGTACGGCGTGAACCACAAGGACTTCGACTTCAAGACGCAGAAGGTCATCTCCAACGCCAGCTGCACCACGAACTGCTTCGTGCCGATCGTGAAGGTGCTCGACGACGCGTTCGGCGTGGAGCAGGGCCTCATGCAGACGGTGCACGCCTACACCGGCGATCAGCAACTCGTCGACGGCCCGCACAAGGACCTGCGCCGCGCACGTGGTGCCGCCATCAACATCGTGCCCACCAGCACCGGCGCCGCTCGAGCCACCTCACTGGTGCTCGCCTCGATGACGGGCAAGCTCGACGGCACCTCGCTGCGCGTGCCCGTGCCCACCGGCTCGGTCGTCGACTTCACGGCCATCCTGAAGAAGGAGGCGTCGGTCGCCGAGATCAACGCCGCGATGAAGAAGGCCGCGAAGGGTTCGCTGAAGGGAATCCTCGAGTACACCGAGGACCCCATCGTGTCGAGCGACATCCAGGGCAACCCGCACAGCAGCATCTTCGATGCCGGTCTCACCATGGCCATGGGCAAGATGGTGAAGGTGCTGTCGTGGTACGACAACGAGTGGGGCT
>SXKB01000073.1 GCA_005778215.1 Actinomycetota bacterium | reverse complement strand
TTGGAGGTGCCAGGCAATGGTGTCGGCGCCGGCGTCGAGTCCGTCGCGGGTCAGTTGGCGGCGCAGTGCCAGGACGAGCTCGATGGTCGCGGTAGGGGTCGCGTCAGGACGTGTACGTGGTCGTCGTGTGCGGGGTTCGAATGCGGTGTCGCCTTCGATCCGGTAGCGGTTGACGAGGGCGTAGATCCATGAGCGGGCGACGCCGTAGGTGCGGGCGACTTCGCTCGGTGAGCGGCCCTCGACAACGACCGCGGTGATGACCAGACGGGCTTTCGACACCCGCCCACCATGTGTCCTCTATGACGCGCGACACCTGTCCTGGATGTGGTGAGACTCCACACCCCCTCCCCGACAGTGTGATGTCAGGGCGCGACGCGCCCGGCCGACGACCGACGTGGGTGCAGCGTTGGCTCCCCCATGATGGCCAACGGCCGCTCCGTGCGGCCTTCGATCACGTCGACCAGCGCCCCGATCACCTCGTCGGCGTAGCGCCACCCGGTGAGGCCGACCGTGGCGATCTCGGCATCGGCCAGACGACCTGCGATGTCCTCGTCGAGCGTCACCAGCAGCACGTCGCGTCCCACCTCGAGCCCGCGCGCCTCGATGGCAGCGACGATCTCGGGCACCGACTCCACCACCGTCAGGATCGCGTCGGTGCCCTGGTCGAGCACCTCGGCAACGGCGTCGTGGAGCCGATCGTTGGAGGGATCGGTGCACGCCGAGAGCACCGGAAGACCACGGTCCTCACACCAGAGCCGATGTGCGTCGTTGATCCGCGCGAGGAACTTGTCGCCCGCCACGCCCCACAACAGCGACGGTCGTGCGGACCCGTGTGCCAGGAAGTGATCCATCACCAGCGGCACCACGGCGCCGTAGTTGAGGTCGACCCAACCCGCAGCGCGCGGGTCCTCCACGAACCCGTCGCCCACCACGGGCACGCCCAGCCGCAGCGCGTGTTCGAGGTCGTCGTCCTCCTCGTGGGTGGTGATGACCACCATGCCCGACACGGGCAGCGACGACGCCATCATCGAACCGAGTCCCGGCAACACCGTGATCGCGTACCCGCGATCGGTGGCGGCCAACGACGCAGCACCGATGAGCTCTCCCCAGTAGGTGCGGTACGGCTCGAACTCGGCGGGGTACCGCAATGCGGTGATCACCAACCCGATCACCGGGAGCCGACCGGAGCTGAGCGCCCGCGCCACCGGGTTGGGCACGTAGCCCAACGACTGGGCGGCCTGACGGACCCGCTCGCGCGTGTCGTCGGGAATGCGGTTCTTGCCCGAGAGTGCATCGGACGCCGTCCCGATGCCCACACCGGCAAGCCGGGCCACGTCTGCCAGTTTCGGTCGCGTCACGCCGCGTTCACCTCCGCCTGGCGAGTGTACGGGCGGGGTGGTCGCGTACGCTGCGCTCATGCGGACGACGGCGCGGCGACGGGTGGCCGCAGTGCTCGCGTTGCTGCTCGTGCCGTGCGCGGTGGCCCTCGCCCGCCCGGCCCAGGCGGCCCCGCCGCCCGAGGCCTTCCTGGTGGGCGACTCGGTGATGAACGGCATGGCCCAGACCTACGGCGCCGCATCGAGAGCGCTGCTCGCATCTCGCCACTCGTTCATCATGGACACCAAGGGCTGCCGTCGACTCATCACCACCAGCTGCCGCATCGGCGGCAACCCTGCGCCCCCCAACGCCATCACCACCATCCGCGCCAATGCCGGCCGCTACCGCACTGCGCTGGTGGTGGCCGTGGGCTACAACGACCCGACCACCGGTTCGGTGGGTCTCACCACCGCCATCGACGTGATCCTGGCCGAAGCCCGGCGCCAGGGCATCCCACACGTGATCTGGCTCACCTACCGGGTGGCCGGCCCCTCGGCGTCGCGGTTCGCGGCACACAACGCCGTCCTGCGCACGCGGGCGGCGCGCGAGCCGATGCTGGTGATCGCCGATTGGGCCACGCGGAGCCGGTCGATGCCGTCGTCGTGGTTCTCGGGCGACGGCATCCACCTCGGCCGCGATGCCACCATCGCAATGGCCGACCTGGTGGCCGACACGCTCGACATCGTCACGGCCCCGATGGGCGGGTCGAAGTGCGTGGTCACCAACAGCACCACGCCGGCGCCGGGCGTGGCGCCACCCGCCACGGTGATCACGGCGGCGCCGGTGGGCGCCGTCGCGTCCCGCCTGGCGCGGCGCCAACACCTGTGGTGTCCCTGACCGTCGGCTCGACGCAGGTCAGCGACCGGGGAACGTGCCGGCAGCGACGATGGTGGCGCTGAGTTCTTTGCCCAACGCAGCCAGCCAGACGGCGTCGTCGTCGCCGAGCAGCGACCACGGTGCCGCGGCGAGTTCGTCGGTGCGTCGTTCGACCTCGTCGCGATGTTGCTTGCCCACCGGGGTGAGGGTGCCATCGGCGGCCAGCCAGCCGCGCGCCATCAACCCACGACTCGCGGCGACCCAGGCATCGTCGTCCCACGCCCGGGTGGCCTTCAGCACCGCCGGGGGCACTGCACCCGTGGCACCGTGCAGCACCAGCGCCTCGACGCCCGACACACCCTCGGCCGTGAGCGCGGCGATGTGCCCGTCACCGCGGAACTCGCGCAGCAGGGTGATGCCGAACCACAGCGCCAGATGCGGCGCGTCGGGCCAGGCCTGCGCGAGGTGTCCGGCGAACAACGGCCGACCCTCGGGCCGACATGCCGGCACGATACGGCGCAGCATCTCGGCGGCATCGGCGATGTCGGCCTGATCGAGCCGGGTGCCGAAGAGGCGACGCAGCGCTGCGTCGGCTGCGGCAAGGCGGGCGGTCCAGAGCGCCTCGGGCGACGTGCGCCGCCACACCTCGGGCACCACGGCGTGCACCCGAGAGGGCTCGAAGTTGAAGAACGTCGCAACGATCACCTCGGCGGGCACGGCGCCCATCGCGGCGGATCGCGAACCGAAGTAGCCCATCATCCCGGGGTCGAGGCCGAGCGCGGTGTAGTGCTGATCGGCCTCGGGCACGAAGTAGATGAGGCCGTGGTACGGCTCGAGTCGTTGCCAGAGGAAGCGTGCGGTGCTCTGCATGTCAATCGATCTCGCCCACGGCGTCGCGCACCATGCGGTGGAACACCGCGAGCGGGTACTCCCACTTGGGGCTGAGGAAGCCGGTGTCGTAGTTGCCGGCGGCGAGGTTGCGCTGCACGTGCTCGCACATGCGTGCGTCCTCGTCGGCGACCTCCTCGCTGAACTTCACGATGTCCTCCACGCCGTCGGCGTCGTCGTCGAAGAAGTACTCGAAGATGAGGTCGATCTGTCCGTGCCCGCGGGGCAACCACCGTTCGACGGCGAAGCCGCCAGGGAAGATGTCGAACCCGAACGTGGGCCAGAAATAGCCGAACACGCCGAATGTGCTGGCGTCGCGCGGTGGCATCGAGTGGATGTTCCAGCGCGGATCACCCTTGTACTCGACCTTGTAGTTCAGCGCGTCGGCGTCACGGCTCATCGCCGGGTGCGTGGTGGGGACGTGGTAGCCCTCGAGGAAGTTGTCGCCGTAGGTCTTCCAGTTGCACGCCACGTGACGCACGCTGCGGCTGTGGAAGCGGTAGTCCTCGAGCGGCACGTGTGCCAGCTCGGCCGGGAACCCGGCGAGCCACTCGTGCAGCGGTGCGACTGCCGGGTCGAGACAGACGAACACCATGCCGCGCCACGAACCCACCTGCACCGCGGTGAGATCCATGTCGGCGGGCGCCTCGGCACCGAAATCGCGGGCGCTCAGCAGCGCGCCGTCACCGGTGAAGGCCCAGCCGTGGTACTTGCACACCAGGTTCTTCGAGCAGCCCTCACCCTCGAACACGAGTGGGCCGGCTCGGTGCGGGCACAGGTTGTGGAACGCACGCAGCGAGCCGTCGTCGATGCGACGGACGAAGATGGGCCAACCGGCCAGGTTCTCGGTGACGTAGTCGCCTGGATTGCGCAGTTGGTGGTCGTAGGCGACGTGCACCCAGTTCTGGCCGAACACCGGCCACCGTTCGCGCTGCCAGACACCGGGGTCGGTGTACCAGCGAGCGGGGAGGGTGCGCTCGAGGTCGTCCATCACGTCGGCCGGTTCTCCACCACACGCAACTGCTGCAGCGCGACGAGGTCCTGCATCTGCTTCTGCATGCCGTCGGGAGAGCCGTCGAGGAACAGCACGTTGCCCTTGCCGTTCTCGGCCATGTGGCGGATGGCCTCGGTCCACATCGAGAACAGGATCAGCGACGAGTCGACCGCGTTGGCGTCCATCTCGCGCGCCGCCTGCGCCAGACCGCGCGCCACCTCCTCGCGGAACAGCGCGACGCCCTGGCCACGCAACTGCGCTGCGGTGCGCTCGGCCTCGGCCTCGATGCGCACCGCGGTGCCGAGCGCCTCGGCCTCCTTCGTCTTGCGGATCAACAACGCGTCACCCTCGTTGGTGGCTGCGGCCTTGAGGTTGTTGCTGGCCACCACCTGGGCCATCGAGGTGGTGATGGCCTGGTCGAAGGTGATGTCGTTGAGCTGCAGGTCGATGAGGTGATAGCCCCAGGTCTCGATGACGTGGTCGAGGTTCTCCTTCACCTCGGCGACGATCTCGCCGCGCAGGGCGAGGATCTCGGCCTGTCGCTTGGTGGCCACGAAGCCGCGGGTGCTGCCCTCGACGCTGCGGACGAGCGCCGTGAGGAAGTCCTTCTCGGTGACGAACTTGAACGCGATGTTCTTGATGGTCTCCTCGGACTCGTTGATGGCGCTGTAGACCATCATCGCCGTGAAGTAGATGTTCGCCTGGTCCTGGGAGATGGCCTGGAACTGCAGTTCCACGGCGCGGTTCTGCACACTGATGCGCCGGTACACCTGCTCGATGACCGGGAAGATGAAGTTCAGACCCGGCCGCAGTGTGCGGTGGTACTTGCCGAAGATCGTGGTGACGGCCACGGTGCCCTGCTGCACCGTGCGGATGCTCGATGCGATGAGCAGGACCACCACCGCGATGCCGATGATGGTGCCGATCAATGTGCCACTCATGTGAACCTCCGTCACCCGTCGTGTGGGGCGGAGTGTACGTCAGCCCCGGTCGTCGATGATCGTGTACGCCTTGCGTACCGTCTCGTGCACCACCCAACGCCCGGTGGTACCCGAGGGGGTGAGGATGACCGCGCCTGGCCGGAGGTCGAACTCACGGCCGTCGTCGAAGCACAACGTGGCGTGGCCGGACAGCACGCAGAACACCTCGTCGTAGCCGTCGCGGCGGAACGGGAACTCGCCCGGTGTGCAGTCCCACACGCCCACGTGGAGTCGGTTGTGCGACCAGATGTCGACCGATCGCTCCTGCGGGTCGCCGGCGAGGACCACCGGGCGCGGCGCGGCCTGGCCGAGGTCGAGCGTGTGCGCGTTCGACAGGTACTTCGGGGTGGACGGCGCGCCGTCGCGTTGGTCGATGACATACACCTTGCGCACCGTCTGGTGCACCTGCCACAGCCCCGGCCAGTGACGAGGGGTGGCCCACAGCGAACCGGGCGCGATGTCGAACTCCGTGCCGGGCGCCGTGACGGTGACGCGACCGGTCACCATGTACATCGACTCGTCGTAGTCGGTGGTGGGTTCGTCGAGCACGCCAGGTGTGCACTCCCAGATGCCGATGGAGAGTTGCCCGTCGTCGACGAAGGGCAGGTCGGCGGTGCGCGGCCCCGTGGGGGTGAGCTCGGCGGTGAGGATGTCGGGGACGTACATGGTCAGTCGTCGCCGAACGAGGTGCCGAGTTCGCGGCCGGCGAGCAGGGTGTCGCAGTCGAGGGGCACGGTGCGCAATCGGCCGACGGCGTCGGCCAGCGACACGTACTCCACATCAGGTTCGTTGAGGGCCACCATCACTCCGTTCTCTCCTTCTTCGAGTGCTCGCACTGCCGCGGCACCGAACCGGCTGCCGAGCAACCGGTCGGTGGCCGTGGGTGTGCCACCGCGCACGAGGTGCCCCAGCACCACCGTGCGCGCCTCCTTGCCGGTGAGCCGCGTCAGTTCTTCCGCCACCACGTGGCCGATGCCGCCCAGTCGTTCGGCGTGATCGTGTGGACGGTCGATGACCTCCTGGTGCCCGTCCTTGGGCGCCGCCCCTTCCGCCACCACCACGATGGTGTAGTGCGCACCGTTGTCCTCTCGACGCTTGATCGCGCGAGCGATGGCGTCGTAGCTGAACGGGATCTCGGGCAGCAGCACCACGTGCGCACCACTGGCCACCCCGGCATAGAGCGCGATCCAGCCGGCGTTGCGCCCCATCACCTCCACCACGAACACACGCGAGTGCGACGCGGCCGTCGTGAACAACCGGTCGATGCTCTCCGTGGCGATCTCCACCGCGGTGGCGAACCCGAACGTCACCAGCGTGCGGTCGAGGTCGTTGTCGATGGTCTTCGGCACGCCGACCACACGCATGCCCTCCTCGTACAGTCGCTGCGCGATCGAGAGGGAACCGTCACCGCCGATGGACACCAGCGCATCCACGCCGGCCTCGCGGAACAGATCGACGAGGTGACGGGTGCGGTCCTCGTACACCACCGACCCGTCGGGCTGCACCACTGGGTAGTGGCACGGGTTGCCCCGATTGGTGCTGCCGAGCATGGTGCCGCCGAGGTGGCCGATGCCGCGCACGTTCTGCGCGGTGAGCCGGAACACGCCCGAGCCATCGGGATAGTGGTCGGGGAAGAGGATGCCGTTGAACCCGTCGCGAATGCCGACGACCTCCCAGCCGCGGCGGAGTGCCGCGAACGTGGCGGCCCTGATGACGGCGTTCAACCCGGGGGCGTCGCCGCCTCCGGTGGACAGAGCGATGCGCATACGGTCATCGGTCTACCACGGGCGAGCCGAGAGGAACTCGATCACCGCCGGCCAGGCCGTGCGGTCCTGCCACAGGAACGCGTGCCCACCCTGGAACCGGCGGAGTCGTGCGTCCGCGACACGCGACGCGATGGCCTCGCTGTTCTCGGGCGGTGCGAGCGCGTCGAACTCGCCGCACCCCACCCAGGTGGGGCACGAGATCGCGCCGAGGCGGTCCCACACGTCGTGTCCTGCACGTGCCTGCAGTTGCAGCACCTCTCCCCGCAGCTGTTCGTCGGACTTCGGTTGGGCGCGCCCGGCCGAGGCCAGATCGACGAGCATGCGGTCGAACGGGTGCTCGGCGAGGAACTCGGGGGTGTACCGGCGATCCGCCAGGTGCAGACGAAGGCGTTCCTGCTCGTCGGCGGGCAGCGCGGCCACGGTGTGCAACGGGTAGCTGCTCCCGCCCGCACCGCCGGGCGAGGTGCAGGCGAGCGCGAGCGCGTGCACCCGGTGCGGGTGGGTGACGGCGAACTCCTGCGCCACCATGCCGCCGAAGCTGACCCCGAACACGAGCGCCGTGTTCCAGCCGACGTGGTCGAGCAGCGCCGCACCGTCCGCCGCGTAGTCGGCCATCGTGGGTGCCGTCGCAGTGACGGTGGTACGTCCCAGGCAGCGCTGGTCGTGGATCAGCACCGTGAAGTGTGCGGCCAGGCGGTCGATCATCGGCGTCGCGGCGGCCACGGTGGCGCCAGAGCCGTTGAACACCAGCAGGGGCGGGCCGTCGCCGTGGAGCTCGTGGTACACGTCGATGCCGTTCAGGCGAGCAGTGGGCATGCCTGGCAGTCTGGCCGTTCGTCCACACGCAGCGCAGCGTCGTAACGTCGGCCGCATGTCGTGGGTGCCCGTGGTCGACCTCGCCGGATCCGATGCCGTGGAGGCGGTGGCCGATGCGTGCCGCCGCGTCGGCTTCCTCACGGTGGTCGGCCACGGCGTACCGGACCACGTGATCGCCGGCGCGTGGGACACGGCCACCGCGTTCTTCGATCTGCCCGTGGAGCAACGGCAGCAGGTGGCCATGCCCCGCCCCGGCTACCCGTACGGGTGGTCGCCGATGGCCGGCGAGACGTTGGCCGCATCCCTGGGTCGGCAGAGCCACCCCGACCTGAAGCAGAGCTTCGCCATCGGGCCGGTGGACGCGCCCACGCACGCGTTCGCCGACCCGGACGAGGAGTTCGCGTGGTCCGCGAATCTGTGGCCCGACGCGCTGCCGGCGATGCGCCCCGTGTGGGAGGCGTACTACCGCGAGATGGCCGCACTGGCCGCCCGCCTGTTGCGGGTGATGGCGTTGGCACTCGACCTGCCCGAGCACCACTTCGACTCGATGATCGACCGCCACACCAGTGCCATGCGAGCGCTCGACTACCCCGCTGCGAACGACGTGCTCGACGGTCAGCTCGGCGCGAGCGCGCACACCGACTACGGCACGCTCACCGTGCTGCTGGCCGACACGACGCAGCGCGGACTGCAGGTGCAAGGCCCGGACGGCGACTGGCTCGACGCCACCCCGGTGCCCGGGTCGCTGGTGGTGAACCTCGGTGACGCAATGGCTCGCTGGACGAACGATCGATGGCGCAGCACGATGCACCGTGTGGTGGTCCCAGCCCGGCGGCGACAGTCGATCGCGTTCTTCCACAACGCGAACTGGGATGCCGTCATCGATTGCATTCCGAGCTGCCTCGAGCCGGGTGAAGTGCCGCGTCACCGACCCATCGCCGCTGGGCCGCACCTGATGCAGAAGTTCCGATCGACGGTGAACACGTACTGACACGCCGTTGCCATAGGTTGCATCAATCGATTCGATCAGATCAATTGATTGGTGATATCAATGATGTCCCCGTATGGTGATGTGCGTTCCCTATCGAACCTCACCACAAGGAAGCATCACATGACGCTCGTCAACACCGAGATCCTGCCGTTCAGCGCCACCGCCTATCACCAGGGCCAGTTCGTCCCGGTCACCGACGCCGACCTGCGTGGCAAGTGGTCGGTGGTGTTCTTCTACCC
>SXKB01000072.1 GCA_005778215.1 Actinomycetota bacterium | reverse complement strand
GTGCGCAGCTCCATTTAGGGTCGAAATCCTCTCTGGCGATCGCGAAGACCGACATTTACGATCGATGACATGGCGAGACCCGGTCCGAAGAACCCGATGACCGATGCGCACAAGGCGGCATTGGCACGGGGTCGTGCGGAGGGACGGGTGGTTCGTGAGTACCTCGAGGCGTTGCGGGCGAGCAGACCCTCGCCCGGCCGCAAGCGTACGCCCGACACCATCACGCGCCGCCTTGCCGACATCGAGGCGGCCATGGCGGCCGCCGACCCGGTGCAGGAACTGTTGCTCGTGCAGGAACGCATCGACCTGCGCCGCGAGCTGGAGCAGATGTCGAAGAAGGTCGACCTCGAGGCGCGGGAGCGTGCCTTCGTGGCTGTCGCCAAGGGCTACAGCCAGCGCACCGGTACCTCGTACCGGGCGTGGCGTGCCGTGGGCGTGCCGGCGACGGTGCTGAAGGCCGCCGGTGTCGACCGTCGAAGGTGACGCGCGGGCTCAGCCCAACGCGTCGAGTGCGTCGACACCGCGACCGGCGTGTCGCACGCTGCGACTGAGGTCGAACGCATCGTCGAGCACCGACGATGCCACGGTGACCCGCGGGTCGGCCTCGAGCAGCTCGCGGAACGACCGGCCTTCGTCCCAGGCGCGGCCGGCGTTCTCCTGCACGATGCGGTACGCCTCGTCGCGGGTGAGGCCGGCCTGCACCAGGCCCAGTAGCACCGGCTGGCTGAACACCAGACCGTGGCTGGCCCACAGGTTGTCGAGCATGCGCTGCGGGAACACCTGCAGACCGTCGAGCAGGCGGGTCATGCGGCGCATCACGTAGTAGGCGAGCAGCGCACTGTCGGGCAGCACGATGCGCTCGACCGAGCTGTGCGAGATGTCGCGCTCGTGCCACAGCGCCACGTCCTGCAGTCCGGCCTGCAGGTTGCCGCGCAGCACGCGGCTGAGGCCGCTGATGGTCTCGGCGCTGATGGGATTCCGCTTGTGCGGCATCGCGCTGGAACCCTTCTGGCCGGCCTTGAACCCCTCCTGCACCTCGCGCACCTCGGTGCGCTGCAGGTGCCGCAGTTCGACGGCGATGAGTTCCATCGTGGCGCCCACCGAGGCGCACGCGTACAGGAACTCGGCGTGCCGGTCGCGAGCGATGACCTGCGTGGCGGGCACCGCCTTCAGGCCCAGCGCGCCGGCCACGTGGGCCTCCACCGCCGGGTCGATGTTGCTGAACGTGCCGACGGCGCCGCTGAGCTTGCACACCGCCACGGTGTCGCGGGCGGCGCGCAACCGAGCACGGTCGCGGTCGACCTGCAGCGCCCACAGCGCCACCTTCGCCCCGAACGTGGTGGGTTCGGCGTGGATGCCATGGGTGCGGCCGATCATCACGGTCTCGCGATGCTCGCGGGCCATGCGCACCAACGTGGCCACCAGGCCGTCGGCGGCCTGCAGCAGCAGATCGCACGCGTCGCGCAGCATCCACATCCACGCGGTGTCGACCACATCGCTACTGGTGAGGCCGTAGTGGATCCACGCCCCGGCGGGCTTGCCGATGGCGTCCTGCACCACGTCGACGAACGCCGCGACGTCGTGGTCGGTGATCTTCTCCCGCTCGTCGACCGCGGCCACGAACGCGTCGTCCACCTTCGGGGCACGCTCGCGACAGGCCACCGCGTCGGCGGGCGGCACGATGCCGAGGGCGACGTGCGCCTCGGTGGCCAGCAGCTCGATCTCGAGGTACCGGCCGAACCGGGCGGTGTCGGAGAAGACGGCCGCCATCTCGGGCATCGTGTAGCGGGGGATCATGACCAGATCACGTAGCTCTCGCGTTCGGCACCGGTGCCGACGATCTTCACGGGCACGCCCACCTCACGCTCCACCAGTGCCACGAAGTCGCGCGCCTTGGCGGGCAGTGCATCGAGGTCGGTGACCGAGCTGAGGTCGGTGAGCCACCCGGGCAGCACTGCGTACACCGGCTTGCCCTCGGCGTCGTACTCGGTGCAGACCTTCACCTCCTCGAACGTGTCGAGCACGTCGAGCTTCGTGAGCGCCAACTCGGTGAGACTGTTGATGCGCACGGCCTTGCGCAGCATCACCAGGTCGAGCCAGCCGCATCGGCGGCGACGACCGGTGACCGTGCCGAACTCGCGGCCGATCTCCACCAGCTTGTCGCCCAGCTCGTCGGTGAGCTCCGTGGCGAACGGCCCAGAACCCACACGCGTCGCGTACGCCTTGGTGATGCCGACGATGCGGGTGAGGTATCGCGGCCCGATGCCGGTGCCCACGCATGCGCCGCCGGCCGTGGGGTTGCTGGACGTGACGAACGGGTAGGTGCCGTGGTCGAGGTCGAGGAACGTGGCCTGCGCACCCTCCAGCAACAGCGCGTCGTCGCGGTCGAGTGCCTCGTGCAGCATCTCCACCGTGTCGCACACGTACGGCGCGAGACGAGCGCCGAGCTCTGCGAACTGCGCGGCCACCGCGTCGGCGTCGAGCGCCTCACCGCCCAAACCCTCGATCTCGCGGTTGTGATACGTGCAGTTGGCGTGCACCGCGTCGCGGAACGCTGCGGCATCGAGCACGTCGCCGGCGCGCAGACCGATGCGACGGGCCTTGTCGCTGTAGGCGGGGCCGATGCCCTTCAGCGTGGTGCCGATCTTCTCGTCGCCGCGCTTCGCCTCGTACAGCGCGTCGAGCGACTGGTGCCACGGGAAGATGAGGTGCGCCTGGCTGCTCACCTTCAACTTGGCGCAGCTGATGCCACGGCTCTCGAGCGTGTCGATCTCCTTGAACAGCGTGGGCAGATCCACCACCACGCCGTTGCCGATGACCGGGATGATGTGGGGGTAGAGCACACCGCTGGGGATGAGCTGGAGCGCGTACCGCTCGGTGCCCACCACCACGGTGTGACCGGCGTTGTGGCCACCCTGGTAACGGACGACATGGCTGTGCTCGGCGGCGAGCAGGTCGATGACCTTGGCCTTGCCCTCGTCGCCCCATTGGGCGCCTACGACAACAGTGACGGGCATGGCGGGAACGCTCCTCGGAAGTGACCGGAACGTGACGGAAGCCTACTGGACCATCCCGTGCCAGCATGGGTCCCATGCGTTTCGACGAGTACGTGGAGTTCGACGCCACCGGGCTGGCTGCGCTGGTGCAGGGCGGTGAGGTCACCGCCGACGAGTTGCTCGACGTGGCGCTGGAGCGTGCCGCGGCCACCGACGAGGCCATCGCCGCGGTGGTGCACGTACAGGAGGACGCTGCTCGTGCGGCCATTGCCGCCGGGCTGCCCGACGGCCCGTTCACCGGGGTGCCGTTCCTGCTGAAGGACCTCGGGTGCGAGGCGGCGGCGTATCCCACCAGCATGGGGTCGAGGCTCTACGACGGCTACCGGTACTCGTTCGACAGCGAGATCTTCCTGCGCATGCAGGCCACCGGGCTGGTCACGTTCGGGCGGGCCACCAGCCCCGAGTTCGGCATCGGCGTCACCACCGAGGCCCAGGTGTACGGCCGCCCCACGCGCAACCCGTGGCACACCGGCCACGTCGCCGGCGGGTCGAGCGGCGGCTCCGGCGCGGCCGTGGCCGCCGGCGTGGTGCCGCTCGCGCACGGCAGCGACGGCGGCGGCTCGGTGCGCATCCCCGCCTCGTCGTGCGGACTGTTCGGGCTGAAGCCCACCCGGGCGTTGCTGCCCGACGGACCGGCCTCCGGTGAGGGCTGGGCCGG
>SXKB01000071.1 GCA_005778215.1 Actinomycetota bacterium | reverse complement strand
TCTGGCCGCAGTTGCTGGGACCGATGGCGGCGAAGCGACACCTGCTGCTGGGTGAGCCGCTCACCGCCGCCGAGGCGCTGCGGCTCGGTGTGGCCGCCGAGGTGTGTGCGCCGGCCGTGGTGCGCGAACGAGCCATCTCGTGGGCGCAGCGCCTGGCGGCCCAGCCGCCGCTCGCCGTGAAGGGCACGAAGCTCGCCGTGAACGCGGGGCTGAAGCAGGCGCTGCTCACCAGCTTCGATCTCTCCACGGCGTTGGAGATCCCGTGCTTCCTGTCGCGCGACCACGCCGAGGCCGTCGACGCCATTCGCGAGGGCCGCACGGCTCGATTCGAGGGGAGATGAGCATGGACGCCATCGATGCGTTGATGACCACTCGCGCGATCCGCCGGTTCACCGACCGGCCGGTCAGCGACGACGATCTGCAGACGTGCCTGCGCGCCGCACAGCAGGCGCCGAGCGGTGGCAACGTGCAACCGCAGCAGTACGTGGTGGTCACCGATCCCGAGGTGCGCGCGGCCGTGGGGGCGTTGTACCAGCAGGCGTACCACCGCTACGAGAAGGCACTGCCCGAGGCCACGTTCGACGACGACGAGAAGGCGGTGGCCTGGCGACGTACCCGCGACGCCAGCCGGCACCTTGCGGACCACCTCGGTGAGGTGCCGGCGTTGGTGCTGTTCCTGCAACCCATCGTGCCGTGGGGCGCGGCCGACGAGCAGGGTCACATGGACATCGGTCGGCTCGATGCCAGCGTGTACCCGGCGGTGCAGAACTTCTGCGTCGCGGCGCGAGCGCTCGGCCTCGGCACGGCGCTCACCACGGTCATCCGCATCCACAGCGCGGAGGTGCTGGAACTGCTCGGCGTGCCGTCACGCCCCGACGGCCTGCCGCGTTTCGAGATCGCCGCACTGGTGCCGGTGGGGTATCCGAAGGGCAACTTCGGTGTGGCCCCGCGCAAACCCGTCGCTGCCGTCACGCACTGGGACCGCTGGGGTAGTAAGCGCGCCTGACGGGTGTGGTTCGATGTCGGCATGAGTGCCGCCATCGACCGACTCGTCGTCGACCTGCTCGACCCGTACCTGTACCAGGACAAGGAGCGCATGCACGCCGCGTTCACGTGGATGCGTGCCAACGAACCCGTCTACCGCGACCAGCGCAACGGCCTGTGGGGCATCACGCGCCACGCCGATCTGAAGGACGTCGAGCGGCGCAGCTCGGTGTTCGCCAGCGGCCAGGGCTACCGGGCCATCTGGAACCCCGACGAGATCAACATGATCGCCCAGGACGACCCTCGGCATCATCAGCAGCGCCTGCTGGTGCAGGGCGACCTCACCGCTGCGGCGGTCGCCAAGCGCCGGCCCACGATCGAGGCGATGGTCACCGAGCTCATCGACGCGGCCACCGCGAAGTCGGAGATGGAGGTCGTCGACGAGTTCAGCGGACAGTTGCCGGCGCGGCTCACCTGCCAACTGCTCGGGTACCCCGAGAGCATGTGGCGCGAGGTGAAGAGCTGGAGCGAGCGCCTGATGCGCATCGACATGCGTGAGCGCGACGGCGAGATCTTCACCGAGTTCATCGACGCGAACATGGAGTTCGTGCAGGCGCTGATGCCCATCGCGCAGGAGCGCGCTGGATGCCCGGCGCACGACTTCATCAGCACCTGGGTTCACGCCAAGATCGACGGTCAGCCGTTGCCGCCCGCCGCCATCGTGCACGAGGTGGGGCTGTTCATCAGCGGTGGCGCCGAGACCACCCGTACGGCCATCTCGCACGGGCTGCGTGCGTTCGTCGACCACCCCGACCAGTGGGAGGCCATGGCGGCCGACCCGTCGCTGGTTCCGGGTGCGGTGGAGGAGGTGCTGCGCTGGGTGACCCCGCTGAACAACATGTTCCGTCGCGCCGTGGCCGACGACGAAGTGGGCGGCCAGCCCATCCGCCGTGGCGATCGCATCATCATGCTGTACCCGTCTGCCAACCGCGACGAGGCCGTGTTCGACGACCCGTTCACGTTCGACATCCGGCGCAGCCCGAACCCGCAGATCGCGTTCGGGTACGGCACCCATCTGTGCGTCGGCACGAACGTGGCGCGCACCACGCTGGCCGAGGTGTTCACGCAGTTGTCGCAGCGCATCACCGACCTGCGTGTGATCGCCGAGCCCGACGTGGAGCCGAACATCTTCGCCCGTGCGGTGCGCAGCTTCGGGCTGGGCTTCCGCGTCCGCTGACCATGCGACGGGGCACTACGCTCCGACGCCCATGGGGACCATCAACAGTGTTGTCGACATCATTCGCGTCCACGGTGTGGAGCGCGCCGACCAGATCGCGTACATCCAGGGCGATCGCCGGCTGACCTGGGGGCAGGCGTATGCCCGGGCCGGGCAGATGGCGAACCTCCTGGCGGCGAACGGTGTCGGGGCCGAGGATCGTGTGGCGTTCCTCGAGAAGAACAGCATCGAGCACTTCGACGTGTTCTACGGCTGCGCGCTGCTGAACGCCGTGGCCGTCGACGTGAACTGGCGCCTCGCTGCGCCCGAGGTGGAGTACATCGTCAACGACGCGCAGGCGAAGGTGCTCGTGGTGGGTCCCGACTTCGTGCCCGTGCTCGACGCCATCGCGGCCAACCTGCCGACGGTGAACAAGATCCTCGTCATCGGTGGCGATGGCCGCTACGACGACTTCGACGTCGAACTGGCGGCGCAGCCCTCCACCGATCCGGGTGTGCAACAGGGGCCCGACGACGTGGCCTTCCAGCTGTACTCCAGCGGCACGACGGGTCGGCCGAAGGGCGTGATGCTCACCAACAGCAACTTCTTCGGTCTCCTGCCGCTCGCCCGCGAGATGTGGGAGCTCGACGAGACCAGCGTGAACCTGGCCGCGATGCCGCTGTTCCACATCGGCGGCGGCGGCTGGGCGACGGCCGGTCAGTACGTGGGTGCGAGCACGGTCATCCTCCGCGACCTCGATCCGGCTGCGTTGGTGCGGATGATCCCGGAGCTCGGCATCACCCACGGGTTCGTGGTGCCCGCCGTGCTGCAGTTCATGCTGATGGTGCCCGGCATCGGCGAGGCCGACTTCAGCAGCCTGCGGGTGCTGGTCTACGGCGCCTCGCCGATCAGCGAGGAGGTACTCGCGAAGAGCGTCACCACGTTCGGCTGCAAGTTCTGGCAGGCCTACGGCCTCACCGAGACCACGGGCGCCGTGGTGAACCTCGCGCCGGCCGATCACGACGTGAACGGCCCGAACCGGCACCGCCTGCGCAGCTGCGGTCTGCCCGGGCCCGGCGTGGGCCTGAAGATCGTCGACCCCGACACCGGCGGCGAGTGCCCGCAGGGTGAGGTGGGCGAGATCTGGCTGAGCGGCCCGCAGATCATGAAGGGCTACTGGAACATGCCCGAGGAGACGGCGAAGAGCATCAACGCCGAAGGCTGGTTCCGCAGCGGCGACGCCGGCTACGTGGATGCCGACGGCTACGTGTACATCCACGACCGTGTGAAGGACATGATCGTCAGCGGCGGCGAGAACGTGTACCCGGCCGAGGTGGAGAACGTGTTGATGAGCCACCCTGCCATCGCCGACTGCGCCGTGATCGGTGTGCCGCACGACCGGTGGGGCGAGACTGCGAAGGCGATGGTGGTGAAGAAGGCCGACGTCGAGGTGACCGAGCAGGAGATCATCGACTTCGCCCGCGAGCGCCTCGCGAAGTTCAAGTGCCCCACCAGTGTCGAATGGCTGGAGGCCCTGCCCCGCAACCCCAGTGGCAAGGTGCTGAAGAAGGACCTGCGCGCGCCCTACTGGGAAGGCCGTACCCGCAACGT
>SXKB01000070.1 GCA_005778215.1 Actinomycetota bacterium | reverse complement strand
CTTGCAGCGCTTCTTCCATTTCGCCCATTTGTCGGGCTTCAAGCGGCTGTACGGTGAGCAGGCTATCGACGAAGAGGCGGTAGCCGCGTGAAGTTGGTACGCGTCCGGCAGAGGTGTGCGGCTGGGCCAGATAGCCCTCCTGCTCGAGCACGGCCATCTCGTTACGGACGGTGGCCGAGCTGACCTGCACGCCAGGTGCGTTGGCGACGTGCGTGGACCCCACCGGCTGCGCGGTGGCGATGTACTCCTGCACCACGGCTCTCAGGATGGCGGTCTTGCGTTCGTCGAGCATGCGGCGAGCTCCTCGAGCAACACGGACGGGGTTGGCACTCGAGCCTAGCGACTGCCAGCCGTCACGAGTCGGTACCGGCGCAGCGCTTCGTCGCGTTCGGCCGCGTGATCCACCATCGGCGCCGGGTAGGCGGTCGTCCCCTGCTCGGGCACCCACTGCGCCCGATAGGCGCCGTCGGGGTCGAACCGTTCCGCCTGCGTGGAGGGGTTGAACACGCGGAAGTACGGCGCTGCATCGGTGCCCGTGCCGGCCGCCCACTGCCAGCCGTGCTGGTTCGACGCCAGGTCACCGTCGACGAGGTGCTGCATGAAGTGCCGAGCGCCCCACTGCCATGGCAGATGGAGGTCCTTCACCAGGAAGCTGGCCACCAGCATCCGGACGCGGTTGTGCATCCAACCGGTGGCGAGCAACTGCCGCATCCCGGCGTCGACGATGGGATATCCGGTGGTGCCGGTGGCCCAGCGCCGGAACCGTTCCTTCGCGGCGTCGTCGGTGTCGACCACCATCGCGTGCATCTTCGGGTCGAGGTTCTGCCACGCACTGTCGGGCGAGCGGAACAACACGTCGGCATAGAAGTCGCGCCACGCGAGTTCGCTGGCGAACACCTCGTGACCGCGTTCGGGGCCGAGGTCGGCGAGCAGCTGACGCGGGTGCAGCAGCCCCCACCGCAACGCCGCCGACAGGCGACTGGTGCCGTCGACGGCGGGAAGGTCGCGGCGGTCGGCGTAGTGCTGCGCGACCGGAAGGAACTCGTCCCATCGGTCCTGTGCGGCGGCCACCGACGCCGGCGGCAGCAGTGCGTCACAGGGCGGGGCCGACGGCGGGCCGTCGCAGTGCACGTCGGGCGCACCTCGCCACTGCACGTCGGGCACACCCAGCGGGGCGTCCCAGCCACGGGCGCGCCAGGCCTTCGAGAACGGGGTGAACACCCGGTACGGCGTGCCGTCGCCCTTCACCACCTCGCCGGGTTGCACGGCGTACGACGAGCCCACACCGACGAACCGGACATCGATCGAGCGCAGCGCCTCGGCCACCGCCGCGTCACGCCGGCGCCCGTACGGCGCGTGGTCGCGCGTCACGTACACGACCGACGCGCCCACCTCGGCGGCGAGCGCCGGCACCATCACCTCGGGCGCGCCGTGGCGGTACACGAGCGCACGGTCCATCGAGTCGTCGAGTGACGCGAGCGCGGCCTTCATGAACGCCCGACGGGGCGCGCCCGATCGGTCGAACGCGGGATCCACCACGAACAACGGCACGACGTGCGCACCGTCGGCTGCGGCTGCGTGCAGCGCCGGCAGATCGGCGAGACGGAGATCCCGCCGGAACCACATGATGACCGTTCGACCCATGACCATCGAGTGTCGCCTACCCTTCGGGTCCGTGCCCATTCCTGCATCGCCGCTCCCCTCGCTCATCCTGCTGGTGCGCCACGGCGCGACCGAGTGGTCGGTGTCGGGCCAGTACACGGGTCGTACCGATCTGCCGCTCACCGCGCTCGGCGAGGATCAGGCGAAGGCCGCCGCGCAGGTGATCGATCACTGGCTCGACGGCGTGGTGCCGGTGGTGTACACCAGCCCACTGCAGCGCGCCTCGCGCACCGCCGCACTCGCGTTGCCGCAGCATCCGGCCGAGGAAGTGCCTGCGCTGATGGAGTACGACTACGGACAGTTCGAGGGCCTCACCACCTCGGAGATCCTCGAACGCGATCCGGAGTTCGACCTGTTCGGCAAGGGCTGCCCCGGCGGCGAGAACATCCTGCAGGTGTCGGCACGGTGCGACTCGTTCGTGGCGAAGGTGGAGCGCACGGCCCCGGGCGGCGCGGTGGTGGCGTTCACCCACGGCCACCTCAGCCGCATCCTCACGGCGCGACTGTTGGGCATCCCGGCGTCAGCCGCCGGCGGCCTCTGGAACGACACTGCCTCCGTGGCCGCCATCAACCTGCACCGCGGGCGCCTGGTGCTGGTGGGCTGGAACATCACGGCGTTGTGATCGCCGACGCAGCAGGATGCCGACGCTCACCGACACCAGTGCCACCACGCTGCCGTAGGCCAGGCTCCACTCCGCGCTGACGTTGTCGGCGATCCACCCGGTGATGGGGGCGCCGACCGGCGTGCTGCCGAGGAACGCCACGGCGCTCAGGGCGAGCAACCGGCCGCGCATGTCGGGCGGCGACTCCTGCTGCAGGATGGCGTTCTGCGCGGCGATGAACGCGGCGCCGCCCATGCCCACGGGGATGCTCACCACGACGGCCACCCACGGGCCCGGCGCCCATGCGAGGCACAGGCCACTGAGACCCAGCAGGATGCCGTTGCCGAAGAACCACTTCGTCGTGACGCGGCCACGGGCGGCCGTGAGCAACGATCCCACCATGCTGCCGAAGCCGGTCGACGCCAGCAGGATGCCGAACCAGCGACGGTCACCGAAGCGCACGTCGCTGAGCTTCAGCAGCGAGACGCTGTAGTTGAAGGCGAACGTGCCGACGAGCGTGAACACCACGAACACCACGAGCAGCCGACGGTCGCGCACGACGAACCGCACTGCATCTCGGACGGGCGTGCCACCACGCGGCGCCGGCGCGCTCTGATGCAGCTGCGTGCGGTCGATGGCGAGGAGGGGCCACAGGATCGCCAGGAACGACAGGCCGTTGAGCACGAACAGCCAGCCAGCCCCGAGCGGCCCTTTCAGGAACGCGGCCAGGGCCGGACCGACGATCCGCGAACCGGTCATCACCGCGGTGTTCAGCGACACGGCATTGGAGATCTCGTGTGGCTCGACCAGCTCGATCACGAACCCGCGCCGCGCCGGGTTGTCGAACGCTCCGACGATGCCCAGCACCAACGAGAGTGCGTACAGCACGGGCAGGTTGGTGAGCCCGGCCAGCGTCAGCACGCCGAGCGCGAGCGCCTGCGCCGCCTGCAACGCCTGCGTGAGGATCGCCATCTTGCGCTTGTCGTGCCGGTCCGCCACGGCGCCGGCCCAACTGCCGAGCAGCAACATCGGCAGGAACTGGCACAGCATGTTGATGCCCGTGTCGGTGGCGCTGCCCGTGAGCTCGTACACCACGATGGCCACTGCGGTCATCTGCATCCAGGTGCCGACGTTGCTGACGAGCAGACCGAGGAAGAACAACCGCGCATTGCGATGTCGCAGTGAGCTGAACATCGCGGATCGGGACATCGCCGTCCTTTCTACCCCTTCCGCGCCAGGATGGTGGTGTGGTGCCGTCCCTCGTCGATCTCGGAGCCGAACGGGGCGGGCTCGTGGGCCTCGCCGCAGCACCCGATGGCACCGTGGGCGTGTCGGTCGGCGACCGCCTGCTGCCGCTCGTCGACGACCCGATCGGGTATCTCGCCCGCGCCGATGCCGAGCTGCGACCGCGGTGGGTGTGCTGGACGCCCGAGACCGCGGCCGTGCTGGTGGCCCACGGGCTGCGGCTCACCACCTGCTGGGACGTGGCCGCCGTGCACCGCCTGTTGTTCGGCGGGTGGCGCGCCGAGCCGGCGCGCATCTGGGCGTCGCTGCAGGGCCTCGACCGGCGCGGCCTGCCGGTGCTCGGTCAGCTCGATCTGATGGGCGGCGATGGTGGCGGCGACCCCGACGCACCGGTGCGACCCGACGGCCATCTGCGTCCCGAGTTCGTGTCGGGCGGGTGGTGGGGCTCACCGCAGCGGGCCGCCGCCTGGGCGCGCACCGCGGTGCTGGCCGCCGAGGTGCAGCAGTCACGACTCGCCGCAGCGAAGGAGCGCGGCGAGGTGGCGGGTGACCCGCTGGCGACCGCGCGCGCGGAGTCGACCGCCGAGCTGTTGTGCGCCGAGTTGGCCGCCGACGGGCTGCCCATCGACCGCGCCGCAGCCACGGCACTGGTCACGTCGATCGTCGGTCCTCCGCCGTCCGACGAGGCAGCCGCCGCGTCGGCCAGGGCCGAGCGAGACGCCGACGTGCTGCGGCACCTCCCGCCCGGCAGCGGCATCGACCTGCGCAGCCCCAACGACGTGAAGGCGATGCTGCGCCGCGTCGGCATCGACGTACCCGACACCCGGGCGTGGCGACTGGAGGGCATGCGCGACGCGCATCCGGTGGTGGACGCCCTGCTGCGCTGGCGCAAGGCCGAGCGGATCGCCACCACCTTCGGGCACCTGTGGCTCGCCGAACACGTCGGCGAGGACGGACGGTTGCGCGGCGCCTGGTCGGCCAGCGACGGCGCGGCCGGGCGGATGACGGCGCAGGCGGGTCTGCACAACCTGCCCGCCGAGTTGCGGCCGGTGGTGAAGGCCGAACCCGGGTACGTGTTCGTGCGCGCCGACCTCGGCCAGATCGAACCGCGGGTGCTGGCCGCCGTGTCGGGCGATGCCGCCCTCCGCGCCGCCACCCAGGACGACGACCTGTACCTGCCCGTGGCCACCCGCCTCGGGGTGGAGCGTTCGGTGGCGAAGATCGCCGTACTCGCCGCGATGTACGGGCAGACCAGCGGCACCGCCGGCCAGGCGCTACGCGGCATGGAGGCCGCCTATCCGGTGGCCATCCAGTACCTCGCCGACGCGGCCCGCATGGGGCAGGCCGGCATCTCCCCGCGCACCTACGGTGGCCGGCTGGTGCGCATGGGCGAGGTGCAGGACGGCGACCACCGTGGGACCGCCGCTGCGGCCCGCGGTCGCTACGCACGCAACGCGATGGTGCAGGGCGCCGCGGCCGAACTGTTCAAGGTGTGGGCCGTCACGGTGCGAGCGCGTATGGGCGACCTCGACGGGCGCATCGTGCTGTGCCTGCACGACGAACTGCTGGTGCACGTGCGCACCGAGCACGCCGACGACGTGGTGGCGTTGCTCGACCGCTGTCTGCACGAGGCCGCGTACCGGTGGCATCCCACCAGCGGCGTGCGGTTCGTCACCGACACCAGCGTGGTGGCGTCGTGGGCCGACGCCAAGTAGGGACGATCAGTCGTCGAGCTTGAGGGCCGAGATGAACACGTCGCCGGGCACTTCCACCCGTCCGATGCTCTTCATCTTCTGCAGCTCATCCATCGGGGTCTGGGTGTGAAATCCGTCGATCGCTTTAGCGAACGGCGTCGATCGGTCGTTCGGTTGTTCGTTCGGTCGGTCGGTCGTCATTCGGGTCAGGCCCTGTCGCGGTCGGAGCGAG
>SXKB01000069.1 GCA_005778215.1 Actinomycetota bacterium | reverse complement strand
GTGGGGTGCACCACCACCTTGCCGCGGATGCGGCCGGCCTGCATGTCGCGGATGGCACCGTCGACCCCGTCGAGGGTGACCACGCGGTCGATCACCGGACGGAGCGTGCCAGCCTCCAGCATGCCGGCCAGCACGGTGAGGTCGTTGCGGTCGAAGCGCGACACGAACATCGACAACCGCTGCCGGAGGAACGGCGACCACAGCACGGCGCGCAGCTGGCGTCCGATGCCGATCCAGTCGCCGGTGCCCTCGGCCCCCACCATCAGCAGGCGCCCTCGGGGGGTGAGGGCGCGTCGCAGGTGTCGCAGCGGTCGGCCGCCGGCGATGTCGAGGATCACGTCGTGCTGGCCGGCGTCGGTGATGTCGCCACCGTCGTCGTAGGCGATGACCTGCTGCGCACCGAGCTCGCGCACCATCTCGGCCTTCGCAGCGCTGCACACGGCGGTCACCTCGGCTCCCATCGATCGTGCGATCTGCACGGCGAACGTGCCGACACCGCCGCTGGCGCCGATGACCAGCACGCGCTCGCCCGGCTGCAGGCGCACCTTGTCGCGCAGACCCTGCAATGCGGTCAGCGCCGACACCGGGGTGGCGGCGGCATCGTCGAACGACACGGAGGCAGGCTTCAGGGCCACGCTGCGCCCCTTCGCTTTCGCATACTCGGCGAACGACGAACCGCAGCCGCCGAACACCTCGTCGCCCACCCGCAGTGCCTCGACGCCGGCGCCCACGGCGACGATCACGCCCGCGACGTCGGTGCCGATGGTGCTCGCCTTCGGGCGTCGCAGACCGAACCCCGCCAGCCGCATCATGTACGGCTTGCCGGCCATGATGTGCCAGGCGCCGCGGTCGATGGACGCAGCGTGCACGCGGATGAGCACCTCCTCGGGACCGATGGTGGGCACCGGCACTGCGCCCACGGACAGCACGCCGTCGTCGCCGTACGCGGTGCGGCCCGCCGCCCACATCGTGCTCGGCAGGGTGGTGGTGTCGGTGTCGGGGGAGGTCATCCCGCCAGTGTCGCGTGACAGTGCAGGTTTCGCAACCAACAGTAGCGAAATTGTCGAATCAGTCCGAATCGAAAGGTGCGAATGGCACAGTTCGTCGCTACTGTGTGGAGCGATATGGCTCGCCCTCGGAGTGACGCCGCCCGTACGGCCATGGTCGACGAGGCCCGAGCGATCATCGTCGGCGACGGCGTGCAGGCATGCACGGTCGACGAGGTGGCACGGCGCACCGGCATCGCGAAGACCACCATCTACCGACACTTCGGTGGGTCGGACGCGCTGGTGCTCGCCGCGCTCGACGGCATGGTGAAGGCGATGGAGCCGCCCGACACGGGCACCCTGGCCGGCGATCTGCACGTCATCCAGCGGCGGTACCTGCGCATCGCCGACAACCAACGGCTGCGCGAGTTGTACGCGTGGATGCTGCACCGATCGATGCAGGACCCTGCGTTCGCGGTGACCTTCCGCGACGTGCGCGTGCAGCCGAAAGGGCCCACCGTCATCGCGTTGCAGCGGGCCATCGCTCGCGGTGAGGTGTCGCCGACCATCGACCTCGACCTCGCACTGCACGTCATCCAGGGACCGATGATGTCGAAGCGCATCCTCGAGAACGAACGCATCGACGATGTCGAGTTCGACGCCCTCATCGACGCCACCGTGGCGGCAGTGAAGGCGCTGCGCTGAGATCAGTTGATCTGGGTCATCCCGCCGTCGACCACGAACACCTCGCCCGTGACGTACTTGTTGCGCACCAACGCCAGCACGGCCTCGGCGCAGTCGTCGGGCGTGGCCGATCGGTGCAGCGGGGCCATCGCCGCCACACCTGCGTGCAGGGTGTCCCAGTCGGAGGTCCACGGCGTGGCCACCAGGCCGGGTGCCACGGCGTTCACCCGCACCGGACCGTGGCTCTTCGCGAGCAGTCGCGTCATCTGGTTCAGCGCCGCCTTGGTCATCGAGTAGGCGATCGACGATCCGACGGGTCGAACGCCGGCCACCGAGGTGATGTTGACGACGTGGCCATCACCCGACTGGCGCAGCAGCGGCATCGCGGCCTTGGTGAGGAACCAGGTGCCGAACACGTTCACCTCGAACGTCTTCATGAAGATCTCGTCGGTGAGTGCATCGAGATCGCCGTGCGGCACCACGGTGGTCCAGCCGGCGTTGTTGACCAGCAGGTCGAGCTTGCCGAACCGCTCGATCGTGGCATCGAGGAGGGCCTGCCCCTGGTCCTTGTCGCTGATGTCGGCCTGCACGTACAGCGACTCGCCGGGCAACGCGGCAGCGACCGCCTGCCCCGCCTCGACGCTGTTCGCGGAGTTCACCACCACCGATGCGCCGAGCGCCGAGAGGCGCTGCGCCGTGCGTTCGCCGATGCCGCTCGACGACCCGGTGACGATGGCCACCATTCCCGACAGTTCCGACATGGCAACTCCTCCTCGATCCGAACGCACATCCTGCCCCGACAGCACCCGGACAGAGCGAACCCAGTTGACATCCCCACGTCGGTTCGGCACGCTCCTCGGACGCGTCGAGCGAAGGAGACCGTGGATGGCCGAAGGGAACGGCACCAAGGACGACCCGTGGCGGCTCACCACCGCGCCCGGTTCCTCCACCTACACGATGTATCGCGACGACGCGACCGAGCCGCCGTTGCTGGTGTGTCAGGTGGGATCCACGAAGCTCACCTATCTCGCTCGAGCCGTCGACGATCTGCACACCTGGCTGGTCGCCCAGGGCGACTGGGTGCCGCTCGGCGCAGCCGACGAGAACAAGGCGGCGGCCGACGGCACGGTCGAGGCGTTCGGTCGCGCGACCGACAACCCTGTCGGTGGGTGGTACGGGCAGCGCAAGGGCTACCGCGGTCGGTTCGGCATGTACCTTCCGCCGCTGCTGGAGGCTTTGGGCAGAGCCGAACTCACCCACGAGGCGCGCAACAACTCGGTGCGCGGTCTCGCCTGATCCATGGGTGAGGTGCACCTTCGCGCAGCAGTACCCCACGACATCCCGCTCCTGCACGAATGGGATCACGACCCTGATGTCGACGCGTCGAGCGGTGACGACGACGATTTCGACTGGGAGTACGAGGTGCCCCGCGACGTGCCGTGGCGGGAGCTGCTCGTCGCGGAGGAGGACGGTCGGCCCGTGGGATTTCTCCAGCTCATCGACGCACGCGACGAGGAGACGCACTACTGGGGCGACATCGAGGCTGGCATCTGGGCGATCGACATCTGGATCGGTGCCGCCGCGGATCGCGGGCGCGGTCTCGGCGCCGCGATGATGCGTCTCGCGCTCGAACGCTGCTTCGCTCGCCCTGGTGTGCACACCGTGCTCATCGACCCGCTGCTGCGCAACGAACGAGCGATCCGGTTCTACGAACGCATCGGGTTCGAGCACGTCGGCATCCGCTGGTTCGGCGACGACGAGTGCGCCGTCATGCGCATCGGCCGACCAGTACCGTGACCGGCATGGCCACGACGAGACCCTCCGCCGCCACGTCCGCTGGTGCCGCCGCCGTGGAGGCGCGGTTGGCAGCGATGCCCGAACCGCACCAGACGACGCTGCGCGCCCTGCGGGCAACGCTGCAGCGAGTGCTGCCGCATGCGGAGGAGGGCATCAAGTACAACATGTGCTCGTTCATCGTGAACGGCGAAGGTGTCGCGGCGTACGACGCGTTCAAGGAGCACTGCTCGTACTTCCCGTTCAGCGGCAATGTGCTCGAGGCGGCCGGTCCGTTGAAGGGCGGCACGATGACCACGAAGGGCACGTTCCGGTTCCCTGTCGATGCCCCGCTGCCCGTCGCGACGGTGCGCACCCTGGTGAAGGTGCGCCTCGAGCAGATGTCGAAGCCGGCGAAGTCGGGCAAGCGGTTCGACTACTTCGACGACGGCACCGTGAAGGCCGCGGGATCGATGAAGGACGGCCACCTCCACGGCAAGTGGAAGTGGTATCGCAAGGACGGCACCCTGATGCGCACCGGCCAGTTCCGCATGGGTGAGCAGGTCGGCGTCTGGGAGACCTGGGACCGCGACGGCCGCCTGGCGACCTCCACGACCTACTGACGGCGCGCCGCGAGGTCGAGCACGATCCGGTCGAGTGCGGTGCGCAGCAGCGCCACGTCGCACCAGGCATCGTGCACGCTCGGGCCGGCGTCGTCGTCGGAACGATCACCCGTGCTGGGGCACGCCAGGTACCGGTGGTCCGCCTGCACGGCCTGCGCAGCGGCGTACCAGTACGGAAACGGATGGTCGGTGGGGATCAACTCGAGGACCACGGCGCCGGGCCGACAGTGCACCAGATCGGCGAGACCAGCGCCGTGCGGACCCACGATCAGTTCGGCGTCGGCGAACCAGCTGCGCACCTCGCGGTGCGGTGCCGATTCGGGATCGATCGCCTCGATCCCGAACGGTGCCAGTACGTCCGCGATCTGCGCTTCGTTGCGCATCAACCGTGTGGTGGTGCGCGGTACGTACAGGCGGCGCCGGCCGGTGCGCGGCGGTCGTGCCGGGAGGCGGACGCGCAGGAACTCGGCGGCCCACGGCATCAACGCCTTCGATGTGCCGGGAAAGCTCACGGCGAGCAACTCTCCGCATCGATACCGCACGTCGGGCTCGGCGATCATGCATCGTTCGCGTGGCAGTCCGAGTTCGTCGCACCAGCCGCTGGTGACCGCCCGTTCGTGCACCAGCACCGTGTCGACGTCGGTGGTCGCTCCGCCGGCGCGTTCGAACAGGTCGAGCCGGGGCAGCGCGTCGTACAGCAGGTGCGCGTGGTTCTCGCCGCCCCAGTCGGTGAGCAGGCTGAGCACCCTGCCCGGCAGGGTGACCGTCGGATGGGTGTGCAACCGTGCGGCGGCGTCGGCCTGCGACACGCGATCGAAGTGCCACGAGACGTCCTCGACCAGGAGGTCATCGGCCGTCCACACCCAGCCGGCTCGGCCGTGCACCGTGCCACCCGGCACCGTGAGCACACCGAGATCGGGATGCGCCGGTGCGAGCCAGCGGAGCAGGTCGACCGGCTCACCCGCCGCGCAGACCGGCGTCGGCCAGTGCAGCGCGCGGCCGGGCTCCACCGCCTGCCAGTGCGCGCCGTGCACGCCATGGAGTGACGCAGCCCGCACGGAGTCGGGGACGCCCTTCACTCAGTCGGAGTTCCGCCACGAGGCCGGGTCGAGCCCGAGCTGCGTGAACCGCTTCACGATCCACACCGGCACCTCCATCGGCTCGCCGTTGATGATGCTGCGCACCTGGTCGCCGTCTTCGGCCCAGATGTGGCAGGTGTTCATGTTCATCGCCAGCGCACGCTGCCGGGCTTCGGGCGTGGAGAACTCCTCGCCTCGAGTGCCCGACTCGCGGGCGGCGGCGACGCGGAACGACCACATCGACTGGATGGCCACGGGCGCCATCGCCTGCAGGAGTGCGGTGGTGTGCGTGCAGCCGCGTGGGCCGCCGAACAGCTCGCGCACCTTGTGCGTGAACCCGCGCGCGATCGACAGGCCCACCAGGTGCTGGTAGTGGTCCTCGATGCGTGGGCAGGCCTCGTGGGGGTGTGTCTCGAGGGCGGCGTTCGCGCCGATGATCTCCAGCGACGGCACTGCGACGGTGAGGTCGACGATCATGTGGTGCACGGTCAACGGCTCGGGGTCGTTGGGCACGTACAGACCCGGCGGCTTCTGATCGCGGACGGCACCGCGCAGCAGCAGCGTGTCGGCGTCCTTGCGATACGCCCGCACCACGTAGGCGCGCTCGTGGATGATCTGCGCATCGGGGTCGACCCCGTCGGGGTGCGGCGCGATGTCGTCGAAGAAGGGTTGCATACGCCGTCGAGCGTACGCGGGTGGGTGTGCTCAGCCTTGGTCGAGCGCCTGGAGCAGCGTGTTCCATGCCAGGGTGGCGCACTTGATGCGCACCGGGAACTTCACCACGCCCTGCAGTGCTTCGAGATCGCCGAGCTTCACCGCGGGGTCGGGCTCGATGGGGTTGCCGTCCTCGTCGGGGATGCTCATCATGCCCTTGAACCGGCGCACCAGGGCCCGCACCTCGTCGACCGGGCGACCCTTCACGGCCTGGCTCATCATCGAGGCCGAGCTCTGCGAGATGCTGCAGCCCTGACCGCCCACCTTCACGTCGGTGATGACGCCATCGGTGACCTCGAGGTACACGTCGATCTCGTCACCGCACAGCGGGTTGTGGCCCACGGCGTGCGATGCAGGCGGCGGCAGCTCGCCACGGTTGCGGGGGTTGCGGTGGTGGTCGAGGATGATCTCGCGGTACAGGTCTTCCAAGCCGGGCATGTGAGGCTCCTCTCAGAACCCGAAGATATCCGTTGCGCCGTCGAGCGCATCCGCCAACACGTCGACGTCGTCGGTGTCGTTGTACAGGTAGAAGCTCGCACGCGCCGTGGCGTTGACGCCCAGCAGGCGCATCAACGGCTTCGCGCAGTGGTGCCCGGCGCGCACGCACACGTTGCGCTGGTCGAGCACCTGGCTGAGGTCGTGGGGGTGGATGTCGCGGAACGCGAAGCTGAACGTGGCGCCGCGCACTTCGACATTGCGTGAGCCGTGCAACTGGATGTCGTCGCCGAATCGCTCGGTGAGCGTGCTGATGGCGTACGACGCGATGTCGATCTCGTGCTGGCGGATGTTGGCCATGCCCAGACCGGTGAGGAAGTCGACGGCGGCACCCAGGCCGACGGCCTCGGTGATGGGCGGCGTTCCCGCCTCGAACGTCGCTGGCAACTCGGCGGTGGTGAACCCGTCGAAGCGCACGTCGGCGATCATGGTGCCGCCGCCGAGGAACGGCGGCATCGAGTCGAGCAACTCCTCACGTCCCCACAGCACGCCGATGCCCGACGGGCCGCACAGCTTGTGGCTGCTGAACGCCAGTAGATCGGCACCCCACGCCTGCACGTCGGTGACGTTGTGCGGCACGTACTGGCAGCCGTCGACGATGGCCACCGCGCCGGCATCGTGCGCGGCGCGGCACAGCTGCTCGACCGGCGTGATGGTGCCGAGCACGTTGCTCATCGCGGTGAAGCTGAACGCCTTCGCACCGTCGAGCAACTGGGGGAGCGTGGTGAGGTCGAGCTCGCCGTCGGCGGTGAGCGGGACCCAGCGGAGCTGGATGCCCTTCTCCTGCACCAGCATGTGCCACGGCAC
>SXKB01000068.1 GCA_005778215.1 Actinomycetota bacterium | reverse complement strand
GCTTCCACTTCGTCCATCACGTAGAACGGCGACGGGCGACTGCGGAACACCGCGAACAGGAACGCCAGCGCCGTGAGGCTGCGCTCGCCGCCCGACAGCAGCGACAGCTTCTTGACGTTCTTGCCGCTGGGCTTGGCCTCGACCTCGATGCCCGTGTTGAGCAGGTCGTCGGGGTTGGTGAGCACCAGCTTGCCGGCGCCGCCAGGGAACAACGTGCCGAACAGCTGACCGAAGTGCGTGCTCACGTCGGCGAACGCCGCCGAGAACACGGTCTGGATCTCGAGGTCGACCGCCTTGATGACACGCATCAGATCGCGACGGGTGTTGCGCACGTCGTCGAGCTGCTCCTCGAGGAACCGGTGCCGCTCCTGCAACTCGTTGAACTCCTCGAGTGCGAGCGGGTTGATGGGGCCCATCAGACGCAGTTCGCGTTCGAGGTCGCGCACGCGAGCGGCAGCACTGATGCCCTCGGGCAGCGGCGGCATCTCGGTGGCCTCGGCCGCGGCGGGTTCGAGATCGTGGTCGCGACGCAGTGCTTCCACGGCGCCCTCGAGCCGCATCCGCACCTCGGCCTCGTCGATCTCGACGCGACGCGAGCGCTCGCGCGACTCCTCGAGTTCCTTCTCGGCGGCCGAGCGGCGGCGGCGCAGTCCGTCGAGGCGCTGCGCGATACCGCGCACCTCGTCACTCTGGCGGCGACGGATCTCGAGCAGTTCGTTGTGGCGCACCTCGATGGTGTGGCGGTGGGCCTCCACCATCGCGCCGAGACGTTCGACCGCAGCGAGGCTGCGCTCGACGGCCTCGCGGCGCTGCGCTGCTTCGGCACGCGCCACCGCGTCGGCCTCGAGCCGACGCTCGGTCTCCTGCAGACGGCGCTCGAGGAACGCCTGCCGCTCGTGCAGGCCTGCGTTGCGCACCTCGAGGTCCTGCCGGCGCCCGGCGAGACGAGCGGCCTGCGCGTCGAGGCGCGCACGGGCCTCACCGCGCGCCTTGGCGGCCTCCGCCTCGGCGGCCTCGTCGGCCTCCAATGCCGGTACGAGCGCCTCGAGTTCGGCGATTCGAGTGCGCTCGCGTTCGGCACGCTCGTCGGCGTCGGACAGCGTGTGCTCCAACGACTCGATCTCGCTCTGCGCCTCGCGCCGCTCGGCCTGACTGCGAGCCAACGCCTCGCTGTTCGCCGAGAAACCGGCGTCGTGTGCGTCGAGCTTGCGGGTGAGGTCGTTCTCCTGCTGGCGCGCCGCCTGCAGTTCGGCCTTGGCGCCGGCGAGTGCGGTCTCCAACCGGGACAACTCGGCCTGTGCGATGCCCGACCGTTCCTGCGCCTCCTCCAATGCCGCGGCGGTGGCGCCACCACCGGCGGCACCGATGCGCCAGCCGGTGGGACCGAACCGGTCGCCTGCAGCGGTGACCACCACGGCGGCCGGATTGCCGATGGCCAGATCGACTGCGTCGTCCCAGCGGTCCACTCGCACCGCGCCACCGAGAACTGCGTCGAGCAGTTCGGGCACGCCGTCGTGGCGGCTGCGCACATGGGGGCGCACGGCCGAACCCCCGCCGACAGCAGGGGCGGACGCACCGCCACGGGCGCCGAGGGCGAGCACAGCGCCGTGCACGTTGTTGGCCTGCAGCGACTGCAGTGCGGAGCGGCCGGTCTGCGGCGACGCCACCACCACGGCCTGCAACGCCTCGCCGAGTGCAGCCTCCACGGCCGGCTCCCAGCCGCTGTCGATCTCGATCAGATCGAGCAGTGTGCCGAGCACACCGTCGACCCCCGCGAGGTGCTCGGCACCGGCGCGAGCGCGGGCACTCTCGAGGGCGAGGTGCAACGCCTCTGCACGCGCGCGCCACCGCGAGAACTCCTCGGCGGCCTCCTGGCGGTTCAGCACCAGCGCGTCGTGCGCGGCATCGGCGGCGATGCGGCGTGCCTCGGCAGCCTCCACCCCGGTGACCAGCTCGGCCTCGAGGGTCTGGGCCGACTCGATCTCGGCCTTCAGGCGTTCGCTCTCGGCATCGAGGCGTTCGGCCCGTTGCCGCAGCGACTCGACCCGCGTGCGCTGACGGCGCAGTTCGGCCTCGGCCCGTTCGAGCCCGCCGCGCATCGACCGCAACTCGCCGCGCACTTCGGCGGCCGCGCTGGCCGCCGACGTGCTGGTGCCCAGCTGCTCGATGGCGTCCATGGTCTCGCGGCGCTGGTCGGCGAACTCGACCTCCTCGGCGGCGAGCGCCTCGGCCTCGGGTCCGAGCGACTCGAGCTCGGCGATGACGCCGGCGAGTTCATCGCGCAGCCGCTGACCGTCGGCCTCGAGGTTGGCCACCACGCCGGAATCCATCAGCTGGCCACGGTCGCGCTCCATCGAGCGACGACGCTCGACCAGCACGGCAGCGATGCCGCGGGCACGTTCGCGGAGTTGTTCGACGCGCACCATCTCGTCGCCGAGATCGGTGTCGCCGCGAGCGGTGAGCTCGGCCTCGGCGGCCATCACGTCGGTGTCGAGCTGCGCGAGTTCGGTGCGCAACGTCTGCTCGGCCTGGCCGAGTGTGATCTTCTCGCCCGCCAACGCCGTGAGGCGCGCACGCTGCGAGGCGATCTCGCGCCCGGCGAGGAAGATCTGCAGCGCCGACAGTTCGGCCACCAGGTCGCCGTGGCGGCGAGCGGCCTCGGCCTGCCGCTCGAGTGGACGCAGCTGCCGCCGCACCTCGCGCAACAGGTCCTGCACGCGCAGCAGGCTGGCCTCGGTGGCGTCGAGCCGACGCTCGGCCTTCTCCTTGCGCTTGCGGTACTTCAGCACGCCGGCGGCTTCTTCGATGATGCCGCGACGGTCCTCGGGGCGGGCGTTGAGCACCGCGTCGATCTGTCCCTGGCTGACGATGACGTGCTGCTGGCGACCGACGCCGGCGTCGCTGAGCAGTTCCTGCACGTCGAGCAGGCGGCACGACACGCCGTTGATGGCGTACTCGCTCTCGCCGGTGCGGAACAGAGTGCGGGAGACCGTGACCTCGGTGAACTCGATGGGCAGCAGCCCGGCCGAGTTGTCGAGCGTGAGCGTGACCTCGGCGCGGCCGAGCGCCGGGCGCTTGGCGGTGCCGGCGAAGATGACGTCGTCCATCTTCTGGCTGCGAACGGCACTGGGCGCCTGTGCGCCGAGCACCCAGGCGATGGCGTCGACGACGTTCGACTTGCCCGATCCGTTGGGACCGACGACGACGGTGACACCCGGCTCGAGCTGGAGCGTGGTGGCGTCGGCGAACGACTTGAAGCCTTTGAGGGTGAGCGATTTCAGGAACACGGCGTCGGTGACCCTACTCAACGCTGGCAGCGGGGGCAGAAACAGGTCGAGCGGCCCGCCGACATGATGCGCACGATGTCGGCCTTGCCGCAGGTGAGGCAGCGTTGGCCGGCCCGGTCGTACACGCGGTGGTGCACCTGGAACCAGCCGCCCTGCCCTTCGAGGTCGACGTACTGGGTGTCGGCCAGGGTGCTGCCGCCGGCCTCGATGGCGAGCGACAGCACCGACAGTACGGCGTCGTGCAACCGGCCGATCTCGCGGGTGGTGAGCGTGTCGGAGATGCGGTCGGGTCGCAGCTTGGCCAGGTGGAGACTCTCGTCGCAGTAGATGTTGCCCACGCCGGCCACCACGTGCTGGTCCATGAGCAGCGCCTTCAACTGTCGACGGCGACCGCGCAGGATGTTGCCGAGCTGGGCCTTCGTGAGTCCGTCGGTGATGGGGTCGACGCCCAGGCGGGCCAGGTCGGGCATCTCCACCGCGAGGTTGGCCGGGTCGAACACCACCATCTCGCCGAACGTGCGCGGGTCGATGAACCACAGTTCCTGCGCGGGCGCACCCGACAGGTGCATCACCACGTGGGTGTGCGGCGGGCGCGCCGTGCCGGCATCAGCCACCAGCAGGCGGCCACTCATCCGCAGGTGCACCATCAGCTCGTCACCGGTGTCGAGCGGGCACAGCAGGTACTTGCCGCGCCGGTTGGCCGCGGTGATGGTGGCGCCGGTGAGGCCGTCGACGAGCGCCTGGCGCGACGTGCGCCGCACGGTGCGCTCACGGCCCACCTCGACCCGCTCGATGCGGCGGCCGACCACCTGCACCTCCAGGCCCCGGCGAACGGTCTCCACCTCGGGCAGTTCGGGCATGAGCTACAGCGCTTCCTGGCCCACCGACTGGTTCGTGAGCGACAGCCACGCCTGTTCGGCCGCAGCCTGCTCGGCGGTCTTCTTCGACCGCCCCTCCCCCGTGCCCACGGCCACGCCCTGCACGATGACCGTGGCGAAGAAGCGTTTGTCGTGGTCGGGGCCGGTGTCGCTGATGAGATAGACGGGCGCGGTGTCGTGCTGGCGCGCCGTGAGTTCCTGCAGCACGGTCTTGTAGTCGAGGCGATCGAGGCGCTGCGCGGCCGACGCCATCCGCGCCGAGAACAGCCGCTCGATGAGGGCGAACGCCGGCTGCGGCCCGCCGTCGACGTACACGGCGCCCAGCACCGCCTCGAACGCGTCGCTGAGAATGGACGGCTTCGTGCGCCCACCCGCGGCGTCCTCGCCCTTGCCGAGGCGGAGGTACTTGCCCAGCCCGATCTCCAGTGCCACCTCGGCCAGTGCCGACGCGTTCACCACGCTCTTGCGCAGGTCGGTGAGCTTGCCCTCGGCCAGCTCGCTGTGGTTGCGGTACGACAGGTCGGCGATCACCCAGCCGAGCACGGCGTCGCCGAGGAACTCGAGCCGCTCGTTGCTGGGCTGGCCGCCCACCTCGGCACACCAGCTGCGGTGCGACAGTGCGCGCGCCAGCAGTTCCGGATCTCGGAATTCGTGGCCGAGCCGTTGCGGGAGCTCGGTGAGGTCGGGCTCGGGCAGCACCGAGATGTCAGGCGCCCTTGACCTTGGCGTACACGTAGTCGACCGCGTCGCGCACGGTCTTCAGGTCGACGAGGTCCTCGTCCTCGATGCGGAAGCCGACCGAACGCTCGCCCAACTCCTCCTCGAGCGCCTCCACCAGTTCGATGAGCGCCAGCGAGTCGGCGTCGAGGTCGTCGGTGAACGACTGGCCCTCGCTGATGCTCGCCGGGTCGATCTCGAGGATGTCGGCGAGGTTGGCGCGGACGATCTCGAAGACGCCGTTGCGGTCGAGCGGACCCTGTTCGACGTGGGTTTCTGCAGGCACCTGAGTTCTCCTGAACGGTAGGGACGGGCGGATCGGAAGGTTAGCCGTCAACCGGCGCGGAGGTCGCGCCGGTCGATCGCCCACAGTGCGAGCCCCAGCGAGACGAGAGTGACGGCCACCAGCACCAACGCCGACCACGGCGGCCGCCCCTGCGCGAGGGAGTGCAGCACGTCGTAGTGCGTGAACAGCGACACGGGCTCGAGCGTCTCGAAGAACCCGATGCCGGCGTCGGCGAGTCCGGTGATCACGTACCCTGCGACGGCGATGACCGTGGCCACCGTGATGGCCACGCCGCGACGTCCGGTCCACGCACCCACCAGCACCGCCAGCCCCGCGATCGACCACGTGAGCAACGCCGAGGTGACCGACGCCCACCACAACGCCATCGTGCCGACCGGCATGTCGACCAGTCGCACGGTCACCAGCACCGCCACGAACGTCACCACCGCCAACAGGCTGGTGAGCGCCACCATCGTGAGCCACCGTTCGAACACGATGCGGCGCCGTGGCACCGGCAGGACGTAGACGGATTCGGCGACACCGTGCTCCTCGTCGCCGGCCAGCGACCCGCCGATGCCGATGCCGGCGATGGCCAGCAGCAGCGGCAGCATGAACGCATACACCTGCGACGACAGGTAGCCGACGGGCGAGAAGGGGTCCACACCGCCGCCCATGCCGAACAGCGACTTCACGCTGTCGGGCAGGTTGGCCACCATCTCGTTCATGTCGTCGGCCTTGTCACGGAACGACGGCCAGAACGCGAGGGTGAGCACCACCAACAGCACGATGCCCACGCTCCAGCCGAGGAGCCAGCGGCGGCGATCGGCGAGGGCGCGCCGGAAGAGCACGAGCGACGAGGTCACTGCGCCTCCTCGCCGTACAGGTGGAGGAACACGTCCTCGAGGTCGGGTTCGGGCGCGTGCAGGTCGAGTGGCGCGTGCGGTGCGAGCGCCGCCAGCAGCGGACCCGCCGCGCCGGCCAACGTGAACTCCAACGTGTCGGGCTGCGGCGACGCGACACCCGCCACCCCGGGCACACCGTGGAACGAGTCCCCCGGCGGTGCGACCGTGAAACGCACCCTGACGGTGCGGACCAGACGGGCGATGAGCGCGTCGACGCGGTCCTCGGCCACCAGACGACCCTTGCGCAACACCGCCACCCGATCGGCCGTGTGCTGCACCTCGTCGAGCACGTGCGACGACAGGAACACCGTGGCGCCCGCGGCCGCCGCCTCGCGCACCATCGCCCGGAACGTCTGCTGCACCAGCGGGTCGAGGCCACCGGTCGGTTCGTCGAGCACCAGCAGGTCGGGCCGGTGCGCGAACGCTGCGACCACGCCGATCTTGCGACGGTTGCCGAGGGACAGCTCGCCCATCGGCCGGTCGAGATCGGCCGTCAGGCGATCGGCCAGTTCGTCGATCACCGGCGAGAGGTCGAGCCGCCGCAGGGCTGCCTGATCGGCGAGGAACGCCCGACCGGTCACCTTCGGCGGCAGGTTCAGGTCGCCGGGCAGGTAGCCGATGCGCGCCCGCAGTGCCACGCCGTCGCGACGTGGGTCGCCACCGAGCACCGCAACACTGCCCGCGGTGGGCCGCAACAGGTCGAGCAGCAGCCGGATGGTGGTGGTCTTGCCGGCACCGTTGGGACCCACGAAGCCGAACACCTCCCCCTCGTGCACGTCGAGGTCGAGCCCGTCGAGCGCCACCGACGCGCCGAATCGCTTGGTCAACCCTCGGGTGAGGATCACGCTGCTCACAGCCTCACGGTACGCCCGTGCGCATTGGGTGCCCAGGGGCATGGGTCACCTACCATCGCCTCATGTTCGAGTGGAGCGAAGAGCACCAGATGATCCGCGAGGCCGTGAAGCGCTTCGTGGACGACGAGATCCGTCCGCACGTGGAGGAGTTGGAGCACGGCGACCTGCCGCCGTACGACATCCTCCGCAAGCTGTTCGCCACGTTCGGCATGGACGCCATGGCCCGCGACCGCTTCCAGAAGCAGATCGCCCGCGAGAAGGCCATCGCCGCCGGCGAGGCCGAGGCCACCCCGCCGAAGGAGCGCAGCGGTGGCGGCGACAGCGGCATGTCGCTGATCCCCATCATCGAGCTGTGCCGGGTGTGCCCCGGCATGGTCACCGCGATGGGTGTGAGCATGGGCCTCACGTCGGCAGCCATCATGTCGAAGGGCACCATCGCGCAGAAGGAGCGCTGGGCGCTCGACCTGCTGACGATGGACAAGGTGGGCGCATGGGCCATCACCGAGCCCGGCTCGGGCAGCGACGCGTTCGGCTCGATGAAGAGCACCGCCCGCCGTGACGGCGACGATTACATCCTCAACGGCTCGAAGACGTTCATCACCAACGGTCCGTACGCCGACACCACCGTGTTCATCTGCAAGCTCGACGAGGGCAACCCGCCCGAGCAGCGCAAGGTGCTCTCGTTCGTGCTCGACCGCGGCATCCCGGGCTTCGTGCAGTCGAAGCCGCTGCGCAAGATGGGCATGCACTCCTCCCCGACGGGTGAGCTGTTCCTCGACGACGTGCGTGTGGGCCGCGACCGCCTGATCGGCGAGACCGAGGACCTGCCCGCCGGCGGCCGCGACGGCGCCAAGGCCACGTTCCAGCAGGAGCGTTCGGGCGTGGCGGCGATGGCCCTGGGCATCATCGAGGAGTGCCTGCAGCTCAGCGTGCAGTACGCCAAGGACCGCGTGCAGTTCGGCAAGCCGATCGGTGTGTTCCAGCTCATCCAGGACAAGCTGGCCCGCATGGAGGTGGCTCGCATGAACGTGCAGAACCTGGTGTTCCGCACCATGGAGATGAGCGCCGCCGGCCGCACGATGAGCCTCGCCGAGGCGTCGGCGATGAAGCTCTATTCGGCACGCGCCGCCACGGAAGTGGCGCTCGAGGCCGTGCAGCTGTTCGGCGGCAACGGCTACATGAGCGAGTTCCGTGTGGAGCAGCTGGCCCGCGACGCCAAGGTGCTGCAGATCTACGCCGGCACCGACGAGATCCAGATCACGCACATCGCAAAGGACCTGCTGCGCGCCTGACGTCGTGGCCGACCCGGCTCAGGCCGGGGTGGCGAAGGCGGCGGCGATCTCGGCCACCATGCCGCTCTCGGCCAGTTCCTGGCCGAGCTTGATGGCGTTGACGATGGCCGTCTCGCCGGAGGAGCCATGGCTGATGATGCAGATGCCGTCGACACCCAGCAGCACGGCACCGCCGTACGTGTCGGGGGTCATCTGCGCGTACAGCGGCAGGATGGCCGGCAGCAGCGCGTCGGCGTGCTCCTTGTAGTGCGGCTCCGACGCGAACGCCTCGAGCAGCGCCGCGAACAACGTCTTCATGCCGCCCTCGAGCGCCTTGAGCGCCACGTTGCCGGTGAAGCCGTCGGTGACGATGACGTCGGCGGTCTTCTTCATCAGGTCGCGACCCTCGACGTTGCCGACGAACTCGATGCCCGACGCGGTGGCGAGCAGTTCGTAGGCCTCCTTGCGGAGCGTGTCGCCCTTGCCGGGCTCCTCGCCGATGGACAGCAGACCGACCGTGGGCCGTTCGATGCCGAACCGCTTGCGGGCGTAGATGGAACCCATCTGACCGAACTGCACCAGCCACTCGGCCTGCACCTCGGCGTTGGCACCGGCGTCGAGCAAGATGTTGGGCAGGTGGCCCGGCACCGGGATGGGGGTGGCGATGGCGGGGCGGTTCACGCCGCGGACGCGCCCCATGCGCAGCAGTGCCGACGCCATGGTGGCGCCGGTGTTGCCGGCCGAGACCATGGCCGACGCCTTGCCGTCGCGCACCGCTTCCGCGGCGCGCACGAGCGTGGAGTCCTTCTTGCGACGCACCCCGGCCGCCGGGTCGTCATCCATGGCGATGACTTCGGAGGCGACGATGAGCGGGAGGTCGCCCGCACCCTCGAGGCCCTCAGGGCCGACGAGGACGACAGGAATGCCCAGAGCGGCGGCGGCATGCGCCCCGGCGAGGATGTCGCCCGGCGCCTTGTCGCCGCCCATCGCGTCGAGGGCGATCGGCAGCATGTGCGGAGGCCGGCTCAGCCGACTTCGACGGCGACGCGGTCCTTGTACCAACCGCAGCTGGGGCACACGGTGTGCGGCAGCTTGGCGGCGGCGCAGCGCGGGCAGATGCTGCGCGCAGGTGTGTGCAGACGCATGTTGGCCGACTTGCGGCTACGCGTCTTCGACTTCGACTTCTTCTTCTTGGGAACAGCCATGGTGACTCCCGACAACAGCGAGGGCGGTTCCCCTCGACAAACGAGCTAGGCGAGGATAACGGCGCAGCAGGCCTGCTTGCTACCTCTCAGGGGGTGTCGTTGTCGCCGTCGGCGACCGACTTCAGCTGGTCGAGCGCCGCCCAGCGCGGGTCGGCGGGCGGCCCCTCGCACTCGCAGGTGGCCTCGTTGCGGTTGATGCCGCACGTCGGGCACAGCCCGGCGCAGTCGGGCCGGCACAGCGGCGTGGCCGGGGCATCGAGCAACACCAGCTCACGGGCCACGGGGCGGAGGTCGAGCTGTTCGCCCACGATCTCGTACGCGTCGGGGTCGGTGATGGTGCGCTGGTACAGCTCGTGCACCTCGCTGACCGACACCCCGCCGGTGGGCTCGTCGCAGCGGCGGCAGTTCCCGTGCCAGGGCACCGACACCTGGCCGTCGACCACGATGCCGTCGCTCATGCTCTCGAGCAGCAGGCGCACGTCGACCTCGGCGTCGTCGTCGAAGCGCGGATCGTCGGCGATGTCGAGATCGGCCAGGGGCACCTGGACGGCGATGTCCTTCTGGGTGCCGGGGCGACGCAGCACCTCGGCCGCGTTCACGAGGAACGGGTTGGCCATGCGGGCCTCAGCGATCCTGGTCGAAGAAGCCCTTCGTGGGGTCTTCCTCTTCCATCTCGACCACCTCGCGGTGGGCGCCGATGTTCATGCGGCTGCGGCCGGCCTGCACGGTCTTGTTGAGCTTGTCGAGCAGGATCTCGAAGCTGGCGAGCCGCTGGTCGAGGAAGTCCTCGGTCTCGTGGCGCAGGCGGCGGGCGTCGGCCTCGGCGGCCTCGTTGATCTGCCGGGCGCGGGCCTCGGCGGCGCGCACGACCTCGGTGCGCTGCACCATGCGCTCGGCCTGCACGCGAGCGGCCTCGAGCAGCTCGTCGGCCTCGCGACGCGTCTTGGCCACGAAGTCCTGACGCTCCTTGATCATCCAGCGCGCGTGCCGCATCTCCTCGGGCATCCGGCGCATGGCTTCGTCGAGCAGTTCGATGATCTCGTCGCCGTCGATGCGGGGCGACGACGACAGCGGCATCTTGGGCGCGTTGGCGATGATGTCGATGGCACGCTGCAGCAGCGCCTCGGCGTCACCGACGTAGCCGTTGGTGGTGCGGACGTACGCGTCGGAGTCGTCGAACTCGGGGTCGTAGTCGTCGTACTGGTCGTCGTGGCTCATCGGATCTCAGCGGTGTTCAGGGGTTGCCCTTGGAAGGGAACAGGGTGGCGAGCTCGGTGGCGACGGGGGCCGGCACCAGCGAGGTGACGTCGCCACCGTACTGCGCGATCTCCCGGATGAACCGGCTACTGATGGAGACGAGGGCCGGCTTGCAGGGCAGGTAGACGGTGCGCACACCGCTGACGGCGTGGTTGGTGTGCGCCATCTGCTGCTCGACCTCGAAGTCGCCGCCGGTGCGCAGGCCCTTCACGATGAACGCGGCCTTCACCTGCTTCACGGCGTCGACGGCCAGACCCTCGAACGCCATCACCTTCACCGACGGCATGTACGAGATGCTGTCCTTGATCATCTTCACCCGCTGCTCGAGCGTGAACATGCCGCTCGGCTTGGTGGGGTTGTGCATCACACCGACGATCACCTTGCCGAACAGCGCGACGGACTGTTCGATCACGTCGATGTGTCCGAGGTGCAGCGGATCGAAGCTGCCGGGGTACAGAACTGTGGCCATGTGTGCCCTCACGCTAGCCGTTCGAGGATGGTGACCCAGGTGCGCCCGTACCGACGCGACCGCGCCTGCTCCCAGCCCTCGGGCGCGGCCACCGGGTCGTCGGCCTCGGCCACCACCATGCCCACGTCGACCAGTGGCAGCAGGCGGTCCCACGCGTCGAAGGCGTACGGCGGGTCGATGAACGCGATGTCGACGTTGCGCATCACCGGCACCCACGCCATCACGTCGGTCGCGTGCACCGTGGCACGGGTGCCCAGGTCGAGCGCGGCGATGTTCTCGCGCAACGCCTTCAGCGCCGCACGGTCGCGCTCGACGAACACGCAGTGCTCGGCACCCCGCGACAGCGCCTCGATGCCCAACGCACCCGAACCCGCGTACAGGTCGGCGACGGTGGCACCCTCGACGACCCCCATGCTGCCGAGCGAGTTGAACACCGCCTGGCGCACCTTGTCGGTGGTGGGGCGCGTGGTGGTGCCATCGGGCGCCACGAGCTTGCGCCCACCGAATTCGCCCGAGATCACGCGCATACCGGCCAGACTACGGGCGTGCTCACTCCGGAACCCACCATCGTCTGCGTCGACTGCGGTGGCCGTTGCCACCTGCTGACACACCCACCCGAGGACGGCATCTGGGAGCCGGGCGACATCGTCGCCTATCGCTGCGAGGACTGCCGCGACCGCTGGGACCTGGTGCTGCCCGACGACGAGGACGGCGCGCCCGACCTCGCGTACTGACCCGCGCGTACTGACCGGCGTGAACTCAGCCGACGGTCTCGTCGGTGCCCTGCGCGCAGGGCGTGTTCTTCTCGGGCGTCTGCGGACCGTCGTCGAAGAACCGCACGAACTGGGCCAGCGCCGGGTCGTCGGCCGTGTCGACCTGCAACTGCTTGCCCCATGCGGAGGCGACGATGGGCGTCGGCAACCCTTCGAACGGCGAGACGAGCACTTCCTCGCCGCCGGCCTGGAGCGCCTTCAACGCGTCGATGGCGGCAGCGTCGAGGTCGGGCGAGTAGGTGATCCACACCGCGCCGTGCTCCATGGAGTGCACGCCGCGCTCGGTCATGATGGCCGTGTCGTAGAACGCGCAGGTCTGCCACACCGGATTGTGCGGGCCACCGACGGGCGGCGTCTGCGGGTAGTCGACCGGTGTGTCGACGTGCGTCTGCTCGAGATCGGTGAACGTCTGCGTGCCGGCCGGTTCGCCGTCGGGCGACGCCGAGCCATCGGTGTTCCCGGGGGCATCGGTGGGCATGGTGGCGGTGTCACCATCGCTCTGGTTCTCGTCGGAGCAGGCGGCAAGGACCAGGGAACCCACGAACAGGGCGGCAACGAAACGACGCATCGCAACAGTCTGGCCCACCGATCGCTCGCGCCGGTGTCAGTTCTTGAACAGGAACGCTTCGTCCTCGTCGCTGAACAGCAGGCGCACCTCGTCGAGCAGCAGCGGGTGTCGCTCCAGCAGCGGGTCGGCGTCGACGAGCTCGAACGCCACCCCTCGGGCCAGCTCCACCAACTCGCGGTCGCGCCGCAGCGACGCCAGCTTCAGGTCGCTGCGCCCCTTCTGCGCGGTGTTCATCAGCGTGCCCTCACCGCGTAGTTCGAGGTCGACCTCGGCGAGTACGAACCCGTCGGTGGTGTCGACCAGCGCCTGCACTCGTGGGTTGTGGTCCTCGACCTCCTGGGTGACCAGCCAGCACGTCGACTCGTGCGCGCCACGGCCCACCCGCCCGCGCAACTGGTGCAACTGGGCGATGCCGAACCGGTCGGCGTCGACGATGACCATCACGGTCGCGTAGGGGACGTCGACCCCGACATCGATGACCGTGGTGGCCACCAGCACATCGACCTCGCCGCGACGGAACGAGTCCATCACGGCCTCCTTCTCCGACGACGGCATGCGGCCGTGCAGCAACGCGAGCCGCAGCCCCTTCAGCTCGTCGTGCACCAGCCGCTCGAACGTCTCCTGCGCGCTCGCCACCTCGAGCTTCTCGCTCTCCTCGATGAGCGGGCACACCACGTACGCCTGACGGCCCTCCCCCACCTGCTCGCGCACCGTGGCCCACGCACCCTGCTCCATCAGCGGCCCGTTGGCCCACTTGGTGCGGATGGGGGTGCGGCCGGGCGGCAGTTCGTCGAGCACGCTCACGTCGAGGTCGCCGTACACGGTCATCGCAGCGGTGCGCGGAATGGGGGTGGCGGTCATCACCAGCACGTCGGGCACCAGTTCGCCGTCGCCCTTGTCGCGCAGCGCGGCGCGCTGTTCGACGCCGAAGCGGTGCTGTTCGTCGACCACCACCATGCCGAGGCTGTGGAACTGCACGCCCTCCTGGATGAGCGCGTGGGTGCCGATGGCGATGTCGACCGTGCCGTCGGCCAGCCCGGCCAACACGTCGCGGCGGTCGGCGCCGGTGACCCGGTTGGTGAGCAGCTCGATGCGCAGCGGACGGTCGCCGAACAGGTTGCCCGGGTCGGGCACGGTGACGCCGTCGAGCAGGCGTCGCACACCCGCGGCGTGCTGTTCGGCCAACACCTCGGTGGGTGCCATCAGCGCCGCCTGGTGCCCGCCCTGCACTGCGGTGAGCATGGCACTGACGGCCACCAGGGTCTTGCCCGCACCCACGTCGCCCTGCAGCAGGCGGTGCATCGGGTGCGGCCCGGCCAGATCGGCCTCGATCTCTGCGATGGCCCGCTGCTGGGCACCGGTGAGCTCGTAGGGCAGCGCAGCGCGCAGCCGGCCCACCAGTTCACCATCGATGGTGTGGCGGATGCCCTTCGACTCGCGCTCGAGCGCCCGTTTGCGCATCACCAGCACGGTCTGCACGCGGAGCAACTCGTCGAAGGCGAGCCGGCGGCGGGCGATCTCCTTCTCGGCATACGTCTCGGGCAGGTGGATGCGCTGCAGCGCCTGATGCCGATCGACCATGCCCAGGCGGCGGAGCACCTCCCCGGGTACCGGATCGGCGATGCCGCGGGGCTCGCACTTGCGCAGCGC
>SXKB01000067.1 GCA_005778215.1 Actinomycetota bacterium | reverse complement strand
CCTCGTCGGCCGTGCGCCTCATCCACAAGCCCACCGGCCTGGTGGCCTCCAGCCAGGAGGAGCGCAGCCAGTTGCAGAACCGCGAGAAGGCGATGAACCGTCTCAAGGCGATGGTGGCCGCGAAGATCGAAGAAGAGCACGAGGCCGATCTGGCCCGCATCGCCGGCCGTCAGGCACAGGTGGGCTGGGGCAGCCAGATCCGGTCGTACGTGGTGCAGCCGTACCAGATGGTGAAGGATCTCCGTACCGAGGTGGAGACCAGCCAGATCGACGCGGTCCTCGACGGTGAGCTCGACGAGTTCATGGAGGGGTACCTGCGGTGGCGACGCCGCGAAGCGGAGTGACTGGGCTACGGTTGAGCGCTCCATGATTCGCCTCGAGAACGTCACCAAGTCCTACAGCACGGAGGTCACGGCCCTCCGCGACGCCAGCTTCGACGTCGCCAAGGCCGAGTTCGTGTTCCTCGTGGGACCGTCGGGTTCCGGCAAGAGCACCCTGCTGCGGTTGATGAACCGCCAGGAGCGCCCCGAGCGCGGCGCCGTGTGGGTGGCCGGGCGCAACATCAACGAGATGCCCGACAGCAAGGTGCCGCACCTGCGGCGCAACATCGGGAACATCTTCCAGGACTACAAGCTGCTCACCAACAAGACGGTCTTCGAGAACGTCGCGTTCGCGCTGGAGGTCATCGGCCGCCCGCGTCACGTGATCCGCCAGCAGGTGCCGGCGGTGCTCGACCTGGTGGGTCTCAGCGGCAAGCAGGACCGCTTCCCGCACCAGCTGTCGGGTGGCGAGCAGCAGCGTGTGTCCATCGCCCGCGCGTTCGTGAACCGGCCGCTCATCCTGTTGGCCGACGAGCCCACGGGCAACCTCGACCCGGCCACCGGCGAGGGCATCATGCGCCTGCTCGACCGCATCAACAAGACCGGCACCACCGTGGTGATGGCCACGCACGACCAACGCATCGTGAACATGATGCGCAAGCGCGTCATCCAGCTCGACCGAGGCGTCATCGTGCGCGACCAGGCACGAGGTGTCTACGAATGATCTCCCGCCTTCGCTACACGCTGCGCGAGATGTGGGCGAGCATGTCTCGCAACAAGACGCTCACCGCGGCCACCATCATCACCAGCACCATCTCGCTGTTGCTGTTCGGTCTCACCCTGCTCATCCAGCGCGGCTTCGAGAACCAGTTGAAGCTGTGGACCGGCGGCGTGGAGATGGTGGTGTACGTGAAGCACGGCGCCACCCCCGACCAGATCCTGCTCATCCAGGGTGCGCTCGAGGGTCAGGCCACCGTCATCGAGAAGGTGGAGTACTGCGACGAGGCGTGCGCCACGCAGGTGGCGAACACCCTGTTCGCCGGCGACCAGGATTCGCTCGAGCAGCTCATCCCGAAGATCCCGTCGTTCTTCAAGGTCACGCCCATCGACAAGGACTCCGGCGAGGTGCTGCGCACGTTGAAGGACACGTTCAGTGAGCTGCCGAACGTGATCGATGTGCGCACCCCCGACCAACAGGTGGAGGTGCTCAGTCAGCTGAAGAGTTTCTTCGGCGTGCGCACGCTCATCATCTCCGGTGGTCTGTTGGCCGCGTCCGCGCTGCTCATCTGGAACACCATCCGCACCGCGATGTTCGCCCGACGGCGGGAGATCGAGGTGATGAAGCTGGTGGGTGCCACCAACTGGTTCATCCGTCTGCCGTTCATGCTCGAAGGTCTGCTCCAGGGCGTGGTGGGTGGTTTCCTCGGCGGCATCTTCATGCTGCTCATCAACCGCGACTGGACCAACGGTGTGCGCGCGTTCCCGGTGGAGTCCGGCCTCGAGGGGTTCGTGGTCACCGACGGCTATCCGTTCATGGTGTGGATGGTGATGATCGCGGTCGGCGCGCTCGTGGGTGCCATCGGCTCCGGCACTGCGGCCAGCAAGTTCCTCGACGTCTGATTCCCCGACGCCGGACCACGCAGGACGTGGCGTCTAGGGTCGCCGCATGGAGTACACCCAGATCACCTACGAGGTGGCCGATCGCATCGCCACCATCACACTGCACCGTCCCGATCAGCTGAACGCGTTCACCGGCACCATGAGGGTCGAGGTGGTCGACGCGTTCGACCGGGTGGACGCCGACGACGACGTGCGCGCGGTCATCGTCACGGGCGCCGGTCGCGGCTTCTGCGCCGGTGCCGATCTGTCGGGTGGCGGCGAGACGTTCAGCAAGGGTGGCAGTGACGAGATCCCCGAGGACGTCGGCATCCCGCGCGACGGTGGCGGCCTGGTGAGCCTGCGCATCTTCGAATGCACGAAGCCCGTCATCGGTGCCATCAACGGTGCGGCCGTGGGTGTGGGCGTGACGATGACCCTGCCGATGGACATCCGCCTGGCCAGCGAGCACGCCAAGTTCGGTTTCGTGTTCGCCCGCCGCGGCATCGTGCCCGAGGCGTGCAGCAGCTGGTTCCTGCCGCGGCTGGTGGGCATCAGCCAGGCTGCCGAGTGGTGCTACTCGGGTCGGGTGTTCCCGGCGTCGGAGGCGCTGGCCGGCGGCCTGGTGCGCAGTGTGCACCCCGCCGACGAGCTGCTGCCGGCTGCCCGCGCCATCGCCACGGAGATCGCCGAGCACACCGCCCCGGTGAGCGTGGCGCTGACCCGTCAGATGCTGTGGCGGATGCTCGGCGCGTCGCATCCGATGGAGGCCCACAAGGTGGACTCGCGCGGCATCATGTCGCGTGGCGCCAGCCCCGACGCCCGTGAAGGCGTGGTGAGTTTCCTCGAGAAGCGCCCGCCGGCGTTCCCCGTGAAGGTGAGCGACGGTCTGCCCGAGATCTTTCCTTCATACGAAACTCCAAAGTTTTCGTAAAGGTCCTCACGGGCGGTGCCGATGGACTACTCGCTACAGGGGCGATCGCGGGCAAGCATCGCCATGAAGAAGGGCGAGACCAATGAACGCACTGGCAACCCGGCTCCATGCCGGCGACGTGATCGAAGTGGACATCGAGGGTGACTCGGCGACGGCACTGGTGCTGCTCGCGACGCACGAGTTCGTGATGCTCGATCCGTGCGACGGGCGCACGCCCATCGTGGTGCGCAGCGAGGACCTTGGTCCCGTGCGCGTGTTCACCGATCACCTCTAGCATCCACGCCGTGACGGCGAACGGTGACACCCCGACTCCACCCGATGGGGCGTCCGACGAGGGCATGACCCTCTACGAGGCCGTCGGCGGCCTGCCGTTCTTCGAGCGACTCGTCGATGCGTTCTACGAAGGCGTGATGCCCGACCCCGTGCTGGGTCCGCTGTATCCGCCCGACGACATCGACGGTGCGAAGCGGCGGCTGTCCCTGTTCCTCGCCCAGTACTGGGGCGGACCGCACACGTACATGGAAGAGCGCGGGCACCCGATGCTGCGCATGCGGCACAACCCGTTCCGCATCGGTGCCACCGAACGCGACCACTGGCTGCTGCACATGGCGGCCGCCGTCGAGCGGTGCACACCGCCCGGTGAGATCCGCGACATGTTGATGGGCTACTTCGTGCCCGCCGCCGATCACCTGCGCAACGACGGGCCCCTGAACATCACGAAGGCCTGACCGGGCGCAGGTGCCAGCACGCCACCGCGGTGGCGGCGGCGACGTTGAGGCTGTCGACACCAGCGTGCATGGGAATCGCCGCACGGTGCGTGGCGGCGGCCATCGCCTCGTCGGTGAGCCCTGCACGTTCACTGCCCACCAGCAACGCCACCTTGTCACCCGCCATCACCTCGTCGAGCGGCGCGGCATCGGCGGCCGGGGTGAGTGCCACCACCTGCCAGCCGGCCGCGACCAGTTCGCGCACGGTGGCCACCATGTCGCGGGAGCGGGCGTACGGCAGGTGCAGCGAGTTGCCCATCGACACCCTCATCGCCCGGCGCGCCAACGGGTCGACACTCGTGGCATCGATCACCAGGCCGTGCCAACCCATGCCGAGTGCGTTGCGCACGATGCTGCCGATGTTGAGCGGGTTGTCCACCGCCTCGGCCAGCACCAGGCGTGTGGCCGACGCCGCCAGGTCGGGCACCGTGGCGCGGGCCGGGCGTTCGAAGAGGGCCACGATGGAGTACGGCATGCCCAGCTGCGTGATCGAGCGGCGCATCTCGTCGCGACCGGCGAACACCGGCACCCGGCCGAGGAGCCGGTCGGCCACCGCCGGCGGGCGGTCGCCGTCGACCAGCGCCATCGTCGGCACGCACCCGGCGTCGAGGGCGCGTTCCACCACCAGATCACCCTCGGCCATGAACAGGCCGTCGCCGCCGTCGTCACGGCGTTGCAGCCGGTTGGCAAGGCCGCGCTCGTTCAGCCGGAACGGCGCCACCCGCGGGTCGTCGGGTGACTCGACGACGATGAACTCGTCGGTCATCAGAAGTGCCAGGGGAAGGGCGACCAGTCGGGGTCGCGCTTCTCGAGGAACGACGTGCGGCCTTCCTCGGCCTCGTCGGTGCCGTAGGCGAGACGGGTGGCCTCACCGGCGAACACCTGCTGGCCCACCAGGCCGTCGTCGACCAGGTTGAACGCGAACTTCAGCATCCGCTGGGCGGTGGGGCTCTTGCCGTTGATCTCCTTGGCCCACTGCAACGCCTCCCGCTCGAGGTCGGCATGCGGATACACGGCGTTCACGGCGCCCATCTCGCGCATCTCGTCGGCCGAATAGGTGCGGCCGAGGAAGAAGATCTCGCGGGCGAACTTCTGGCCCACCTGACGCGCCAGGTAGGCGCTGCCGAAGCCACCGTCGAAGCTGGCCACATCGGCGTCGGTCTGCTTGAACTTGCCGTGCTCGCGGCTCGCCAAGGTGAGGTCGCTCACCACGTGCAGGCTGTGTCCACCGCCGGCGGCCCAGCCGTTGACGACGCAGATCACCACCTTCGGCATGAACCGGATGAGGCGCTGCACCTCCAGGATGTGCAGCCGGCCGGCACGACCGGGCTCGATGGTGTCGCGCTCGTCACCCTCGGCATACTTGTAGCCGTCCTTGCCGCGGATGCGCTGGTCGCCGCCGCTGCAGAACGCCCAACCGCCGTCGCGAGGGGAGGGGCCGTTGCCGGTGAGGAGCACACAGCCGACGTCGGTGCTCATGCGGGCGTGGTCGAGCGCCTGGTACAGCTGATCCACGGTGCGCGGCCGGAAGGCGTTGCGGACCTCCGGCCGGTTGAACGCGATGCGCACCGTGCCGTGTTCGACGGCGCGGTGGTACGTGATGTCGTCGAAGTCGAAGCCGGGCACCTCGCGCCACGCAGCAGGATCGAAGATCTCGGAGACCATTCGGTCATCTTCCCACTGCTACGTTGCGCGCATGGCATTCGCAGACATCAACGGCCAGCACATCCACTACGAGGACACGGGCGGCGACGGCCCGGTCGTGATCCTCGGTCACGGGTTCCTGATGGACCACGAGATGTTCGTGCACCAGGTGGCGGCGCTGCGCGATCAGTACCGCGTCATCACGTGGGACGAACGTTGCTTCGGTCTCACCGAGTTCGACGGCCAGCCGTTCAGCTACTGGGACTCCGCGCGCGACTGCCTCGCACTGCTCGATCACCTCGGCATCGACCGTGCGGTCGTGGGTGGCATGAGCCAGGGTGGGTTCCTGTCGCTGCGCGCCGCGCTCACTGCGCCCGAGCGGGTGCGCGGGCTCATCCTGCTCGACACCGCGGCGGCGGCCGAGCACCCGGAGGTGGCCGCCGGCTACCAGCAGATGATCGACACGTGGGCCACGGTCGGGCCGGTGGACGAACTGGCCGACATCATCGCCAACATCATCATCGCCGACCCGGTCGAGAACGCGGTGTGGATCGCGAAGTGGCAGTCGCGTCCACAGGAGCTCATCGTGCAGGCCGGGGCCTGCCTGCTCAGCCGCGACGACATCACCGATCGCCTCGGCGAGATCACCTGCCCGGCGCTGGTCATCCACGGCACCGAGGACACGGCCATCACGATGGACAAGGCCGAGACGCTGGCCGCCGGTCTGGTGGGCTGCGGCGGCGTGGTGAAGGTGGGCGGAGCCCACGCGGCCAACCTCACCAACCCCGAGCCGGTGAACGCTGCGATCCTCGAGTTCCTCGCCGGTCTGCCGGCGTGAGCCAGCTCACCATCTTCGGCGTCGCGGGTCTGCCCGAGATCGTCGAGGGCGCCGACCTGGCCACCGGCATCCTCGCCGCTGCGGCCGGCGCGGGTTCGCCCATCGAAACCGGCGACGTGGTGGTGGTGACGTCGAAGATCGTGTCGAAGGCCGAGGGCCGCACCGTGGAACTCGACGACATCGAGCCGTCGCCCTTCGCCCGCGAATGGTCGGCGGCATGGGAGAAGGACCCTGCGGTCACCGAGATCGTGCTGCGCGAGTCGAAGCGCATCGTGCGGCAACTGGGTCCCATCCTCATCACCGAGACGCATCACGGGTTCGTGTGCGCCAACAGTGGTGTCGACCAGTCGAGCAGCGGTGCGCACGGGCGTGCGGTGCTGTTGCCGGTCGACCCCGATGCGTCGGCGCGAGCCATCCGCGACGGGTTCCTCGCGGCCGGCGTCGATGCCGCGGTCATCGTGTCCGACACGTTCGGCCGCGCGTGGCGCGAGGGCCAGACCGACATCGCCATCGGCATCGCCGGGATGCAACCCATCACCAGCTACATCGGGCAGGTCGATCCGCACGGCCACGAGTTCAAGGTGCAGGCGCTGTGCACGGCCGACGAACTGGCCGGCGCCGCCGAACTGGTGAAGGGCAATCTGTCGCGGGTGCCGGTCGCGGTGATCCGCGGACACGCCTGGGAGCGCGACGACACGGCCACCATTGCGCCCGTGCTCCGCGACCAGTCGCGAGATCTGTTCAGATAGGGCGCATGAGCCACCAGATCGAAGTGTCCCGCGTCGTCCCGGCCTCGCCCGAGCGGGTGTACGAGCTCGTCAGCGACCTGCCCCGCATGGGTGAGTGGTCGCCCGAGAACACCGGCGGCAAGTGGGTGAAAGGTGCCACCGGCCCCGCGGTGGGTGCGCTGTTCGAGGGCAGCAACCGGTTGGGCAAGAAGAAGTGGAGCACCATCGCCAAGGTGAAGGTGGCCGACCCGGGCAAGGAGTTCAGGTTCGACGTGACCGCCGCCGGTCTGAAGGTGGCGGGGTGGGGTTTCTCGATGCAGGCCGTGGAGGGCGGCACCGAGGTCACCCACTACTGGGACGACCACCGCAACGCCGTGATCGCGAAGATCACCGGGTTGGCGCTGGGTGTGCCCGATCGCGCTGCACACAACCGGGCGAACATGGAGCAGACGCTCGAAGGGCTGGCCGCAGCGCTCTGACGCGCCGCCCGCGCACCTCAGCGGTGGCGCAGGCTGCGCCCCGCCCAACTGGCCCGGTACACCAGGACTCGGGCGTCGTTGAGCACGCCGTAGGGGCGGATGCCGCCGTCGTCGTTGCCGATGGTGAAGTGCAGGTCGGCCAGCTCCGCCGGATCGAGCGGATCGCCGAGGGTGACCGTGCCCACGTCGCGGCGCAGACCGTCGACGAACTGCACCCACAGCGTGAACTCGGTGCCGGTGGCGCCGCCGGCGTGCACCACGGCGTCGTCGGGCATCGAGTGCTCGGCCTCGGCACCCACCACGATCGGTGCCCCCGGCATCGCCACCCGCAACGTCGACGTGACACGTGCCGAGTAGCGAAGTGCCAGGTTCGTGATCTCGTGCCCGTGCGTGCCCGGCTTGGCGGTGGCGAGCAGGAGGTCCTGGTGGCGCCCCGGGCCGCCGGCATCGCAGATGCGCACGGCCACACCGTGCACGTCGGGCTTCGCGAACGGTCGGCTGAAACCGCGGCTCAGGCGCACCACCGAGGCGTACGTGCCGGGGCGCTGCAGCACGGTGCCGTCGAGCAGTTCGTCGTCGGGCGTGTGGATGCGCACGGAGGCGTGGTAGCCCACGCCGGTGGCGTGCACCGGCGGCTTGCCGCGCAGGTACGAGAGCACGAACGCCACTGGCGCCACGGCCAGACCGACCCCGATGCCCAGCGCCCACTGACCCACCTCGCGGATGGTGGCGGGCCGCGGGCTGCGGAACGAGCTCGGCGGACGCTCGAACGCCGCCTCGCCGATGGCACGCAGCGCCCGCAGCGACGGCACCCACAGGTACTCGCCGCCCTTGGTGGTCACCAGTTCGGGCAGCGGGTGCAGGAACGTGGGGGTCACCCCGGGAATCGTGAACTTGTGGTCGCCCGGTGCCCGCCCGATGAACGGGTCGCGGTCGCTCCCCGCGTTCACACCGTCACCCGTGTTGGCCCAGTTGGCCTGGATGAACTCGAACTGCCGCTCGAGGTCGGCCATGAACGCGATGAAGTAGATGCCACGATCGGCACCGTCGTCGGTGGTGACGCCGTCGGGCAACGGTGGTCCGTACGTGATGCCACGGCGAACGATGCGCTGGCGCGACGACAATGCATCGCCGAACCCGAGGCTGGTGCGTGGGTTCATGCGACGGATGTGTGCGCCGATGGGGCAGCGCAGACCGTCGGGGTCGTCGACGTGGTCGAAGTCGTTCACCCGTGCGGGGTCGAGGCCGAGTTCGGGGTCGGGCGCGTGCGGTGCGAGCGCGAGGGGTGAGCCGTCGGGCCAGCGGCCGACGAGCTTCGCCTTCAACAGTTCGTGGTCGAGGCCGTGCTGCTGGGCCTGCTGTGCCGTCCAGGTGCGGAACGTGGCGACGTCCTCGTGCAGCTTGCGCCACACCATGAACGTGCTCCCGTGGCCCAGCGTGCCGCCCGGCGCGGGTGAGGGGTCGCCGTCGTCGTCGACGAAGCCGCAGAACAGCTCGCCCAATGGCAGCCCGCGCCAATGGCCCAACGTGCCGAGGTCGCCGGCGCCGCGCACCGGATCGCCGCTGCCCTCCATCGCGGGCTGACCCATGCCGTCGGCGTACCCGAAGTGTTCCTTGCGGTCGGGCAGGCGGTCGGCCACGTGCACCGCCACCTCGTCGGTGCGGTGTTGCGAGCACCATCCGCGCAACCGTTCGAGTGCGGTGTCGAGTGCGGTCGCCCCCGACGCGTAGATGCTGAACACGGCGTGCACCTCGCCGGTGCCGAGGCCGGCATCCCAGTGCTCGGGTGCCGAGGTGCCCGTGTCGCCGAGCACGGCGGCTCGGCCGGCCATGCCCTGGCGGAATGCCTCGGGGAACGACCGCAACAGCCGTTCCGGCAGGCCCAGCGCTGCGAGGCCCTCGTGGGTGAATGCCACGTTGAGCGTGGCGTCGGGCTTCTCGACCCACGTGTCGCCGTGGGTGATCTCGCCGAGGGCGGCACGCAGCAGCGCTCGCCCACCCGCCGGGTCGCGGAAGTGCACGACGACATAGGCCGCCACCGGATGGCCGTACGCGCGCAGCACGTTGCCCTGCACGTCGACGGGATCGAGCACCTGGCGGCGGTCGCGTGCGAACGGCCAGCGGATCACCCGGATCATCGGCCCATCTCCTCGCGGTAGGCCGCGAGCAACGTGGCCGGGTCGGCGCCCTGCATCCGCACCGCCAGCGCCGACAGCCTGCGGTGCACATCGAGCGCGCGCTGCACCCGGTCGACCGGTGCGTCCCAGGTGGCGAACTCCAGTGCCGAGTGCACCCGGTGTTCCAGCAGGAAGCCCGCCCGGTCCACGGTGAACGCCCAGCCATTGCAGTGTGACCAGATGTCCTCGGCCAGCGGACCCAGCACCTGCAGGAAGTGCCCCAGCCACACGGAGGGCGCGGTGTCGATGGTGGCCGAGCACATCAGCATCGGCCCGTCCAGCCCGCCGGCGCGCATGCGGGCGGTGGGTGACGGTTCGGTGCTGATGAGGGCGAAGCGACCGTGGTGCGTGCCGGGCACCTGCGAGAACGGACCTCCGTCGACGGGGATGGCACGCACTACGTCGTGGAGGGCGTCGCGGTGGCCGTCGAGCACGGCGGTGAGGATGCTCAGTTGCGTCGGCATCACAGATCGAGCTGCGTGTCGGCGACGAAGCGGCGCCACGCCGTGGCGAACTCTTCGGGGGTGATGTCGGCGTCGGGCGAGGGCAGCCGTTCGGCGGCGTCGAGCACCCGCAGGGCGCGACCGACGTGACGCGTGGTGGCGTCGGGATACGCCGACCAGTACGACGTGGTTTCGTACGCGTTGTCGATCGTCCACTGATGGAAACCGGCCGGTGGGAACATGTCGGGGAAGCCCACGGTGGGGGTCCAGGCGGCGCGCATCCGCCAGGGCATGATGCGGGCGAACGTGTCCATGTAGCGCACCACGTCGCCGTCGTAGTTGCTCTCGAACCACAGCACTCGCTTCGGCAACAGCATCCAGTGGCAGTGGTGGATGAACTGCTGACGGCCCATCGCAGCGGTGACCCAGGCGACGTGCCGCGCCGCGAAGAACAGCAACCGGTACCAGGCCACACCGAGCGGGCGGATGCGCACCACGATGTTCACCGCAGTGGCCTGGCGGTGGCTGTCGCTCACGAGGCCACCGCCGACAGCAGTTCGGCGGCCTGTCGGGCCACCCTGCGCATCCCGAGGCGCTCTGCGTCGGCCAACGCCCGCGCGGCGTACTCGCGCTGGCGTGCCGCATCGCCGGTCGCCGCTGCCCACCGGGCCAGGGTCAGGTGGGTGCGGGTGGCCGAGACGGGCGCGTGCAGCCGATCGGCCTGCTCGAGCGCCTCGAGTGCGTCGGCGTGGGCCTGCTCGAAGCGACCGGCCACCACGCCGAGCGCGGCGAGCGACTCGGTCACCAGACCGTTGGACGACACCACGCTGATGTTGGCTCGTCCGCGCTGCGGTGCCATCAGCTCGTACAGCGTGGCCGCCGCCGCCGAGTCGCCGACCTCGATGCAGAGGGACGCGTACACCGAGATCGTCATCGCCCACAGCGGGTTCAGCGGGAGGTTCGTGAAGTCGATGGCCGCATCGGCAGCGAGGATCTCGCGGGCCTCGTCGTCGCGGCCGGCAGAGGCGAGCCCCAGCGCCACCGAGGGTCGAAAGCCGACGACGCCGGGGAAGTCGCGCCGAATGCGTTCGAGCAACGGCAGCATCGACTCGAGGCCGCCCATGTCCCACAGCACCATCGATGCGGTGGCCACGTACACGGCAGCGGCATCGTTCTCCGACAGCCCGAGACGGCGAGCCTGTTCGGCGTGATGCAGCGCGGCGTCGAGATCGCCACCGACCTGGGCGCGCACCGCACGCAGCGAGGCGTGGTTGTGCTGGACGAACGGATCGAAGTGGCTGACGGCGTCGAGCACCGCGAAGGCGTGATCGACGTCGTCGAAGCGGGCGGCCTCGAACTTCGTGCGGATGTCGCGCACCGCAGCGAATCCCAACTGCACGGGGTCGTCGAGACGTTCGGCGATGTCGAACAGTTCGCGGGTGGCGATGAGGCGACGGTCGAGCGTGGCGGGGATGCGCGTGGCTTCGGTGACGCGCAGCAGCACCAGGAACAGGGTGTAGTCGTCGCCCACCCGCCGGGCCACGTCGATGGCCTCGTCGGCCAGTTCGATGGAACGCTGGATCTCGGTGCCCTGCGAGCGCTCCTGAGCGATGGTGGCCAGCAGCAGCGCACGGTCGGCGCTGTCGTCCTCGCCCACCACCGCGAGTGCCTTCTCGAGCACCGGCACCCGCTCGCGGTCGACCTCGCCGGCCCGACTGGCCCCGCCGCGGTGATTGGCCAGCGCGGCGCGCACCAGGGCGCGGTGGTCGCCGAGTTGTTCGGCGAGCGACGCAGCGGCCAGCAAGGTGGTGCGGAACGCACTGCTGTCCTGCCACCGTTGCGCCTTGCCGAGCTCGATCATGATGTCGAGGCGTTGCGACGGGTCGTCGCAGTTCGCGAGCGCCCGTTCGAACCAGCCGACGGCATCTTCGGGGGCGAGCGCCTCGATGTCGGCGAGACCTGCCGCGTACGCCCAGCGGCGGATCTCGGCGCGGGCATTGCGGCCGGTGCGCGCCCAGTGATCGGCCAGCACTGCGGCAGGCGGATGCGCTCCCGACGTGGCTTCGATCACCAACGCCGCCTGCCGGTGCAGCGCGCCCCGCCGCGTGGCGCTGATGGTGTCGTACAACGTGTGCTGCACGAGGGCGTGCGAGAACTCGAACGAACCGACGCCGTGCTCGCGCACCAACGACGTGGTGAGCGCCGGCTCCAGCAGATCGAGCACGGCGAGCTCGCCCGTGCCCACCATCTCGGCCACCACCAGCGGATCGAAGTCGCGGCCCAGCACGGAGGCGGCTTCCAACACGCGCAGCGTCTCGTTGCCGAGGCGGCCGAGGCGCTCCTCCAGCACGGCGCGCACGGATGGCGGCGTCGACACTCGGGTGAGGTCGCCCTGCACGTGCCAGCGGCCGTCGGTACCGGTGCCGATGATCTCCTCCTGCACGAGCAGACGGAGCACCTCCACCATGTAGAACGGGTTGCCGTTGGTCTCGGCGGCGAGGAACGAGGCCACCCGCTGTCCCTCTGCGCCGAGCGGGTGCCCCGCAGCCAGCTCCACGAACTGCAGCATCTCGGCCTGGTCGAGACCGGGCACGGTGAGTGCGTGCACGTTCGGCAGGCGGCCGAGCCGTTCGAACCATCCGCCGAAGTCGCCGCGCTCCGCATGGCCCTCGCGGTAGGTGCCCAGCACCAGCAGGCCGGGGATGCCCGAGCCGGCCAGCGTCTCCACGACGTGCAGGGTGTTGCGGTCGGCCCACTGCAGATCGTCGAACATCATCACCAGTGGGCGCGCCGCGGTGAGCCGGCCCACCAGGTCGATGATCGCGTCGACCAGCAGGCGGCGCGTGGTGTCGATGTCGGACGAGTCGAGCGGACCCATCGCACCGAGCCGTGCGCCGAGGCGCGGGGTGAGACGGCCGAGTTCGCCGCCGTGCAACACCGTGTGCTCCGCCAACACCGCGCGTGGCGCACGGTCGACCAGCGTGGACACCACGTCGCGCACTGCCTCGTACGGCAGGCGGCCGGCCTCCTCGCACGCGCCGAACGCCACCTGCCAGCCCTGCTCGTCGGCGCCGTGCGCCGCCACGGCCGCCAGTGTGGACTTGCCGGCACCAGGCTCGCCGCCGAGCAGCACGATCCGAGTGTCGTTCACTGCTTCGTCGCGGATGCTCGCGATGCGTTGCGTCAGTTCGAGTCGCCCCGAGAAGTACCGCGGCAGCACCGCAGCCACGGCGTCGGGCAGCGGAGCGGCGGCCAGATCGTCGACACGATCGTCGCTGACGGCCACATCGGGCAACGGGCGAGTGAGGTCGACCACCTCGTGGATGGCCTCGGCGGTGTCGATGCCGCGCAGCACCTCCATGCGCAGGAATCGCAACTCGGTGTGCTCGGGCAGGTGCCCCGCCACCATCCCCGCCGCGGCGCCGCTGAGGAACACCTGCCCGCCGGCGGCGAGGCTGCGCACCCGAGCGGCCCGGTTGATGGTGCGACCGTGGTACTCGCCGTCGCGGATGACCACCTCGCCGCAGTGCACGCCCATGCGGACCGCCATCGGCGTGAGTTCGTGCCACGGCTCGGCAGCGAGACGACGCTGGGCGTCGATGGCCGCGGCCACGGCGTCGACCGTCGACTGGAACACGCTGAAGGTGCTGTCGCCCTCGCCGCGATGGCGGAGCAGGAAGCCGCCGTGCGCGAGCACGGCCTCGTCGATGAGCGCGTCGTGGCGCTGGAGCGTGATGTCCATCAGATGCGGCGCGCGCTCCCACAGCGGCGTCGAGCCGACGATGTCGGTCATCAGCAACGTCACCACCCCGGTGGGCCGCGGCCCTCTGGCACTGTGCTCGACGATGTCCACCCAACCCTCTCCGGTCGACGCCGACTCCAACCCGTTCGGGATCGACCATAGCTGAACTAGGGTCCGTCGAACTCAGGTGCCAGTGCTGTCCAGGGAGAGGGAGTAGCCGCCGTGCCGACACGGTTGACGATGGATGATCTGCGGGCGTTGCGCGACGTGACCGACCCGGTGGCCGACGCGCTCGCCGAGGAGTTCATCGACCGTCCCGTGGCCGAGTTGTTCCATGGCGCGCTCAATGCCCGCTACGCGGCCACCGACGACGCCGACCCTGTGATCGCTGCGTGGCTCGCCGAGCGCCCGGCCCTGCCCGAGTGGGCGTCGCAGGAACGGTTGGAGCGTGGCGCGCAGTTCTTCGCCGAGTACGGCGTGCACCTCGGACTCGGGCTGTTCCTGTCGTCGCTCCCATTGGCGTATGCGTCGCACGACGGGGTGCAGGTGTTGGCGCTCACGGCGCGGCTGGAGACCGACGCCAACCGTCGCGTGCTGGAGTCGGCGCAGTTCGTGCTCGACGTCACCACGCCGGGTTCCCTCGACCCGGGGGCGCTGGGCTACCAGACGTGCCGGATGGTACGGCTGATGCATGCGGGGGTCCGGCACCTCATCCACCACCACGGTCGCATCCCGCGCACCTCCGACGCGACGGTGTGGCCACGTTGGGACCCGGCGTGGGGTGAACCCATCAACCAGCAGCACATGCTCGGTGCGATGCTGTCGTTCAGTTCGTCGCTGCTGCACGTGCTCGACAAGCTCAACGTGGTGTACGACCCGCAGGGTGCCGAGGACTACTGCCACCTCTGGAACGTCGTCGGCTCGTTGCTCGGCGTCGACCCCACGCTGCTGCCCCTCGATCGCGCCGACATGGATGCGCTCGAGCTGCAGATCCGCGAGCTGAACGAGTTCCCCAGCGAACAGGGTCGGGCGATGACCGCCGCGCTGCTGAAACTGGTCCGTCAGTTCCAGCCCATCCCCGGTTTCGACGGATTCCCCGTGGCGCTGATGCGGCTCTACATCGGCGACGCCACGGCCGACCTGCTCGGCGTGCCGAAGCCGAACTGGACCCGGCACCTGGTGGGTTTCTGGAAGGACGCGAGCCGGCTGATGTCGGTGCATCAGATGCGCGACAAGGGAGTGCAGCGCATGGTCGCCTGGTTCTCCCGGCGGGTGCTCACGGGTTTCGTCGATGCCGAACGCCATGGCGACCGGCCCTCGTTCACCATCCCCGATCACCTCGGCGGCATGGTGAACCGCTGAGGCTCGCTCAGCTCGTCAGCGCGTACCGACCGAAGAACAGCGACATCAGCTCGGTGGCGTCGATCGACTCGGTCGTCGGCCCCACCAGGTCGGGGATACCGGCATCGAAGTCGCTGCCGGGCCACGTGTGGCCGCCGCCGGTGACGGTGTAGAGCAAGGTGGCACCTTCCACGCAGTCGATGGACGAGGTGAGCGTGACATCGTCGGCCACGGGCTCGTCGGTGGGGGCGGCGAGGCAGTCGTTGCGTTCGGCCCAGGCGACGATGCGGTCGCGGACCGGGGCGGCATCGCTGCCGCCGGCGATGACGTCGTCGCCCAGCGTGCCGGTACCGTCGGGCGAGGGGAGCGACGCCACCTTCGTCCCGTAGCCACCCTCGTAGGCGAGGTACTCGTCGGCGGTGCCGTGGAACGCGACCATCGGCACCGGCCGCGTGAGCTCGCAGCCCTCCGGGTCGCGCACGCCGGCCACCGGGGCGACGGCGGCGATGCGGTCGGAGAGCACGCATGCGAGCGTGGAGGTCATCATCGCCCCGTTCGACATGCCGGCCACGTACACGCGGTTGGTGTCGATGCACAGCGTGGTGCCGGCCTGGTCGAGCAACGCGCCGATCCAGGCGACGTCGGCGCTGTCGAGCGCGGTGTCCCACAGCGGCACCGGTCGGGTGATGTCGGGCAGCAGGGTGACGAACCGGTGGCGGTCGCCCATCGCCGGCAACTGCGACTGCGTGCCCAGCAGCGCGGCGGGCTGCGACCAGCCGTGCAGGCCGAGCACCAACGGCAACGGGGTGGCGCCGTCGTAGGCGGGCGGGAGGTGCTGGATGTAGGTGCCGTCGAGTCCCGCGGCGGTGAGCGCCTCGGTGGTCTCACCCGCGGCCAACGGGGTCTCGGTGTCGCAGCCCGCCGATGCCGCAGCCTGCACATCGTGGGCGGCGACGAACTCCTCGACGGCCTGCACGCCCTGCGCAGGGAAGTTGATGTTCAGGCCGACGATGCCCTGCCGCAGGAAGTCGCGGTAGCTCTCCAGGTTCTCGAGGTCGCGGCTGTTCGGCCACACCCAGATCGGGTAGCCGGCGGCGGTGCTGTCGGCCACCAACTGTGGCGTGATGACCTGCAGGCCGGAGAACTCGGGCGGGAGCTGGAGGATGCGCATGCCGTCGGGGATGGTCTTCCGTTCGAGCACCCAGCCGGTGAGCACGTTCAGGCCGGGTGACACCTCCGTGTCGGGGTCGATGGAGTGGTAGTACGCCACCACTTCGTCGGAGAACGACGCCACGACGCTGGCCTCGCTGCGGCCGAGCTCCTGCAGCTGCTCGGCCAACACGTCGGCGGTGCGCAGCGCGATCTCACCCTCGCCCTTGATCTCGATGTTCAGCGGGATGTCGGGGAACCGCTCCACCAGCTGCCGCAACGTGGGCAGCGCGAAGTCGTCGGCGGTGTAGCCCTCCGGTGGCTCCTTCTCGCCCGTGCGGATGCCGCGCCACAGGTAGTCGGCCTCGGCCTTGTCACGGCAGTCCGCGCAGTCCTGCGTGAACCAGTACGCCGCATCCAGCTCCCACGCCTCGGCGGCGGTGAGGTCGACCACTGCGCCGGTGCCGTTGGTGTTGCGATCGAACGTGTCGTCGTGCTGCACCAGCAGCTCGCCGTCCTCGGTGAGGTTGATGTTCAGGTCGAGCATGTCGACGCCCGCCTTCACGCTCTCCCCGAATGCGAACAGCGTGCTGGCGGGGAACTCGTCCTCGCCGGCCGTGTGCGCCAGCACGATCGGGCGACCGATGGTGAGCAGTTCGTCGACGGTGGCGGCGTACTGCGCGGGCGGTTCCGTGGTGGTGGTGGCCTCGGCGGTGGTGCTGGTGGTCGCCGCCGTGGTGTCGACGGCCTCGGTGTTCACCGTGCTCGTGTCGGCCGACGACCCTCCGTCGGAACAGGCAGCGAGTGCGAGGGCGGCGACGGTGAGTGCGGCGAGACGTCTCATCCCTGCAGTCTGGCGTACTCCACTGCGATGGCTGCTGCCGTGGCCGCATTGTTGCGCACGAGGGCGAGGTTCGCCACCAGGCTGCGGCCGCCCGTGCGCTCGACCACCGTCTTCAGCAGGAAGGGCGTGACGTCCTGGCCGTCGATGCCCTGGGCCTCGAGATCGGCGAGCGCGGCCTCGATGTGCGTGGCGATCTCGGTGGCCGGGATCTCGTCGGCCTCGGGAATGGGGTTGGCGATGCTCACGCCCGTGGTGAGGCCGAGCTGCTGCCAGGTGGCGTGCAGGTGCCGGGCGATCTCGGCCGGACCGTCGAGCCGGCGCGGCGCAGGGTGACCGCTGGTGCGGCTGTAGAACGACGGGAACTCGTCGCTGCCGTTCACCACCACGGGCACGCCCAGCGTCTCGAGGCGTTCGAGCGTGAGGCCGATGTCGAGGATGCTCTTCACGCCCGCGGACACCACGGCGACGGGAGTGACGCCCAGTTCGGTGAGGTCGGCGGAGATGTCGAAGCTCTGGGCCGCGCCGCGGTGCACGCCGCCGATGCCGCCCGTGGCGAACACGCGGATGCCGGCCAGCGCCGCGAGGCGCATCGTGGCCGCCACGGTGGTGGCGCCGGTGCGGCCGGTGGCCATCAGCCACGGCAGGTCGCGGGTGGTGGCCTTCACCACGTCGCCCACGGTGGCGAGGTGGTGCAGTTGCTCGGGGGAGAGGCCCACCTGGCACACGCCCTCGATGACGGCGATGGTGGCCGGCACGGCGCCGTTGGCGCTCACGATGCCCTCCACCTCGGTGGCCATCTCCACGTTCTGCGGGAACGGCATGCCGTGGCTGATGATGGTGCTCTCGAGCGCCACCACGGGACGGCCGGCGGCGACGGCGTCGGCCACCTCGGGCTGGACGGACAGGTGCTGCATGGTCTCCATCATGGTGCCGATCAGCGTGCGCCCCAACTGAACACCTGCTTGAACAGTTTCAGGCAGGTGAACGCCTCCACCTCCACGATGTCGTCGCGGCTGCGCAGCCCCGACAGCAGTTGCATCAGGTGCGTGTCGTCGTCGGCCACCACCTCGAACATCAGGTCGTAGCGGCCGGTGGTGGCCACCAGGTACTCCACCTCGGGCATCTCGGCGATGGCCGTGGCGGTGGCCTCGGCGTCGCCCTGCACGCGGGCGCCGATCATGGCCACCCGACGCACACCCACCGACATCGGGTCGGTGACCGCGACGATCTGCATCACCCCGGCGTCGGTGAGGCGCTGCACCCGCTGGCGGATGGCACCCTCGGTGAGGCCCACCTCGGCGGCGACACGCGTGAACGGCATGCGGCCGTCGCCCTGCAGCAACTCGATGATCGCCCGATCGATGTCGTCGAGCTGTGAGCCGTTCACCGGCCCTCCCTCGCGGCGAACTCGCGGCTGGCGTCGGTGAGGGCGGTGCGCAGGGTGCGTTCGATGAAGTCGAACTCCTCGTCGCCGGCCACGAGCGGCGGCGACAGCGTGATGACCGGCTCGCCGCGGTCGTCGGCGCGGCAGATGAGCCCGGCGTCGTAGAGGCGCGGCGACAGGTGGCCGCGCAACAGCCACTCGGCCTGCTCGGCCGAGAAGTAGCCGCGGCCGGCCTGGTCGGTGACCAGTTCGATGGCCAGGAAGTAGCCGTCGCCGCGCACGTCGCCCACCAGCGGGATGTCGCGCAGGCCCTCGATGAGCTGCTTGAACCGGCCTTCGTTGGTGCGCACGTGCCCGCAGATGTCCTCGCGCTCGAAGATGTCGAGGTTCGCGTTCGCCACTGCGCAGCTCACCGGGTGGGCGCCGAACGTCTGGCCCTGCAGGAAGGTGGTGGTGTCGTTCAGGAACGGCTCGGCCAGCCGGTCGCTGATCATCACGCCGCCCAGCGCGGCGTACCCACTGGTGACGCCCTTGGCGAACGTGATCATGTCGGGCTGGTAGCCGTAGCGCAGGCTGCCGAACATCTCGCCGAAGCGACCGAACGCACTGATCACCTCGTCGCTGACGAGCAGGATGTCGTACTCGTCGCAGATCTCGCGGACACGGGCCCAGTAACCCTCGGGCGGCGTGAACGCGCCACCGGTGTTCTGCACGGGTTCCATGAACACCGCGGCGATGCTGTCGGGGCCCTCCATCTCGATCCGCAGCGCGAGGTCGTCGGCGCAGCGCAGCGTGCACGCACCCTGGTTCATGCAGTCGTTGCAGCGGTAGCGGTACGGGGTCTGCACCTTGATGGCCCCGGGCATCAGTGGCTCGAACGGCGTCTTGATCGACGGCACACCGGTGAGCGCCAGCGCGCCGAGCGAGGTGCCGTGGTACGCGAGGTACCGCGAGATCACCTTCGTCTTGCCGTGCTGGCCGCGCAGCTTCCAGTACTGGCGCGCCATCTTGATGGCGGTCTCCACGGCGTCGCCGCCGGTGGGGGTGAAGAACACGCGGTTCAGGTCGCCCGGTGCGTACTCGGCGAGGCGGGTGGCCAACGTGATGGCGGGCTCGTGGGCGAACGACCAGACGGGGAAGTAGCCGAGGGTCTCGCTCTGGGCGCGAGCCGCTTCGGCGAGTTCGGTGCGGCCGTGGCCCACCTGCACGGTGAACAGGCCCGACAGCCCGTCGAGGTAGCGCTTGCCGTGCTGGTCGTAGACGTAGCAGCCCTCACCACGGGTGATGACCGGCACCTCGTGGTCGGCGAACGAGCCGAGTCGGGTGAAGTGCATCCAGAGGTGGCGTTGCGCCTGCTCGGACAGAGTGGTCATCGTGGTGCTCCGATTGTCGTAGGAAACCGTTGCGACAATCGTAGCCGATGTGCGGAATTCGGGTCAGAACCCGCAGTACTCGTCGACCGCGGCGCCGGCCGCGTTGTACTCCTCGCTCTGGCTGAGCGCGTTGAGTTCCGGGTCGTTGAACGCTGCGTCGATGCTCCAGTCGTTCGCCCGCAGCACCTCGCCCACCTTGCCCAGCCCGGCGACCAGGATGTCGACCTGGTCCTTCAGTTCGGCGGGCGCGGTCTCGGCGAGCTTGGCGAGCGCCGGATCGACGACCTCGTCGAAGTACGCCTCGTACTCGGCGGCGGTGGCCTCGGGGTCGTCGAACGGCGAGTCGGTGGTGTTCAGGTTCTCCTGGAACACGCAGAACTCTTCGTCGGCGTGCTCGCCGGTGGCCTGCAACGGGGTGTCGGTGGTGACCGGCTCGGTGACCGAGTCGTCGGTGACCGCCGAGGTGTCGCCGGCCACCGCGCCGCCGTCGTCACCGCCGCACGCGACCAGCGTGAGCGGCAGTGCGGCGACGGCGAACGCGGTGATCAGTCGACGCATGTCAGCTCTCGAACCCGCACTGCTCGACGCCCCAGGCATCGAGGCGGTTGGCGGCGTCGTCGTACTCGGTGTTCGTGGACAGCTCTTGGATCTTCGCCAGTGCTTCGGGGTTCGACTGCACCTTGGTGACGTCGTAGTCGACGATGGCGAACACCTCGGCCATCGCGGCCGTGGCCTGGTTGACCAGTTCGACGTCGGCGGCGATCTCGTCGGGCGCCTCGTCGGCGAGGTTCTGCAACATCGACTGCATGTCCGCCAGCGCAGCCTCGGCCGCCGCCGGGTCGGGGTCGCTCATGTCGATGATGACGCTCATCGAGTCGGACTCGTCCATGTACTGCTGGATGAGGGCGCAGTACTCGGTGAAGTTGCCGGTGCCACCGTTCGAGGCCGCGGTGGTGTCGGTGCCCTCGGTGGTGTCGGTGCTCTCGGCGGTGGTTTCCGCCGCGGCGGCCGTGGTGTCGGCGCCGGCCGAGTCGCTCGACGAGTCGTCGCCGCACGCAGCGAGCAGGGTGATCGCCGCGAGGCTGGCCGCGGCGAGAAGAGTACGGGTGCGCATGCAGCGCTCCTTCCGTCATTGG
>SXKB01000066.1 GCA_005778215.1 Actinomycetota bacterium | reverse complement strand
CGCACCATCCTGGAAGCCGTCCTCGAAGGCCGCCGCACCGCCCTCTCCCTCTGACGGGTTTCTGGGCGTGATTCGTCCCGTTTCGGCTTCTGGTCGGTCTCCGTCCCGGAAACCGGGACGGATCGCCGCCAGAAGCGGCGCGGTGCGGGCCAGTAGAGTCGGCCCATCATGAGCGCATCGACGAGGAGACCCACCGTCGCGCGCCCCGCTGCCGTCCTGTGGGACATGGACGGCACCATCGTCGACACCGAGCCGTACTGGATCGCCACCGAGTACGCGCTCGTGGCCGAGTTCGGCGGCGAGTGGGACGACGAGAAGGCGCACTCGCTCGTGGGCAAGGACCTGCGCGACTCGGCCGCCATCATCCGCGATCGCGGCAGCGTCGACCTGCCCATCGACGACATCGTCAACCGCCTGCTCGACGGCGTGATCGCCCAGGTGCAACAGCGTGTGCCGTGGCGACCCGGCGCCCGCGAACTGCTGGCCGACGTGCGCAAGTCCGGCGTGCCCAACGCGCTGGTGACGATGAGCTGGACGCGCTTCGCCCACGCCGTGGTGGGTGCGCTGCCGCCCGGCACGTTCGACGTGATCATCACGGGCGACGAGGTGAGCCATGGCAAGCCGCATCCCGAGCCGTATCTCGCCGCTGCGGCGAAGCTGGGCGTGCGGGCGAAGGACTGCGTGGCCATCGAGGACTCCCCCACCGGTGTCCGCAGCGCGGTGGCAGCCGGCTGTCGCACGTTCGCCGTGCCGAACGTGGTCGACATCCCACCCTCCGACGAGTACACCCGTGTGTCGTCGCTCCACGAGATCGACCTCGCCACCCTCGGCATCACCGGCCCCACCCCGAAGCGGCGTCGTCGGCCGTGGGGCAAGCTCGCCGCTGCCGTGCTGGTGCTGGCGGGGCTCGGCGCCGGCGCGGCGTACCTGCTGCGCGCCGATCCGCTGCCGCCGCTGCCCGACATCCCCGTGAGCGGGTGGGCGCCGTACTGGACCACCGCCGAGGCCACCGCCACCGTGCAGACCAACGGCACCATCCTCCACGAGGTGTCGCCGTTCTGGTTCGAGGCCACGGGCGCCACCACCATCGATCACTCGGGCAGCCTCGACCCATCGGCGCTGCTGCCGCTGGTGGCCGCCATCCGCGACACGGGTGGCCTCGTGGTACCGAGCATCGTCGACGCGATGCCCGCCGGTGGCATGGCCACCGTGCTGGCCGATCCCGTGCAACGCGCCGCGCACGTCGACGCGGTGGTGGCGCTCGCCGTCGACAGCGGTTTCGACGGCATCGACATCGACTACGAACAGTTCGCGTTCGCCGACGCCCGCAGCACGTGGGAGACCACCCGGCCGAACTGGGTGGCGTTCATCACCGAGCTGGCCGACGCACTCCACGCCGAGGGCAAGGTGCTCACGGTCAGCATCCCGCCCATCTACGACACCGACCGCACCGCCGACAGCGGCTACTGGGTCTACGACTACGCGGCCATCGGCGACGTGGTCGATCGCATCCGCATCATGGGCTACGACTACAGCGTCGGCGAGCCGGGCCCCATCGCCCCGTACGACTGGGTGCGCACCGCGGTGAAGGCGGCGAAGAAGGCGGTCGACGACGACACGAAGCTGGTGCTGGGCATCGGCATGTACGGCCGCAACTGGGTGGTGAGCACCACGGGCACGTGCCCTGCGTCGGCCGAGGGCACGGCGCCGGTGACGCTGCGCGGTGTGGAGGAACTGGCGGCCAAGCGCAGCGCCACACCGGTGCACGACACGGTCACCCGGGAAGCCGAGTTCACCTACCAGCTCGAGGTGAACGACGGCACGGTGTCGTGCACGCAGACGCGCCAGGTGCACTACATCGACGAGCAAGGTGTGCGCGATCGCATCGACCTGGCCCGCGAGGAACGCATCGGCGGGGTGGCGCTGTGGGCGCTGGGGTTCGACAGCCCGCAGGTGTGGCCGCTCATCGCCGAGGTCGCCCGTCCGCAGGGCGCCGCGGTCACGTCGACGACGACGGAATAGTTGCGCGCACAATGAGGTTGCACCCGACATGAGCACGATCACCGTCCAGCGAGCCGCCGACCGGTTCTTCACCGACGCCGGCTGGCTGAAGAGCCACCACTCGTTCAACTTCGGCCATCACTACGCACCCGCGCACGACGGCCACGGCCTGCTGCTGGTGAACAACGACGACGTCGTCGCACCCGGCCAGGGCTTCGGCACCCACGGGCACCGCGACATGGAAATCGTCACCTGGGTGCTGTCGGGCCGGCTCGAACACCGCGACAGCGAGGGCAATCACGGCGTGCTGTACCCGGGACTCGCGCAGCGGATGAGCGCCGGCAGCGGCATCCGCCACAGCGAGATGAACGCCAGCCCCGACCAACCCGTGCACTTCGTGCAGATGTGGGTGCTGCCCGACACCCCGGGCGTGCAGCCCGGGTACGAGCAGCGCGACCTGAACGACGAGCTGGCCAAGGGCGGACTCGTTCCCCTGGCCAGTGGCCAGGGCCACCCCGGCGCGATCGCCATCCATCAGCGCAGCGCCGTGCTGTGGGGCGGCCGACTGTCGGCGGGCGAATCTGCCGCCGTTCCCGCAGCGCCGTTCGTGCACGTCTTCGTCGCACTCGGCAGCGGCGCACTCGAACAGGCGGGCGATCTGGCGCAGGGCGATGCGGTGCGACTCACCGATTCCTCCGAGCTGCGGTTCACCGCCGGCCCAGAAGGTGCTGAACTGTTGGTATGGGCCACGGAGTAGACGCAGACCAGCGAGCCGCACTCGACGCACGACGAGTCGAGCTCGCAGCGCAGTACATCAAGCCGAGGGCCGAACGGCCCGCCAGCACGGCTCGGG
>SXKB01000065.1 GCA_005778215.1 Actinomycetota bacterium | reverse complement strand
GGGCCACACACCTCGGCGACGACGCAGGGATGCGAGCCGGGTGGTGCACATCGCACCGATCCACCCGTTCTCCACCGACCTCGCTCGTTCGAGGCCGTCTTCGTAGAGCGCCTCGGCGTGCGCCGGGTCGACCGGTTCCACTGCCATGCCCTTCGCGAACAGGGCCCATGCGATGGTGGAAGGGTTCGCTGACTCCCGCGCCGTGGCCATCGCGGTGGACGCCATCGACTGCGCCTGCGGCGAACGACCGGCGAAGGCGTACGCGAGCACGCGGAGCACATCGGCGTTCACCTGCCAGTACGGGCTGGCGGACTCCCGGGTGACCTCGAGCAACTCGGCCATCAACGCCCTGACGTCGACCGACGTACCGCCGTACTCCGCGGAGTTCATCAGCGCCATCCGGGCCGGCACCGAACGCGTCGCACCGGTCTCGCTCTCGAGCCGCAGCGACTCGCGCGCGAACGCGGTCGCCTTGGCCGGGTGTTCACGCAGCCAACAACCGAGCGCCACCACGCCGAGCACCATGGCGCGCAGCGGATGATCCATTTCCGACGCTTCGGCCGCCGCCTCTCCCCAGTCGAAGATCTCCGAGCGCATCCGCATGAAGGCGAAGTCCCACAACGCAGCGACGATGCGGATCGACACATCGGCACCGTCGACGGTGAGCGCCCGGCCGTGCGCCGCGCGGAGGTTGTCGAAGTCGAGCTCGATCTGCGACACCCACTTCGCTTCCTCGGCACCGCGAAGCTCCTCGCCGGCGCGTTCGGCGACCGCGCAGTAGTGCGCGAGGAAGGCTGCCCTGGACGACGCGAGCGTGTCGACGTCGCACCGTCGCTCGGCATACGCCCGCACCGGCTCGAGCAGCCGGAAGCGAGTGCGTTCGCGGCGGGTCTCGGACGTGATGAGCGACCGGTCGACCAACCCCCGCAGCATCGCGAGCACCTCGGGCCCGTCGAGGCCCGGGGCAGCGATCGAGGCGAAGGCGGCGCGGTCGAAGGAACCGGCGAACACCGAGCACCGGAGAAAGGCGGCACTGGATGCTGCATCGAGGCGCCCGAACGCGAGGTCGAGCGCATCGACGACCGAGCGGTGTCGCGCACCCGCTCGCGTCACCCCCGGAAGCTCCCCCGCACGCACGGCATCGACGATGTCGAGCAACGCGAGCGAGCCTGCGTTCGAGGCGGCGATCTCGATGGCCAACGGCAGGCCGTCGACCGCACGACAGACCTGTCGCACGAGATCGAGCGTGACGGCCGAGTCGTCGAGGTCGGCACCGGCACCACGAGCACGATCGAAGAAGAGTTCCACGGCGTCCGATCGCCCGGCGCCCATGTCGAGCGGCAGGAGACGGGAGACGAGTTCCCCGTCGACACCGAGGGGCTCGTGGCTGGTGGCGAGCACTCGGCACGACGGCGCATCGAGGGTGATGGCGTGCACCAGTTCGCGTACGGCGTCGGACGCGTCCTCGCACGAGTCGAGCAGGAGCAGGAGCTGCTTGTCGCGCAACCACTCGACGACGCTCTCCTCAGCGGTGCGCAACGACCGACGTTCCACGCCGAGGGCCTTCGCGAGCGCGGCACCCACCTGGGCGGGTGGCACACCCGCCAGCTCGGTCATCACCACGCCGTCGCTGAACGCATCACCCATCCGGCCGGCGACCTCCAACGAGAGTCGCGTCTTCCCGATGCCGGCGATGCCCGTCACCGTCACCACCTGGTGCGCTCGAACATCGGCGACGATCCGATCCACATCCGCCCCTCGGCCGATGAACGACGTGCGCGGCCGCGGGACCGAGGTGGCTCGGCGGGCGCTCGCTCTCAGCCCGTCGAAACGATCGAGCACCCCAGGGCTGAGCACCCCGTAGACCCGGATCGGTTCGGCCACGTCGCGGAGGTGGTGCAGTCCGAGATCGACGAACTCGACACCGGGCAGGCCGGCGTGGCCGACCTCCGACATCGCTGCACCGGACACGACCACCTGGCCACCGTGCGCAAGTGCGTGCAGTCGAGACGTGAAGTTCAGGGCCCAACCATGATGCTCGCCCCCGCGCAGCACGACGTCACCGGTGTGAATACCCATTCGCACCCGCAGGGGCTCGACGTTCGACCACTCCGTCACGGCCAGGCCACGCTGCGCGGCGAGCGCCGCCTGCACTGCGGCAGCGGCGCTGCGGAACACCGCGATCACCCCGTCGCCGGTGTGGCGGATGACCTCGCCGCCTGCCGCCTCGACCGACTCGACCAACACCTGGTCGTGCAGATCGAGCGCGTCGAGGATGGCATCGGGATACAGGTCCCACATGCGCGTGCTGCTCTCGATGTCGGTGAACAGGAAGGTGCGCCGCGAGGTCGAAGGTGGGGCGCTCATCAGCACGCACAGTAGTGGAACATCACGCGATGGTCAGCAGGCTGCGCCGCCTCGTGACCTTGGCCCCTGGTCCCGCGCGCGCCGACACGGTGGGATGACGGCATGAAGCTGCTCCTCATCGAGTCCACGCCCGGGAACGCCACGGCGATCCAGTCCGACCTGATGGCCGAGGGCCACGAGATCGTCAGCTGCCAGGACGAGCACGGTGGCCCCTGCAAGGGGGTCGGCGATCACCACGCGTGCCCGATGGAGCAGCACATCGACATGGCCATCGTCACTCGCGACCCGGGCGCCCCGCACACGCTGGCCGAGATGGGTTCGGTGTGCGCCACGCTGCACCGTGTGCCCATCGTGGAGGTCGACCCGTCCGACGTGGCCGACGACCTGCCCAGCGTCGCGGTCGCGAACGCCGTGGCCACCCGCCGCGTCGAGGCCGGCTTCGCTGCCGCCATCCGCCAGGAACTGGCGCACCTGCCGGTCATCGTCGACGTTCGTCGCGAACCCAACCGCATCCACGCCACCATCCAGGTGCCCGCCGGTCAGTCCAGCGCAGCGAAGCTGTCGGCCGTGGCCGACCGCGCACGTCACGCCGTACGCGAGCACGACCCGTACGTCAGCGGCATCGACGTGGTCGTGGTGACGTACCCCGACCCGGTCGACTGACCACCGACGCACGGGTCGCGCCCGGCATCGCACTGCATGGCGACGGCGTCAGCCGAAACGCACCAAGCCCTGATCGATCACCACACGGTCGCCGACCGAGGTGGTGAACACTGCCTCCCCTTCACCGGTGCGCCACATCTTCACCGTCAGCGCGTCGCCCGGCATGACCGGTGACGAGAAGCGACCTTCGATGTGGTGGAACTTGGTGACGTCGTTGTCGCACAGCTCACGCAGCAGTGCACGACCGGTGAACCCGTACGTGCACAGGCCGTGCAGGATGGGCCGGTCGAAGCCACCGATGGCGGCGAACGACGGGTCGGTGTGCAGCGGGTTGCGATCACCGGACAGGCGGTACACGAACGCCTGGTCGGGACCGGTCTGCAGCGTGACCTCGTGATCGGGCGCCTGGTCGGCGGGCGGCTCGTTCTGCGGACCGGACGGTCCTCGGTCGCCGCCCCAGCCGCCTTCGCCGCGGATGAACACCGAGGAACGCGTGGTCCACAGCGGTTCGCCGCTGGCCAGCTTCACCTCGTTCTCCATCACCACGACCGCAGCCTTGGTCTTGTCGTACATCGCGACCACCCGGTCCTGCACCGTGGCCTGTGCCTCCACCGGGATGGGGCGGTGCAGGGTGACGGCCTGCGAGCCGTGCACCAGGAGCGCGAAGTTGAACGAGCCGATCTTGCTCATCGCGCTCGCGCCGGGCGACTGCGTGCCGGCGCCGGCCACCACGGCGAACGTGGGGAACACCACCTGTTGGGTGTCCTTGGTGTTCTCGGTGGTGAACTGCAGGTCGGCCTGGCCGGCGCCGATGCCCACGGCGTAGAGCAGGGCGTCCTTCGACGTCCACGACATCGTGCGCAGGTCGCCGACGGATCCGACTGCGTTGGGGTCGAGTGCCATCAGTGTGCTCCTCTCACTTCTTCAGGGTGGTCTGCGGCCAGCCACCCGGGTCGCCGTTCATGCCGCTGTTGGGGCGAGCGTTCGCCAACAGGTCGGCCACCACCGGGCCGAGCTGCGTGGGGTCGTCGATCGGCTGCGTGCGCGGACCGCGCACCCAGCCCTCGGCGACCGCCAGCACCTGGCCGCTGGCCTCGAACACGCGGCCCGTCACGTCGGCCGACTGCTCGGAGGCGAGCCACGTGACGATGGGGGCGATCCAACGCGGCGAGCGAGCCTCGCGCTCCTCATCGGTCTCGGGCGCCGGGCCGAGGCCCTCGGTCATGCGGGTGAGCGCCACCGGACCCACCGCGTTCACGGTGACCCCGTAGCGGGCCAGCTCGAGCGCGGCGATGTTGGTGAACGAGGCGATGCCCGCCTTGGCGGCGCCGTAGTTGGTCTGGCCAGGGTTGCCGTAGATGCCGCTCACCGACGTGGTGTTGATGATGCGGCCCGACACCGGCTTGCCGGCCTTGCTCTGCTCACGCCAGTAGGCGGCGGCCCAACGGCTGGGGGCGAACGTGCCCTTCAGGTGCACGTTGATGACGGCGTCCCACTCCTCCTCGGTCATGTTCACCAGCACGCGGTCGCGCAGGATGCCGGCGTTGTGGACCACGACGTGCAGATCGCCGAAGGTCTCGATGGCGGTGTTGATGAGTCGCTGCGCGCCCTCCCACGACGACACGCTGTCGCCGTTGGCGACGGCCTCGCCGCCCATGGCCTCGATCTCCTGCACCACCTGTTCGGCGGGCGAGAGGTCGCCGCCGGAACCGTCGACGTTGCCGCCGAGGTCGTTCACCACGACCTTCGCACCGTGGTACGCCAGGCTCAGGGCGTGCTCGCGGCCGATGCCACGGCCGGCCCCGGTCACGATGGCCACGCGGCCTTCACACAGTCTGCTCATCTGCACTCCTCGAGTAGGCGGGGCGCCGTGACGTGGTCCCCCCGGTCGCCCGCATCATAAGGTGACGAACGTGTGCGACTCCCAGCCGACGAGACGCGAACTCCTCATCCAGGCGGGGCTCGCCACGTCCGTCCTCGGCGTCGCGGGCGCGCTCGTGGGACGCGACCTGCACGAGGCCGATGCGGCTGGTCCCAGCGTGCCCGCCGTGGAGGTGTTGCCCGGGTTGCGCATCTACCCGCGCGACGCCTGGGGCGCCGACCTGCCGCCGAAGGGACCCATTGCGTCGGAGGTGCCGAAGTACCTGCTCGTGCACCACACCGCGTCGCCCAACAACTACACCAGCGCTCGCACGCTCATCCGCACCACCTACCTGTGGCACACCAGCAGCGACCCGTCGAAGGGCTGGCCCGATGTGGCCTACGAGTTCTTCATCGGCCGCGACGGCGACGTGTGGGAAGGCCGCCAGGGAGCGATGGCCGGCCCGGTGCGCGCCGACGCCACCGGCGGCAACCAGGGCTTCTCGCAGCTGATCTGCCTGCTCGGCGACTTCACCTCGGTGCAGCCGACCGCTGCGGCGCAGGCCTCCCTGGTGAAGGTGCTCGCCTGGCTGGGCGACCGCCACCAGATCCCCACCACGGCGGGCGCCACCACCACGTTCGTGTCGCGAGGCTCGCAACGGTGGGCGAAGGGGGTCACCGTCACCACCCCCACCATCGCCCCGCACCGCACCATGTCGTACACCGGCTGCCCCGGCGACGCGTTCCACGCCTCCACGTTCGCCAACCCCGTCGGCTTCGCCGCGTTGTGCAGCAAGGTGGAGGCCCAGCGCGCCGCATGGCGCACCGTGTTGAAGCCCGCCGTGCGCCTCGGTCGCGTCACGCCCTAGCCTTGGGGGACGTGCCCCCCGCCGCTCCGCTCACCGTCGACGTCCTCGTGGTGGGCGCCGGGCCCGCCGGCGCCACCGCCGCCACACTGCTCGCTCGCGCCGGCCGCCACGTGATGGTGGTCGACAAGGCCGAGTTCCCCCGCGACAAGTGCTGTGGCGACGGCCTCACCACGCTCGCGCTGCGCGAACTCGAGTCGCTGGGCCTGCGACCCGAACGGGTGCCCAACTGGCAGACGGTCGACGCCGCATGGTTGCGGTCGCCGTCCGGCCGGGAGGTCCGCCTGCCGATGCCGGCCGACGGCATCTACGCCGCCACCACGCCGCGACGGGAACTCGATGCTGCGCTGGTGCAGTTGGCGCGCGACGCCGGCGCCGACGTGCGTGAGGGACACGCCATCGACGGTCTGCGCCAGTTCAGCGACCGCGCGGAGGTCGACGTCACCGGGCTTGGCACCGTGGCGGCGGCGTTCGTCGTGGCCGCCGACGGCATGTGGTCGCCGACCCGCAAGCTGCTCGGCCTGGCGGAGCCCGGCTATCTCGGCGAATGGCACGCGTTCCGCCAGTACGCCCGCAATGTCACCGGACCCGCCGCCGAGCGCCTGTACGTGTGGTTCGAGCCCGACTTCCTGCCCGGCTATGCGTGGAGCTTCCCGTTGCCCGACGGTCGCGCCAACATCGGCTTCGGCGTGGTGCGCGACGGCAGCCGTACCGGCAAGGCGATGAAGGCCGACTGGGCCGGCCTCGTCCACCGCCCGCACATCCGCGCCGCCCTCGGCCCCGACGTGGAACTCGAGGACCGGCACACCGCATGGCCCATCCCGGCCGGCATCGACCGTGCCGTCCTGACGGCGGGCCGCACCCTGTTCGTCGGCGACGCCGCCCGTGCCACCGACGTGATGACCGGCGAGGGCATCGGCCAGGCCGTGCTCACCGGCCGCCTCGCCGCCGAGGCCATCGCGGCCACCGACGACGTCAACGAGGTGCGCACGTCGTACGAACAGGCGGTGCACCACCACCTGTTCGCCGACCACCGCATGTCGAAGGTGCTCAACCGCATGCTCGCCAAGCCCCTGCTGGCCCGCGGCGCCGTGCGCATCGTGGGCCTCAACGACTTCACCCGTCGCAACTTCGTTCGCTGGATGTTCGAGGACGAACCCCGCGCTGTCGTCCTCACCCCGCGCCGCTGGCACCGCCGCTTCCTCCGCCAACACGGCACCTACCGCTGACCCACCACCGACGTCGCGACACACCCACCGAAACGGTGGAATCCGTGTGACCTCGGTGCAACCCACCGACGTCGCGACACACCCACCGAAACGGTGGAATCCATGTGACCTCGGTGCAACCCACCGACGTCGCGACACACCCACCGAAACGGTGGAATCCGTGTGACCTCGGTGCGGCTCTCGCCGGTCGAGGGGGTGGGAGTACGTTGGCCGCATGGCACTGCACACTCGCCTCACCGACCTGCTGGAGATCGAACACCCGGTGATGCTCGCCGGCATGGGCGGCGTGAGTTACCACCGTCTGGTCGCCGCTGTCAGCGAGGCGGGCGGCATCGGCACCCTCGGGGCCAGCACGATGAGCGCCGAGGAACTGCCCGAGGAGATGGCGTTGGTGCGCCAACTCACCGACAAGCCGTTCGGTGTCGATCTGCTCACGGCGATGCCGGGCCAGGTGGAGCGCGGCATCCAGAGCGTCATCGACGGCGGGGCGCGCATCTTCGTGGCCGGTCTCGGTGTGCCGCGTGAGGCGATCGACCTGCTGCACTCGCACAACATCCTCGTCGGCAGCATGTGCGGCAAGGTTCGCCATGCCGTGGGTGCCGTCGCCAGCGGCGTCGACTTCGTGGTCGCGCAGGGCACCGAGGGCGGCGGCCACACCGGCACCGTCGCCACCATGGCGTTGGTGCCACAGGTGGTGGATGCCGTGGGCGACAAGGTGCCGGTGGTCGCAGCTGGCGGCCTGTTCGACGGACGCGGCCTGGCGGCATCGCTCGCGCTCGGTGCCGACGGCGTGTGGATCGGCACCCGGTTCATCGCCACGCCCGAGGCACGCGCCGTGAAGGGCTACAAGGAGACCCTCGTGGGCATGCGCGAGGACGACACGGTCATCAGCCGCGCCTACACCGGCAAGACCTGCCGCGTGGTGCGCAACGACTGGACGAACCACTACGAACAGCACCCGCAGGACCTGCAGCCGTTCCCGGCCCAGGCCATCGCGTCCACGAAGGCCGGGGTGAACCACCTCGGTGCCGAGGACGGCACCGTGGTCGACGTGAGCAAGGAGTTCATGCCGGCCGGACAAGGTGTGGGCGCGATCACCGAACTCGTGCCGGCGGGCGAACTGGTGGCCGCCATCGTGCGCGACGCCGAGCGCACGCTCGAGCAGATCGCCGCCGTGCGCCGATGAACCCGGCCGAGGTGGTGCAGCAGCACGTCGACCACGTGTGGGACACCGATGTGCTGCCGTCACTGATGGAGTACATCCGCATCCCCTGCGTGTCGGTGCACTTCGACCCCGACTGGCGCGCACACGGCCATCTCGACCAGGCCATCGAGCACATCCGCACGTGGTGCGCGGGCCGCGACATCGCCGGGCTCTCGGTCGAGGTGCTCGAACTGCCCGGCCGCACACCGCTCATCCTCATCGAGGTGCCGGCCTTCCTGCCCGATTCCCACACCGCCCCCACCGGCGACACGGTGCTGCTGTACGGCCACTGCGACAAGCAGCCCGAGATGGTGGGCTGGCGCGACGACCTCGGCCCGTGGAAGCCCGTGCTGGAAGGCCACCAGCTGTACGGCCGCGGCGGCGCCGACGACGGGTACGCCGCATATGCCGCACTGCTGGCCATCGAGTCGGCCCAACTGGCCGGGCTGCCGCACGCCCGTTGCGTGGTGCTGATCGAAGCGGCCGAGGAGAGCGGCAGCCCCGACCTGCCCGTGTACATCGAGTCGTTCGTCGACCGCATCGGCAGCCCCAGCCTGGTGGTGTGCCTCGACTCGGGCTGCCTCGACGCGAAGCGCCTGTGGGTCACCACGTCGCTGCGCGGGCTGGCGGCG
>SXKB01000064.1 GCA_005778215.1 Actinomycetota bacterium | reverse complement strand
CGGTGTGGTCGGCGGGGGCGACGGTGGCGACATGGCGGTGCTCGGCGCCGTCGTGGTGCTGCTGGCCGCCATCACCTGGGCCGGTGTGACGGTCGCAACGCGCAGTATCGGCCACCGCTACGACTCGTGGTGGCTCAACACGCCCGGCACGGTGGCGGGTGCGCTGATGATGCTGGTGCTCGACATCCCGCGGCTCGGCGAGTTCGCCGACCTGTCGTGGAAGGGTTGGCTGGCCGTCATCTGGTTGGGCTCGGCGAGCTCGGCGTTCATCTACTACTCGATGGCCAAGGTGATGACCGTGCTGTCGGCCACCACCACGACGTCGATCACCACCATCGTCACGCCGCTCAGCGTGCTGGTGGCGTGGGTGGTGCTGGGCGACGCGCCGTCGCTCGTGGAAGTGGCGGGTGGTGCGGTGGTGCTCGCCGGGGTGATGCTGGTGGTGCGACCGTCAGCGGACGGCACCGAGCCGGTGGAGGCCGCCGCCGTCGTCTGACGCGGGTGCAGACGCGCTGCGAACGAGGCGCGATCGTCCCCGTCCCTTCGTGGAGGCCCGGCCACCGGCAGGAAGGGGGACGAAGGACCCTGAACCGCGCACCGGGACGGGCTTACCCTGAAGTCGGATCATTGACCTCCGGCACCGCTGGGTGCCGTGCCATGACGTCCCCGCACGAGCGAGCGAAAGGACGGGGTCATGGAACACAGGACCAAGGGCTGGTACCCCGACCCGACGAACCTCGGGGGACTTCGCTGGTGGGACAGGGGCTGGACCCAGTACGTGGGTTGGGCCGGGCGGTGGTTCGTGGACGACATGCCGCTCGAGCGGGTGCGTGCGGCGGCGAACGCCCAGGACGGTCTGGTGGTGCGGTCGTACCTGCGTGATGCGCTGGCGCGTGGGGTGCTGGTGCCGTCGATGGAGGAGCGACTGCAGGCCGACGTCACGTCGCTCCTCGGTGCGCCGGCGCCGTCTGCTGCGGTGACGGCCGCCAGCACGGCGCCGCCTCCCGATCCGATCCCCTCGCGCACCCCGACGCCGGTCGCGCCGGTCACGCGCCCGACGGCCGCGCCGGCAACGGCCGCACCGTCGAGACCGGCCCCGGCCACCGCGAGGCCGCACCCGCTCGCCCCGCCGATGGCGAGGCCCGAGCCGCCGCGGACTCCGCCACACGAACCCGTGGCGCCGACCGTCCCCGTCGAGACCTGGTGGTCGCGCACCCGCACGACGCTGCGCAGCGATCTGGCGATCCACGGCCTGGCGTACCTCGGCGTGCTGCTGCTCTTCGCCGGCGTCTTCGGCCTGATCGCGTTCTCGTTCGGCGATGTGGCCCGTGGTTGGCGCCTCGTGGCGCTCGTGGCCGCGCCGAGCGCGTTCTTCCTCGCAGGCTGGTACCTCGGCCGTCGTGGTGCAGGCGCGGTGTCGGCGGCGCTCGTGGTGCTCGGCGCCGCAGTGCTGCCGGTCGCCGCGGTCGCATCCGTCACCGACGGCGCCTCGCCCGATGTGACGGGCACCGCGTTGCCCATCACCCAAGCCGTGCTCTGCGCGGTGATCGCGGTGGGTGAACTGCGACTGCTCCGACGCGTGCCGGTGTTGCGGTGGACGGCGATGCCGACGCTGTGGCTCGGTGCCGGTCTGTTGCTCGGCGTCACGCGCGACCCCGTGCCGAGCGGCGAAGCCGTGGTGCGCGCCGATGCGATGCAGGTGGCCGCGATCGTGGTCGCCATCGCGCTGTCGCTCGTCGTGTTGCACCGCCGAACGTCGGACCTGGCGCGCGCCACGACCATGCTCGGGATGCCGCTCGCCGCAGCGCTCGCGGTGGTGGAGGCGCTGGTTGCGTCCACGGAGGGCTGGCCGGCACTCAGTGGCGTGCTGGTCGCCGTGGCCGCCGTGGCGATCGTCGAGTGCACGCCTCGTCGTGGCGCCTGGATCGCCCCGGTGCAGTCCGCCTTCCTCGCTGTCGCTGCGCTCCGGCTCTCGACCGAGGTCCGGCCGGCGTGGCTCGGTCTTGGTCTCGCCGTGGCAGCGACGCTGCTGACGGAGTGGACCGGTCGTCGTCGGGTTCCGCCGTGCACCGTGCACGTGCCGCTGATGGCGGTGGGCGTCGGCTGTGCGGTGTCGATCGCCGAGCCAGCCCCCGGGTTCGTGGCGATGGCACTGCTGACCGCGTGGGCCACCTGGCGTCGCCTCGACGCACCCCAGTGGTTGCCGTTGCGCGATCCGTACGGAGTGATGGCCGGCATCGGATCGGTCGGCATGGCCGCGATGGTGTGGACCTGGTCGACACCGTCCGTCGCGCTGGTCACCGCGGCCGCCTCGGTGTTGGCCGTGTCGCTGCTCGCTCGCGCCGTTCCGGCAGTGGGACGCGATGCGATGGTGCAATGGTGGGCGCCGACCGCCGCCGTGGCAACGGCAGTCGCGAGCGTCGCGCAGCCGTGGAACGAGTCGCGTACGACGATGGTGGTGGCGGCCGTGGTGGCTGCCCTGGCCGGTTGTTCGCTGGTGCTCAGCCGCCTGCCCATCGCCGCCCGGGTGTGGGGCGCGACGCTGGCCGCATCCTGGAGCTTGGTGATGATCGGTGAACTGGCGTCGATCCCGATGTCCACCGAGTCGATGGTGCTGGCCGCCATGGCGGCCGTCGCCGTGATGGCCGGCGCGCTGGTCGACCGCGCAGCAACTGCGCATCTTGCCGCCATCGGCCACCTGGCTGCGCTCGCCGCGATCGCGCTCGCTGCGCGGCCCGGCGTGGCGATGACGGTCACCGTCGGGCTCTTCGCCGCGACGTGGTGGGCGCTCGCTGCGCTGCACGAGTGGCGCCGTGTGGCCCATTTCGAGCGGCTCGTCGGCGCCCTCGACGACGTCGGCTCGGATCTCGCCGCGTTCGGCGCAGCGCGCACTGCGCCCGTGCTGCTGGCGATGGCCGGCACGGTGGCGTTGGCGATGTTGCAGATTCCCTCGTCGTCGCCGTGGCTGTCGACACCGATCGCCGTCGCCGGTGTGGTGCTCGCCGCAGCGACCTTCTTGCCGTGGCGCCGTGCCTCGGTGAGAGTGCTCGCATGGGCGGCGTTCGTCGTCGCAGTGGTCGGTGTGCTGGTGCCGGTCGCGGGCGACGTGGCCCGGTGGCCGTCGATCGCGTCGTTCGGGCTGGCATTCGCCACCATGGTGCTCATCGCGCCTCGGCACACGGTCTTCGCCTGGTCGGCGTGGGCCGTGACGGCACCGTTGCTGGTGCAGCTGGCCGAGGCCGCGGGTCTGAGCCGGCGCTGGAGCGACGTGGCGCTCGCCGCCTGGGGTGCCACCCTGCTGCTGGCAGCCACCGTCGTGGACCGCGTGCGGCACGGCCGAGCCCGTCACGACCGTTGGGTGCGCAGCGAGGTGCTGATGCCGCCCGCGTCACTCGGTGGCGGCGCGTTCCTGCTGGGCGGCGCCGGAGCGTTGCTGCTCGAGCCGCAGTGGGGGTGGGTGCTCCTCGGCATGGCCGTCGTGACGATGACGGTCGCCGTGTTGCGTCCGGAGCCGCTGGTGGCGGTGCCGGCGATGTCGGCTGCGCTGGTCGCGTTGCTGCGACTGGCACCGTGGGTGCTGGACCACCCGTGGTCCCTCGCAGTGCTCGCCGCATTGTCGGCGGTCGTGGCCTGGTCGCTGGAGCGCACGGATCGTTCGCTGCGCGACCGGTGGGATGTGGCACCGCTCGTGACGGCGCACGCTGCAGCATCGGTCGGCCTGGTCGCCGCGCCGTTGTACGGCTCGGTGACGGTGACGTACCTGCTGCACGCCGGCGTCGCTGCGGCGGCCGCCGTCGCGCTCCGTCGCACCAGGTGGGTGGGTGGCTACGCCCTCGGTTCCGTGACGCTGGTGATCATCACCGCGGCGTGGAACGGTCCGGGCTGGCTGTCGCTCGCGTGCCTGGTGCTCGGCATCGCGACCACGGTCGCAGCGTTGCTGCGTCCGACACCTCCGCCGAACCCGGTGCGCGAGGGTCTGCTGGGCGTCGGGGCCCTCTGCATCGGTGCGTCGTGGGCGTCGTTCGTCGTGTGGGCCGAGCTGTCGTTGCGCACGGTGTTCGTGTCGACCGCAGCAGCCTGCTCGACGTTGTTGCTCGTCGCCGCCGTCGCGATTCGCCGTCACGTGCGGCCGCACGACCTGTTCGTCGTGTGGTCGGCGGCGGCAGGGGCCGGTCTGCTGGCTGCGGCCGCAATGGCGGGCCAGCCCGACGTCGGCCCCACCGTCGCACGCTGGACGTTCGCCGCGATCGCCGCGTCGGTGGCCACCGCCGCCGGGCTCGTGGCGCGCGAACTGCACCCTGCGTTGCGCTGGGCATCCGTCGCGTCGTGGTTGTCGGCGCTCGTCCTCGCCCGATCGGCGTCCGGCCTCGACCACACGGTCACCGTGGTGGTGGCGACGGTCATCGCGTCGACGTTGGCGCTCGTGGCGGTGCCGTGGCACGCGATGCGTCCGCGTTCGCCGTGGGTCGCCCCGGTGATGGCGTTGATGGTCGCGGTGCAGTGCGTCGGGGCGTCGTTCATCGACCCGTCGCACACGACCGCGGTGGCCGTCGTACTGCTGGTCGCCGCGCTGCAGTCCGCCTCGGTCGCTGTCGTGAGCGGCGAGCGCTACGTGTTCCTGGTGCCGCCGGCGTTCGCGCTGGCCGCCTGGTTGGTGGTGGCCGCGGACGCGTTGCGGGGTGAGCCGAACTGGTTCACGGCACCCGTCGGGCTCGCGGTGCTCGTGGAAGTGGCGCTCGTCCGGTGGATCCGCCGGGCACGGCCGGGCTCCACGTATTCGACCGAGGTGAACGGCGCGCTGGTCGCGCTCGAGACCGTCGCCATGTCGGTGATGGTGGGCCCGATGCTCACCCGCATCGTCACCCTGCACCTCTGGTACGCGGTGCCATCGGTGGTGGTGGGCGTGGCGTTCACGGTCTGGGGCGCGGCAACGCGGGCCCGCCGTCGTGCAGCCTTCGGGGTCGGCACGGTGGGACTCGCGGTCACGTTGCTGATCGGCGTGCCGATCGCCCGTGTCGTGCCGAACCTCTCGGGTCCGGCACTGTGGCTGACGATCGCGGGCATGGGTCTCGTGGCCATCGTCGTCGCCACGATGCTCGAGCGTGGCCGTACCCACGTCCGCCGCTGGGCGAATGCGCTCGACGAGATGACGCACGACTGGGAGCGTCTCGACCAGGCCGACACCGCACCGCGGCCGGGCTCGGGTGTGGAGACCCCGACCGAGCCGCCGGTGACCTCGGGGGCCTGATGCGATCGGGCCCGGCGCCACCGGTCCCGAGAATGCAAGCGGCCCCCTTGCGGGGGCCGTGTGCAGCGCGCTCGAAGGGACTCGAACCCCTAACCTTTTGATCCGTAGTCAAATGCTCTATCCATTGAGCTACGAGCGCTTGCGGGAGCCGAGTCTAGAGGCGTCGATCTCGCTTCGGCTACCCCGTTCGGCGTGAGCGACGTGGCGGCTCAGAGTCGCCAGGGTGCCCAGCCGCCCGAGCGGTTGTACAGCACGAGGGCGGCGAAGGCGTTGACCCGAGGGTCCTTCAACTGCGTGGCGCTGGTGACGCCGATCTTGGCGAGCCAGCTCTTGTGCACGTTGAAGTAGATCTGGAACAGGCCCGTGCAGCAGTAGTTCTGCGCCGTCGGCAGCAGGTTGCTCTCGCGGGTGGCGATGCGCACGGCCTCGTCCTCGAGTTCGTCGGGCCAGATCTCGCGGATGATGGCCTCGACCTGTGCCCGGGTGTAGGTCTTCGCCGGGGCTGCCTTCTTCACCGTGGTGGTGGGCGCCTTGGCGGTGGTGGGCGTGACGGTCTTCTTCACCGTGGTGGTGGGGGCCTTGGGTGCCGTGGGGGTGGTGGCACCCGCCGGCAGGCAGATCGACCGGCCCGGGTACAGCGGCGTGGAGGTGGTGGCACCGTTGGCGGCCAGCAGTGCCTTGGTGGTGACGCCGGCTCGGTTGGCGATGAGGATCCAGGCGTCGCCGGCGGCGACCGTGTACTTCGCGGCGCACACCGGTGCGGCCTTCACGGCTTCGGTGCGGGCGGCGGCGACCGTGACCGCGGGGGCGGCGGCCTGGGTGGCGGCCGGCTGGCTGGCCGTGGTGGCGTCGGCCTGCGGAGCGGCGGCGTCGGTGGCCTCGGCGCTGGGCTCGGGGTTCACGGGCACGGCCGGGGGGAGCGCGTCGACGTCGATGGAGGCGAAGGGGTTCGACTCGCCGGCCTCGGTGGCCGGTGCTGCGGCAGCGGCCGCCGTGGTCGCTGCGGTGCCGAGCGCCGAGGCGTCGGGCTGCAGGGCCGCGTCGTCGTCACCGGACCGCAACGTGAGGGCGATGGGCACGAGCAGGGCGATCACCACGGCGAGCACGCCCATGCGGCGCACCAGGGGGTCGACGTGCTGGGTGGCCGTGCGCACCTTGGTGGTGAGTGCCGTGGTGTCGACCGGGGCCGTGATGACGGGAATGGAGCCCGTGTGATCGCTGTGCGAACGGCTCCCCGCAGGGCGCGGGGTGGTTCGGGGCGCCGCCGCAGTGCGGGGCGCACGCCGGAAGCGGTCGAGCCGGCTGTCGGGCACGTGGCTCCAGAACTCGTTCTCTTCGTCGTTGTCCTCGAACATCGTGTCACCTCCGCCGAGTCCGCCGGGCCCTGTTCGGGCCGTTGATGTCGGGGAAGGTCTACTCGCGCTGTCATCGAATTGCAACACTGTGTCAACTTGATGACGGACCGTCACGACCTCGAACGACAGCCTCACCTGGGGTGACGCGGGTGCCGTACGAGCCGGAAAAATCCGACAGCCCGGACCGTGTGGTCCGGGCTGTCGTGCGGCCTCGTTGCCGAGACCTTCACGCGGAGAGGGTGGGATTTGAACCCACGGACCACTTTAAAGGTGGTCCCCGCATTAGCAGTGCGGTCCGATCGACCAGACTCCGGCACCTCTCCAGGCGGCGCACAATCTATCGCGGCAGGTGGCGCGCTCCCACCCGTGGTCAGGCGTCGCCTTCGGGCCCCAGATCGCCCGCCCACGGCGGGGTGCAGCTGTAGGGCGGGGTCCATGGGCCGCGGGCGCAGTACACCCACAGGTCGCTGGCGGCGTCGGCGCAGTTCTGCATGCTGGCCTTCACGTTCTCCTTCGACCAGCCGCGGCGGCCGAGCTCGCCGCTCGGTTCGAAGGTGCCGGCCAGCGCGTTGAGCTGGAACGTGCAGTGCGAGTCGTCCTTGGTGGCCGGGTTGATGTTCACGGCCTTGAAGTTGCAGTTGCCCTCACGCGAGGCGATGTAGATGAAGTACTGCTGCGTGCTCACGTCGGCGCCGTCCTTGGCGAACTCGAGCGCGATGGTGTCGGCGTCGGCCTTGGTGCACGGCTTGCGGTTGCCGTACACGGGCACACCCTGCACGAGCCGCCAGTTCGGTTCGGCCTGGAACGTGGACGGCCACCAGTTGGTGTCGAGCGGTGCGCCGGCGCCGCCGGTGACGAAGCCGCTCCACACGCCCATCGCCGCCAGGGTGGACACGTCGCCCACGCCGTTCGCGGTGAGCGGCGGATTGGCGAACTGGAACGCCTTCACGGCCTCGCTGGTGCTCTTCCCGTACGTGCCGTCGACCGTGCCGTTGAACAGACCCTGCGCCTTCAGTGTCTGCTGGATGCACTCGGTGGACGCGCCGCGGTCGCCGGGACTGACCGGGGCGTCGGCCACGCACGGGGGCGGCGGGGCGTTGTCGACACCCGAGTAGTTGTTCATCGCGATGAGCGTCTGCGCGGTGGCGTTGCCGTTCACCGTGAGGGGCGGGTTGTCGAGCTGGAAGGCGATGACCGCGTCGGCGGTGTCCTGGGCGTAGACGCCATTGACCAGTCCCTTGTAGTAGCCGAGCCACATCAGCGCCCACTGCACACACACGACGCTGGCGCCCGTGGTGCCCACCCGCAGCTCGGCGTCGGCCTTGCACTCGCCCAGCTCGGGGATGTCGGCGTGGGCGCGCGACGGGGTGAGCACGTTGCCCGCCAACGCCAGCGCCACGACGGCCGTCACCCGCATGAACCTGCGCACCGGACCATTTTGCCGCGCGAATGCCGATTTCTTTGCCGATCGGCCGATCTCGTCGTCCTCAGTGAGGGTGATGCGACGGCGGACCGGGACTTTGGTCCCTTCACGAACGGCGGCGAGGCGACTACCTTCCGCGAGTAACGGGAGTGTGATGGCGATGGCCATTGTCGGTGCGATACGGGTCGCGCCGACCACCTCCTCCACGGCGGAGCGGATCGGCGCTGCGTGGGTGCACGCAACGCGGTCGACCCGCCGGGTGGCGGTGTTGTCGGTGCTGACGAGCGTGGTGTTCGGCGCCATGGCACCGGTGGCCCCTGCGGCGCGGTGCGCCGTGGCGGCCAGCGGCTGTGTGATCGCGCTGGCAGCGCTCGTCGACGTGCGCGAGCGTCGGCTGCCCAACCGACTGGTGGTGCTCGCGCTGTGCTGCACGCTCGCGCCGTTGCTGCTCGGCGCTCCGGCCGATGTGGTGCGCGTGGGTGCGGGCACGCTGATCGCAGGCGGGCTGTTGCTCGGGGTGCGACTCCGTCGCGGTGTCGGCATGGGCGACGTGAAGCTCGGCGCCGTCATCGGCGGGAACGTGGCGCTCGTGGCACTGCCCGCGGCACCGGTGGCCGTGGCGGTTGCGGCCGCGTCGGCAGCACTCGTCGGCGGGGTGCTGCGTCGGTCGAGTCTGCCGCTCGGCCCCGCGCTGTGGTTCGGATGGGCGGTGGCCGTCGCCACCGCCGGATCGGGGTGGTGGACATGAAGACGACTCGTCGGGTGCGCAGCCAGGTGCGCACGCAGTGGATGGCGTTCGGCGGTGCGCTCGTGGTGCTGGCCGGCGTGCTGGTGGCGTGGGCGTTGTCGTCGGCCGCCGACCGGGTGCAGGTGGTGCGCGTGGTGCAGGAGGTGCCCGCCGGCCAGCCCATCCCGTTGGAGGCCTTGGGGGTCACCGGCGTGGCCTACGACGCGGGTGTCGACGAGCTGGTGCCGTCGGCGTCGCTCGCCGACCTCGCAGGGCGTATCGCCGCCATCGACCTGCAGCCGGGTGTGCTCGTCCAGGCAGGCATGTGGCGCGACGCGCCGGCGCTGCTCGAGGGTGAACAGCGGGTCGGCGTGGTGCTGCGGCCCGGCCGGCTGCCCGGCGGCCTCGGGCAGGGCGACACGGCCGTCGCCGCAGCCATCGATCCTGCCGATCCGTTCGTGCCGGCGAGGGTGCGCGTGCTCGACGCCGTGCCCGCCACCGACGGCACCACGTCCCTCACACTTGCCGTCGGGAGCGATGACGCCGTGGGTGTGGCCCGGCTGGCGGCGAACGATCTCTTGGTCCTCGTGGGTGACGCTCCCGGTGTCGTGATGATGCCGACCGAGCGGGAGGTCGCGCCGTGATCATCACCGTCACCTCCTGGCGCGGCGTGGGCACCACCACGACTGCCCTCATGCTGGCCGCCGCTCTGGCCGTCACCGACGAGACCTGGCTGGTGGAGGCCGACCCCGCAGGTGGCGTGTTGAGCGGTCGGCTGCACGTCGCGGCCCACGAACTCGGCGCGCTCGAACGGTTGTCGTTCCCCTCCGGATCCACGGTGCCCTCGGCCGACGAGATCGCCCACCATCGCGGCTCGCTCCACGTCCTCACCGCGCCGATCGACCCATTCCGCGCCAGTGCCTGTCACGCGCCGCGGATGCCGTGGACGTCCTCGCTGCGCGAACTCGGTCGCGACGTCGTCCTCGACATCGGTCGGATGCGACAGGGCACGCCCGCGTGGTCGCTCCTGTCACTCGCCGACGCAGTGGTGGCGGTGCTGTCGCCGGAGGTGGGCGCTGCGGTCGCGTCGGCCGAGTGGCTGCGCGCTGCCGGACGCGTGTCGAGCAGCGACCCCGGTCTCGAGGTCGACGACGTACGGATGGTCGCCGTCGCATCGCCCGGTGGAGTGGCGTTCGACCGCGTCGCGTTGGCCGAGGAGTTCGGCGAGCGGTGGGGTGGTTGGCTGCCGTGGGAGCCGGCCGTGGTCGACCTGGTCGAGCGCGGGGCCGGCCTCGACGATCGGCGCCTGCGGCGCAGCGCACTGGTGGCGGCGTGCACCGAGTTGGCCGAGACCGTCGCGCGCCGAGCGGAGGTGACGGCATGAACGATGAAACCCTCGAACTGTTGGTGGCCGACGTGCGCCGCCAGTGGGGTGACCGGCTGCCCGTGCCGGGACGCGACGAGTCGCCCGTCGAGCGTGATCAGCGCGAGCAGCTCACTCGCCACGTGCTGGAGCACACCGTGCTACCCGAGTTGGAGCACCAACGGATGGCGGCTCGCGAGGTGCCACTCACGACGCAGGAACGGGAGGCGCTCGTCGACCTGTTGGTGTCGGAGATGTTCGGACTGCCGCGGCTGCTCACGGTGCTGCGCGACCCACAGGTGACCGACGTGTTGGTGTTCGGTGCCGATCCGGTGCGGGTCGAGCGCAGCGACGGATCACAGCAACTGCTCCCACCGCTCGTGCGTCGCGACCGCGACCTCGAACGGATCATCTACGACACCGCCGCGGCACGCCGCCGGCCGTTCAATCGCGAGCACCCGTTCGTCGATCTCGAGCTGGAGGCGGGTGTGCGCTTCCACGGCGAAGGGTTCGACGTGGTGCAGCGTCCGCTGGTCACCGTGCGACGCGCCGCAATGGTGGGAATGACCCTCGACGACCTCGTCGAGCGAGGGGTGATCGACGAGGCGGGGGTTGCCTTGCTGCGCGCCGCGGTCGCCGCCGACATGAACGTCCTCGTCTGCGGTCGCATGGGCTCGGGCAAGACCACGATGCTGCGCGCACTGCTGCACGAGGTGGACACCGACGACGTGATCGTGACGGTGGAGACCGACTTCGAACTCAACGTGGCGGCGATGGGGGTGCACCGCTACGTGCACGCCTATCAGGCGCGTGTGCCGAACACGGCCGACGGTGCCGGCATCTCGTGCCACGACATGATGGTGCCGGCGGTGCGCACTCGCGCCGACTGGATCGTCGTCGGCGAGATCCGCGGTGCCGAGGGCGGCGCGCTCGTGCAGGCGATGTCGATCGGGCAGGGCGCGATGGCCACCGTGCACGGCGGCTCGGCGAAGGACGGCATCGAGCGGCTGGCGGAACTGATCGCGCACCACAGCGGTGTCGAGCTGCGGATGGCGCGGTGGCAGGTGTACCGCAGCGTGGACCTGGTGGTGCACGTCACCGGCGACAACCGCCACGGGCGGCACGTCACCGAGATCGTCGCGCCGTCGGTGGAGGAAGACGGCGCGCGGTTCATCGTGCACCGTCTGCTCGCACCGCGTGCGGGAGCGCCCGATCCGCGTGCGCGGCCGGCGTCGGAGCCGCAGCGATGGATGCTCGATCGGCTGCAGGCGGCCGACCCGATGTTCACGTCGCAGTGGTGGCACGGCGGTGCCGACACTCATCGCCCGCTCGGCGGTGTGGCATCACGAGTGGCGGTGCCGGCATGAGCGCGTCCGTGGTGGCCGTGGCGGTGGTGATGATGCTCGTTGGCGCGTTGCTCGCCCTGCTGCATGCGACTGCAGCGACGACGAGCGAGGTCGCCTCGGCGTCCACACCCTCCGCCCTCGCCGGCATTCCACGCACCCGGGTGGTCGGTGCGGCGGTCACCGGATTCGTCGTGTTGCTGGCCACGGGCTGGCTGCTCCTCGGTGCCGCCGCCGGACTCCTCACGCTGCTGTGGGGCCGACTGCTGCACGACGAGCGGGCCGAGGAGGAACGTGCACGCGTCGAGGCCATCGCCAAGTGGCTGGAGGACCTGCGCGACACGTTGCGCGGGTCCGCCATGGGCGCCGAGGCGGCGCTCGAGCAGGTGGCAGCGCGGCCGCCTGTCGCCATCGAGGTGCCGCTGCGCACGTTCGCGCACCGGCGCCGGCAGGGCTTCCGCACCGAGGAGGCGCTGGCCGACCTCGCCGACGATCTCGCGCACCCCACGTCCGACGCTGCCATCGCCGCCATCCGACTGGTGGTGGGTGGCGCTGCGAGCGCCGGCCGCCTGCACGGCACGGTGCACGCCCTGGCGTCGGCCGCTCGCGACGAGGTGACCGCCCGCGAGCGCATCGACCGCACGAGGGCCGTGTACCAGCAGTCGATGCAACGACTGGTCGTGATCGGTGCGCTGCTGGTCGGCTACCTGCGGTTCGCGGGTGGTGACCTGCTCGACCCGTACGGCACCGCCACCGGGCAGGTGGTGTTGGCCTTGCCGCTGGCGATGTGGGCGGGTTGCGTGATGTGGCTGCGCTCGTTGTGCCGCTACGACCTGCCTCGGCGTGGGCGCTTCGCGACGACGGCGGTGTCGGCATGAACCCGTTGCGGGTGGCCGCCGCCGTGGTGTGCATGCTCTGGCTCGCGGGCTGGGCCGTTGCCCGCTCGATGCGGCGCGCACCCGCGTCGGTGGCGGCCGCCCGGGCGATGGTGCAGCCGACTGCGGGCGACCCTTCGACCGAGGCCTGGCAGGCCCGAGCGGCGCACACCGCGGCCGGTCGTCGGATCGCCCGTCGCTTCGGCGACGACCTCGTGGTGGTGGGCCTCACTCCTGCGGATGTGGTGGGGCGAGTCGTGGTGGCATGGGCGCTCGTCACGTTCGCCACGTTGCTCGGCGTGGTGGCGCTCGGTTCGACGGGCATGCTGCCGTTCGGCCTGATGTGGTCGCTCGTGGCGCTGCTGGCCGGTGTCGGCGCCGCATGGGTGACGCTGCGCGACGTGGACGATCGAGTTCGGCGTGCTCGTCGCGAGCTGCGCCAGGCGTCGAACGACTTCGTGCAGTTGGTGGCCGTGGGCCTCACCACCGATCAGAGCGTGGAGGAGGCGATCCGGTTCGCGCTCGACGTGGGTGCCGGCGATGCGTTCGACCAGCTTCGCCAGGAGGTGGCAACGGCGCCGCAACGCGGCGTGCCGGTGTGGGACGCGATCGACCAGTTCGGCCAGCGCTTCGGCGTGCGTGAGCTGTGCGAGTTCGCCGGCTCCGTGGAGCGCCAGGGGCTGCAGGGCGTGGCCATCAGCGACACCGTGGCAGCGCTGGCTGCCGGCATGCGCGCCAAGGCACTCGACGAACTCGAACGCGAGGCGGATCGAGCGAACGCGAACCTCTCCGGCCCGACGGTCGGCTTCGTGGTCGCCACCATCGTCTTCCTCGCCTACCCGCTCGCGCAGCGCATCAGCGACGCGTTCGGCGGGTGACCGGATCTCGACAACAACAAGAGAGGAGTGCGAGATGAACGAGCAGTTGCTCCCCCTCGCCGTGTGGGTACAGATGACGTTCGGCAGCCTGCGGGCGCGGGCGGCGGACACGTGGGCACATCGCCACGACGAGGACGGTGTGGACGAAGCCGTGACGAAGATGATCTGGCTCGCCGTCGGCATCGTCGTGGCCATGGCGGCCACGGCGTTCTTCATGGCGAAGTTCAACCAGGCCAAGGCGAACGTGCCCGACCCGGTGGCGCCCTGACATGGCCGCGGCCCGCGGCGATCGTGGCGCGGTGGACGTGTCGGTGCAGATGTTGTTCGGCATGATCGCGCTGCTGTTCACACTGCTGCTCGTGGTGGAGTCGAGCGCGCACTGGCATGCCCGCAACGTGTTCGACGACGCCGCGGCCGAAGGTGTGCGGGTCGCCGCGACGTTCGACGGCACCTGTGCCATGGGTGTGGCGGCCGCACGTCGTTCCGTCACGGCGCACGGCGGTGGGTGGGCTCGCGGCGCCACGGTCACCTGCGCGTCGGGGCCGATCGTGGCCGTCACCGTGGAGGGCCGCACTCCCGGCGTGGTGGCCCCGTTGCTGGGCATGCGCGTGCGGGTCACCGAGTACGCCCCGAAGGAGGGCTGAGGGTGCTCCGTTGGCACGACGAGGAGGGCACGGCCACCCCGGTGGAGATGATGTACCTGCTCGTCTTCTGCATCGTCGCGGTGGTGTTCCTCGGTTTCCTCGGGCGATTGCACGCCGCCGGGGTGCAGGTCACCAACGCTGCGCAGGCGGCGGCGCGAGCCGCGTCGCAGGCGCCCGATCCGACTGCGGCCACCCGTGCGGCGCAGCAGAGCGTCGCTGCCTCGCCGTTGCGGTCGCGTTGTCAGGGTGGTGCTCGGACGACGTTGTCGTGGGCGCCCTCTGCCGCGGGCACCTGGCAGGGCGGCTCGGTGACGGTGCGTGTGACGTGCGTGGTGCGGAACCAGACCCTCACCGGTGTGTGGTCACCCGGCGTGCGCACCGTGGCCATGACCGACGTGCAGCCCGTCGATCGGTACCAGCGATGAGCCGTCCGCGCGATCGAGGTGCCATCTCCGTGGCGTTGATGCTGCTGGTACTGCTCACGCTCGGCGGCGCTGGACTGGTGGTCGACGGTGGCCGGGCGATGTCGGCGCGGCGGCATGCGTCGAACGCGGCAGAGGCGGCGGCGCGGGCCGCGGTGTCCACGGCCACACCGGTCGCTTCCTTCGACCCGGTCGTGGCGCGTCGAGCGGCGCTCGCGGCTGCCACGCGGGCTGGCATCCCGGCCGCCGACGTCACGGTCGTGGTTGGCCGCGACGTGGTCCGGGTCACCATCGTGGAGCGTCGCCGCACCGTGTTCCTGGTGCTCGGCGGTGTGTCCACCCTCACCGTGCGGGCCACCGGCGTCGCCCGCGTCGTCTACTCCGATTGATCGAAAGGACCGATCGTGCGAACCCTCTTCCGTCTCGTCGTGCGCGTCGCCGCACTCCTGCTACTCGTCGGTCTCCTCGTCGGGGTGCCGATCGTGCTGCTGGTCGCAGTGGTTGCACCGTGGCCGTCGCCGGCGCAATGGCGCGATGCGTGGCAGTCGCGCACGGTCGGCACCGACATGGTGGTGCGGCTCGGGGCCACGCTGTTCCTGGTGCTGTGGGCGTGGTTCGCCGCGACCGCGCTCGCCGAGGCGGGGCGAGTGCTGATAGCGCGCCGAGACCCTGCTCGCCTCGCCACGCTGCCGAGCGGCGACGGACCCGTGCGATGGGTGCGCAGCCTGGTGCGGGTGGCCGCCGTCGGATCGGTGTCGGCCTCGGCGGTGATGGGCGGACTCGCCGGCCACGGGCTCGCGGCGCCGTCGCACCGTGCGGTCACTGCACCCCCGGCCGTCGCCACCCACGTGGTGGTGCCGGGCGACTCCTACTGGTCGATCGCCGATGCGCATCTCACCGAGGTGTTCGGCCGCGAACCGACGGCCGCAGAGGTGCACGTGGCGACCGAGGCGTTGATGTCGTGGAACGTCGATCGCCTCGGGCATCGCGACCCGGCCCTCATCGTGCCGGGCGAGACGGTGGTGCTGGAGGGGCCGACCAGTGGCGTGGCCGTCCCGCCCGAGGCCTTCGTGATCGACGAGCCGGTGGCTGCGACGGCGGTGGTCACGGTCGAGACGGTGCCGTCGGTGGCTCCGGTCGCGCCGCCGACCGTGGAGACCGCTGTGCTGCCCACCGTGCCGACCGCGCCATCGCTCGTCATCTCCGACGAGGTCGTCGCGGTGCCATCGGTGGAACGCGCCGACGGCCTCGGCGTCGCGGAACTCGGTGTGGCCGCGCTGCTGTCGGCGGGTGCGTTGGCTGCGGTGCGCGTCGGTCGCCGCCGTCGCCTGGAGGGGAGCCGT
>SXKB01000063.1 GCA_005778215.1 Actinomycetota bacterium | reverse complement strand
TCGGCCAACTCGACGTGCTGTCGCTCACCAAGGTGCTGCTGGCCGAGGGCGTGCAGCAGGTCATCATCACCACCGACGACCTGTCGAAGTACCGGCTGCACGAGAAGCCGGCGGGCGTGAAGGTGTGGGGTCGCAGTCGGCTCATCGAGGCCCAGGAGGAGCTGTCGTGGGTGCCGGGCTGCACGGTGCTCATCCACGACCAGCGCTGCGCAGCCGAGAAGCGCCGCGACCGCAAGCGCAACCGCATCGACACGCCCGACTTCCGTGTGGTCATCAACGAGCGCGTGTGCGAGGGCTGCGGCGACTGCGGCGACAAGAGCAACTGCCTGTCGGTGCAGCCGGTCGACACCGAGTTCGGCCGCAAGACCCGCATCGACCAGGGATCGTGCAACTACGACCTGTCGTGTCTGCAGGGCGACTGCCCGAGTTTCATGAAGGTGCCCGTGGGGCGTCGCGACCGCACCACCCGCACGCTCACCACCCCGCCCGAGCAACTGCCGGCGCCGGTGGTCACCGTCGGTGACGACATCACCATCCGCCTGTCCGGCATCGGCGGCACCGGCGTGGTCACCACCGCGCAGATTCTCGGCACCGCGGCGATGCTGCAGGGGTTCCACGTGCGTGGCCTCGACCAGACCGGCCTGTCGCAGAAGGCCGGTCCGGTGGTCAGCGACCTGCGCCTCTCGCGCGACGAGCCGCACGCCTCGAACAAGGCCAGCGCCGGATCAGTGGATCTGCTGCTCGCGTTCGACCAGTTGGTGGGTGGCCACGACGGCACCATCCGCACCTTGCGCAGCGACCGCACCGTGGTGGTGGCCAACACGGCGGCGGTACCCACCGGTTCGATGGTGGTGCACCCCGACCGGCCCTACCCGGTCGACGAGCTGCACGACCGCCTCGGCAGCAGCACGAAGCGCACCATCGCCGTCGACGCCGCCGGTGTGGTGTCGGCACTGCTGGGCGACGAGAGCACCGTGAACGTGTTCATGACCGGCGTCGCGTTGCAGTCGGGACTGTTGCCGCTCGGCGCCGACGCGGTCGAACGGGCCATCGAGCTGAACGGCGTGGCGGTGCAGAAGAACCTCGCCGCGTTCCGCTGGGGTCGCGCCTGGGCGGCCGATCCAGCCGCCGTGCAGCAGACGGTGTCGCCCGCCGCCACCGATCCCGACGCACCGCTGGTGGACCGCCTCGCCGACGACCTTCGCAGCTACCAGAACGCCCGCTACGCGGCCGAGTACTGGGACGTGGTCGAGTCGATCGAGTCGGCGGGGCAGCCGGCACTCACCGAGGCCGTGGCGTTCCATCTCCACAATCTGATGGCCTACCAGGACGTATACGAAGTGGCGCGTCTGCTGCTGGCCGGCTCACCGAAGAAGGCCACCTTCCTGCTGCACCCGCCCATCCTGCGTGCACTCGGCATGAAGCGGAAGATCGGGTTGCGGCGCACGGCGCGCCTCACCTTCCGCGTGCTGCACAGCATGCGCCGCCTGCGTGGCACTGCGTTCGACGTGTTCGGGTATGCATCGCTGCGCCGTACCGAGCGGGCGATGGTGCCCGAGTACGTGGCGGCGATGCGCACCGTGGCCGCACACCTCACCGACGCGAACCTCGACGAGGCCGTCGCCATCGCATCGTTGCCCGACCGGGTGCGCGGCTACGAGCACCTCAAGGCCGAGCGCGCCGCGGCCTACCGCGCCGAGTTGGCCAGTCGAGTCGAGGCGTTCATCCGCCGCTGACGGCGAACACCGTGGCCGGCGCGGCCGGCAGGTGATCGGGCAACTGCACCCGCAACGAGCCGTCGGTCCACGAGTACGGCAGCGCACGGCTGTTGCCCAGCATCCGCACCTCGGCACCCGTTGCCGGCTGCGCGAGGGGGAACGACACCTCGTCGGCCGGCGCACCGCGCACGATGGCGTACGTGGTGTCACCCTTGTGGGTGAACCCCACCTCGCGGCCGTCGGCCGTGGTGCCGGTGCCGCCGGCGCGGGTGTCGAAGATGGCGTCACCATTGATGCGCAGCCACCAGCCGAGCGCGGTGAGGCGCACCACCTGTGCCATCGGGATCTGCCCGTCGGCGCCGGGACCGACGTTGAGCAGCAGGTTGCCGCCACGAGCCACGATGTCGCACAGCATCCAGATGTTGTCGTCGACGGTGGGGAACGTGGACTCGTTCTCCATGCGGTTGTAGCCGAAGCTGCGCCCGATGCCGCGGCACACCTCCCACTTCCGCGTGCCCGACGCCGAGGTGGTGTACTCCGGCGTGTGGAAGTCGCAGTGCAACTGCCCCATCGCCGACGCGATCATGTTGAAACGATCGTTCACCACGCCGTCGGGCACCTTCGAGTAGTAGTGGCCGATGGTGTCGTTCGGGTCGAGGTTGCCGGGCCAGCCGATGTCGTTCCACAGTGAGCACGGCGTGAACCGTTCGATCAACTCGTGCACGTGGGCGAGTACGTACTCGGCGTACTCGGGCGTGGCCGGCACGTTCGCGAACAGCGACGCGAGATCGCGGATGGGCGGTGGCTGGAACGTCCAGTCGAGGCCGCCCGAGTAGTACAACCCGAACCGCAGCCCACGGGCACGCACGGCGTCGGCCAGCTCACCGATGAAGTCGCGCGGTGCGGTCCATCCCTCGCGATGGGGGTTCGGGGTGTCGCTGTGCCACATCAGGAAGCCGTCGTGGTGCTTCGTCACCGGCACCACGTAGCGTGCCCCGGCCTGCTGGAAGAGGTCGGCCCACTGGCCCATGTCGGCGCCCGCCGATCGTGTGCGGAACTC
>SXKB01000062.1 GCA_005778215.1 Actinomycetota bacterium | reverse complement strand
CGCCGGCATCGTGCAGGGGCTGGCCGAGGGACTGAACTTCGCGATGCGAGCCGGGCTCGACCCCGAGCAGGTCACCGAGGTCATCAAGTACGGCGCAGCGCAGAGCTGGCAGCTCGAGAACCGCGGCCACACCATGGTGAAGGGCGAGTTCGATTTCGGCTTCGCCGTGGAGTGGATGCGCACGGACCGCGGCATCGTGCTCGACGAGGCGAACCGCAACGGCGCGCGGCTGCCGGTCACCGCGCTCATCGACCAGTTCTACGCCCAGGTCATCGCGCGCGGTGGCAAGCGCTGGGACACCAGCAGCCTCATCCAGCTGCTCGCGAACGACTGAGGCGTCAGCGCCAGCGCAGCGGCAGGTGGTCCACGCCGCGGATGGTGAGGCGGTCGCGCCAGCCGGGTTCGCCGGCCAACTCCACGTCGGGGAACCGGCGGATCAGCGACGTGATGGCCGTGCTCGCCTCCAGCTTCGCGAGCGACGCACCGAGGCAGTAGTGCACGCCGGCCGCGAAGCCGAGGTGTCGGTTCGCGTTCGGTCGGTCGAGACGCAGCGTGTGCGGGTCGTCGAACACCGATGGGTCGTGGCTGGCGGCGCCCAGCACCGTCATCACCAGCGAGCCCTTCGGCACCTCGATGGCCTCGCCGTGCGCGCCCTCGTAGGTGACGTCGACGGTGGGCACCCGCACGGTCTGCTGCACCGGGCCGTCGAACCGCAACAGTTCGTCGATGGCGTTCGCGTCGAGCGACGGGTCGGCGGCCCAGCGACGCAGCTCGTCGGGGTGGCGCAGCAGTGCGAGGGTGCCGTTGCCGATGAGGTTCACCGTGGTCTCATGGCCGGCCACGTAGAGCAGGATCACGAACGTGCGCAGTTCGGCGGGGGACAGGCGGTCGCCTGCCTCCTCGACGGCGATGAGCGCGGAGAGCAGGTCGTCGCCCGGATGCGAGCGTCGGTGCTCGATGATCTCGGTGAGGTAGTTGCCCATCTGCAATCCGGCCGCCTCTGCTGCGTCGAGCCCGGCCTCGTCGACGGTGGGCTCGAGTCCGGCCGTGAGCAACTGCGACCAGGCGCGCACGTCGTCGCTGTGATCGGTGGGGATGTCGAGCAGGTCGCTGATCACCTGGAACGGCACGGGGAACGCGAGATCCTCCACCAGTTCCAGGCCGCCCCGGTCGGCGGCGGTGTCGAGCACGTCGTCGACCAACTGCTGCACACGCGGGCGGAGGCGCTCGATGGCCGTGGGGGTGAACGCCTGCGACACCAGGCGCCGCAGGCGGGTGTGGTCGGGCGGGTCGAGGTTCAGGATGCTCTTCGCCGCCGTGCCGTCCTCGATGCGCTGCCGCTGGCGTTCTCGGCGGGCGCGGCGCGGGTCGTCGGGCCGTTCGGTCACGTTGGCTTCGATGTCGCGCGCGAACTCGGCACCGCGCAGGGTGCGGGCCACGTCGTCGTACCGGGTGAGCACGGTGAAGCCGAACGGTGACACGTGCACCGGATCGTCGGTGCGGAGTGCGTCGTAGAACGGGTACGGGTCGGCCCGGAATTCGGGGTCGAACGGGTTGAAGAAGGCGGCGACCATCACAGGTCCAGTGCGGGCGGCTCGTGCATGCGGATGGTGTCGCCCCAGACGATCCATTGGGAGCCGTTGGCCTTCGCCTCGAGTGCCTGCATGGCGGCCTCGGCGACGCGAGCGGGTTCGATGACGGGCATGCCCATCGCAGTGATGAACTCCTGGGCCTCGGCGGCCACCAGCGGTGTGTCGACGAAGCCGGGGCAGATGGCGCTCACGTACACGCCGGGGGTGCCGCTGCGCTCCAGGGTGGCGCCCAGCGACTTCACCAGACCGACCACGGCGTGCTTGGTGGCGGTGTAGGCCACGTCGCCGGGCATGCCGCCGAGCCCGGCCATCGACGCAGTGACGAGCACGTGGCCCGAGCCGCGGGCCACCATGCCGGGCAGCACGGCGCGGGCGCCGAAGAACACACCGTCGAGGTTCACGCCCAGGATGGCCCGGTAACCCTCGTCGGTGACGTCCTCCAGCGGTGCCATCGGTTGGTCGTTGAGGTTGCGGCCGGGGGTCGTGATCCCGGCGTTGAGGTGCACCATGTCGAGCGGCGGCAGCGACTCGACGAGGGCCGTCCATGCGGCCGAGTCGCTCACGTCGAGGTGGATCTCGTCGCTCGACTGCGGCCGGATGTCGGCCACGTACACCGTGGCCCCTTCGGCGCGGTACCGCTGCGCGCAGGCCTTGCCGATGCCGCTCGAGCCGCCCGTGACCAGTACGTGTTGTCCGTCGAGTGCGCCCATGTCTCCCTCTCGTGTCTCGCCCGATGCTCTCACCCTCCACCGAGGTCGCGACGAATCCACCGTTCCGGTGGATTCCGTGTGACCTCGACGCCCTTCCACCGGGGTCGCGACGAATCCACCGTTCCGGTGGATTCCGTGTGACCTCGAAGGGATTCTGCCGATCGCGTGTTCTCGTCGTACCCAGTGAAGGTGTGAAGGACGTGGATCGACGATTGCTGGCGCTCGCCGCGCAGCACCACTGGTTGGTGAATCGGCAGATGGTGCGGAGGGCAGGACTCACCTCGAGGCAGTGGTGCCGGCGGGTGGAGGAAGGGTCGTGGGTCCCGATGCACCCGACGGTGTGGCGGCACGTCGCCACACCGGTCACGTGGGAGCTGCGGGTGCGTGCCGGAGCGATGTGGCTGGGGCGGCAGGCCGCGCTCGCCGGGGCTGCAGCAGGACGGTGGTGGGGACTCGACGGCTTCGAGGAGGTGGACACGGTGGAGTTCGTGGTGCCGCGCCGTCGACGGTCGGTCCAGGGCATCACGCTGCACACCACCCACGACTGGTACGCAACGGACCTGCTCAGCCGCAACGGGGTGCGAGTCACGACGGTGAGCCGAACCATCATCGACATGGTCGGTCAGGGCGTCCCACTCCGGCAGATCGAGTCGGCCATCGACAGCGGCATCCGCGTGCGGCGAACATCACTGGTCACCTTGCATCGACGCCTCGAGCAGTTGGGTCGACCTGGCCGTCGGGGAGTCCGCCTGTTGCGCGAGGTGCTGCTCGACTCGGGTGGAGAGTCGGATCTCGAGCGTCGATTCCTGCGGCTGATGAGGGCGGCCGGGTTGCCCCGTCCTGAGGTGCAGGTGGCGTTCAGGCGCGAATCAGGGCGAGCGATGCGTGTCGACTTCCTCTTCCCCGCAGCGGCCCTGGTGGTGGAGGTGTCGGGTCGTCTCGGTCACACCTCTGATCGCGATCGCCAGAAGGACAGCCGTCGCCGCAATGCGCTCGATCAGCAAGGCGTCCGCCATCGGGAGTTCACCACGGTCGACGTGGTGGACGACCCGGCCTACGTCGTCGCCACGGTCCGCGAGGCGCTCCGCCCACCGAAGTCGCGACGCCGCCACTGAAGGGGTGGAATCCGTGTGACGTCGGTGGCGGCGTCGAGGTCGCGGCGCGGCCACCGAAAAGGTTGGACTCGTGTGACCTCGGGTCAGCGGTGGGCGTTGACGGCCGCAGCCACCGCGTCGACGATCTGGTCGACCTGCTCGTCGGTGGTGACCAGGGGCGGGCAGAACAGCAGCGAGTCGGCGTTGAGCGCGCGGCACACCACACCGCCCTGGTCGAGCATGTGATCGCGGAGCTGCATCGCATGCTGGTCGGGGTGCAGGCCGGCCGCCCACATCGCGCCCAGGCCGCGTACGTGGTGGATGGACCCGTCGTCGGCCAGCGCGCGCAGGCCGGCCTCCAGGCGGCCACCCACGTGCAGCGCCCGCTCCACCAGTCCCTCGCGGCGCATGATGCCGAGGTTGGTGAGCGCTGCCACGCACGCAGTGGCATGGCCGGAGTACGTGAAGCCGTGGCGCAGGAAGAAGTCGGGGTCGCGTTCGAGCGCTGCTCGTGGCGCCGGGCCGACGAACACGCCGCCGAGGGGCTGGTAGCCCGACGTGACGGCCTTCGCGAACGTGACGAGGTCGGGGGTGACGCCGTAGTGGTGTGCAGCGAACCAGCTGCCGAGTCGACCGAAACCGGTGATGACCTCGTCGAACACCAGATACGCCCCGTGCTGGTCGCACAGTCGGCGCACCCTCTCGAGGTAGCCCTCGGTGGCGGGGAAGATGCCGCCGGCACCCTGCACGGGCTCGACGATGACCGCGGCCACCTCGTTGCCGCGCTCGGCCATCAGCGACGCCAACGCCTCCACGTCGTCGGCCGGCACCTGCACCACGTCGTCGACGAACGGCCCGAAGTCCTGTCGGTTCGGTGCGATGCCCTGCGCGCTCGTACCGCCGTAGGCCGTGCCGTGATAGCCGCGCACCCGGCTGATGATGAGCTTGCGGTGTCCCTGGCCGGCCTGCACGTGCGCAATGCGGGCGAGCTTCATCGCGGTGTCGATGGACTCGCTGCCCGAGCCGGTGAAGAAGATGCGCGAGTCGGGCATCGGCGCAATGTCGCGCAGTACCTCGGCCAGTTCTTCGGCGGGGCCGGTGGTGAACGGGTCGAAGCAGCTGTAGGCCTCGAGCGTGCTCACCTGCGCAGCGATGGCGTCGGCCATCTCCTTGCGGCCGTGGCCGATGGCGCAGTACCACAGGCTGGCCATGCCGTCGACGAACTGGCGGCCGTCGGCATCCCACAGCAGCGCGCCCTCCCCGCGCACGATGCGCGTGAACGACTCTCGGGTGGGCTTGGCAAACGGGTGCAGGAACGCCTGGGGCATGCCGCGACGGTACTCATCGGCGTCGACCGCCGACGACCTCGATTCAGGCCACCGCGCAGACGTCGTCGAACCCGGCGACGAGGCACTCGAGCAGTTGGTCGGGGTCGGGGATCGCAGCGGCGTCGGCATTCACGCCGATGCAGCACGTGCCGTCGTACGACATGAGCGTCACGTTGACGGCGGACCCGGCCGTGGGCCCGAACGGGAAGAAACGCTCCACCTTGCGACCCTCCAACCACATCGGCACGGGTACACCGGGCACGTTGCTGGCCAGGAAGTCGACGCCCTTCAACATTGCGCCCACCACGCCTCGCGGCATCAGGTTCAGGAACCCGGCGATGGTCTCGGTGTGGTGCAGGGCTCGTTCCGCGCGCACCGATTCGACCACCTCGTGCATCGCCGCCACACGCGCAGCGGCGCTCCCGATGTCGACCGGCACCACGAACCGCACGACCGAGATGTGGTTGCCGCCCTCCTGGTGTTCGGCTGCCCGTTGGCTGATGGGCATCGCCACCCGCAACTCGTCGACGTCGTGGCCGTGGAGGGCGTGGTAGCGGTGGAGTCCGGCGGTGATGCCGGCGAGGAACCCGTCGTTGAGCCGCCCGCCTGCCGCTCGCGAGGCGTCGTGCAGTTGCTCCATCGGTACCTCGAGCACGCGGAAGTTCGACGACAGCATGCGGCCCACCATCACCGACGACTTGGGGGAGGTGGCGGGGAACAGGAAGCGGCCCACGGACTTCGCGGTCTCGACGGCCTCGCCGATCGCCGCCTGCGGGTGGCGGACGGCGTGCAACAGGCTGGGCACCACCGAGGTGGCCTGATGTCGCGCGAAATCGACCGCGCCGGCCACGTCGTGGGCCACCACGTCGCGCAGGATCGATGCCGTGCTGACGTGCGGGGCCGAGCGCGGCGTGGCGGGTGGTGGCGTGGGGGCGTCGGGCTCGAAGTCGTACAGGTGCGCGGCCAGCTGCACCGCGCCGATGCCGTCGGTGACCACGTGGTGTGCCTTCATCACCAGTGCCGCTCGGCCATCGTCGACCCCGTCGACCAGCGTGAACTCCCACAGCGGCCGCGCCGAGTCGAACCCGCTCATCGCCTGGGTGCGCGCCCAGTCGAGCAGGTCCTGCAGGTTGCTGCCCTCGGCCAGACGAATGCGGCGCAGGTGGTAGCCCAGGTCGAAGTCGTGGTCGTGCACCCATTGCAGCGTGGTGGGGTGCAGCGGTACCGGCACCACCTTCTCGCGCAGTGCCGGCACCTGGTGGCTCACCTGCTCCATGCGATGACGCAGCCGATCCCAGTCGGGTGCGGACTCCAGCACCACCACGCCGAGGATGGTGCTGCGCAACAGCGGGTCGGCCTCCACCATCCACATGATCGTGTCGTTCTGGCTGAGGTACGGACTCGTCACGGTTCACCCCTCCCGGACGCCCATCGTGCGCCCGGCGACGGGCGCCGGACTAGGGACCTTGGCCCGCTGCTCGGCGCGTGACTAGCCGAGCACCTCGCCCAGCGACTCGAGCGACGGCACCCACCAGTACGCGCCCGACACGGGGGTGCTGAACTCCGTGATGCGATCGTGGACGCCGTCGCCTACGCCGAACATGCGCTCGAGCATGATGGTGAAGCGCGATGGCGCTGCGCTGAACGCCACGAAGTGGAGGCCGTGCTCGTTGGCGGTGCCGTAGGGCACGCTGCGTCGATAGATGGCGAGTTCCTCGCCGTCGTCGCCTTCCACCACCATGCGACTGACGTGCGAGGTCGCGGGCATCACGTCCTCGTCGAGTTCCACGCTGTCGGGCTTGGTGCGCCCGATGACCTGCTCCTGCTCGGCCTGGTCGAGCGCTCGCCAGGCGTCGAGGTGGTGCACCCACCGCTGGGTGAGCGCGAACGACCCGCCGGCACCGGCGCCGTCGGCCACCAGTGCCACCTCGTGGGCTTCCTCCACCCCAGGGTTCTCGGTGCCGTCGATGAAGCCGGTGAGGTCGCGACTGTCGTGGTACACGAAGCCGAGCACCTCGAACGCGACGGTGGCGACGGGGGCGAGCAGGTCGCGCACGCCCAGTGCCACGTCGAGCAGGTCGTCCTGGCCGGCCCCGTGGCACCACACCCAGATGTCGTGCGGCGTGGCGGGCATACCGGGCACGGCGGGGAACTCGGTGAGCAGCGCGGGCGAGGCGGTCGGCGCCATGGCTCGCCACAGTGCCGGGGCGAAGCCGACCACGATGTTGGCGCCGCCGGCGGTGACCGACGGTTGGCGGAGCGCCTGGAGTGCGCCGAGGGCCTGTTGCGGCGACACACCGGGCCGCAGGTCGAACTCGAGGTGACGGTGCGAGCGCGCACCCTGGGCGAAGATGCCGGGCTGAGGGGTGGCCATTCCACCACGTTACGGGGGTCGAAAGGCCCTTGTGACCCCTCCGGCGCGTTCCTAGGGTGCAAGCGTGAACCCCGAGATCGTCGACGCCAACGAGGCGGTCGCCGCAGTGGCACACCTCCTCTCCGAGGTGATCGCCATTTACCCCATCACGCCCGCCTCCTCGATGGGTGAGCACGCCGACCAGTGGAGTGCCCGCGGGCACACCAACCTCTGGGGCGCCGTGCCCGACGTCATCGAGATGCAGAGCGAGGCCGGCGCCGCCGGCGCGCTCCACGGCGCCGTGTTGCGGGGTGCGATGGCCACCACCTTCACCGCCAGCCAGGGCCTGCTGCTGATGCTGCCCGAGATGTTCAAGATCGCGGGTGAACTCACGCCCACGGTCATCCACGTCGCAGCCCGCTCGGTGGCCACGCACGCGCTCAGCATCTTCGGTGACCACAGCGACGTGATGGCGGCGCGCAGCACGGGCTTCACCATGCTCTGCGCCGGAGGGGTGCAGGAGGCCGCCGACATGGCAGCCGTCGCCCACGCGGTCACCCTGGAGACGCGCGTGCCGGTGCTGCACTTCTTCTTATCGAGTAATGTCGATTGT
>SXKB01000010.1 GCA_005778215.1 Actinomycetota bacterium | reverse complement strand
CACTCCGCGGATGGGGGTCCGGGGCAGGGCCCCGCACCCCCTTCGCAGTTGGATCAGATCGTGTGGATCAGATGGCTCAGGGAGCCGTCGGGACCACGATCTTGCCGCTGATGATGTCGGCCTTCAGGGCCTCGAGCTGGTCGACGAACTCGGTGAGGTAGTCACCCGAGGTCGCGTAGCCCACACCGTCGACGCTGAGGTCGAACACCTTGATGCCACCGGCGGTGTCACCGTCGACGACGGCCTTGATGGTCTCGAACACGGCGACATCGACGCGCTTCAGCATGGAGGTGAGGATGACCTTCTTGGCATCCTCGCTACCAGCGGTGAGGTACTGGTCGCTGTCCACGCCGATGGCCCACTTGCCCGCCTCGATGGCGGCCTCGATGGTGCCCGCACCCGAACCGCCAGCGGCGGTGTAGATGACTTCGACGCCATCGGCGTACCAGCCAGCGGCGATTTCCTTGGCGCCGGCGACGTTGCCCCAGGCGCTGTTGTCACCGGCCGGGCCGAGGTACTTGCTCTCGACCACGATGTCCGGGTTGATCTGCTTGGCACCAGCGATGTAGCCGGCCTCGAACTTCTTGATGAGGTCGATCTCCTGGCCACCGATGAAGCCGATCTTGTCGCAACCGCACTTGAGGGCGGCAGCGGCGCCGACGAGGAACGAACCCTGCTCCTCGGCGAAGACGAGGCTCTTCACGTTCGGGGCGTCGACGACCGAGTCGACGATGCCGAAGGTGACATCGGGGTTGGCAGCGGCCACTTCGGCCATCGGGTCGGTGAACATGAAGCCCACACCCACGATGACATTGGCGCCGTCGCCGGCCAGCAGCTCGAGGTTGGCCTTGCGGTCTTCGTCGACCGTGGCCTCGAGTTCCTTGACCTCGACACCCAGCTCGGAAGCAGCGCGGTCTGCGCCGACGCCGGCCGAGTCGTTGAAGGTGCCGTCGCCGCGACCACCGGTGTCGAAGGCAACGCCAGCGACGATGTCGCTGTCGCCACCCGTGGCAGCCGTGGTCTCGGACCCGGCCGCAGCCGTGGTCTCAGCTGCGGTGTCCCCGGACGTGCTCTCGTCGTCGCCGCAAGCGGCAGCCACGAGACCGAACGTCGCGAGGAGGGCAACCGCTGCGAAGCGCTTGCTCTTGCGCATTTTGTCTCCCCCTTGGAGGTAATGGTTGGGTGGATGAGGTATCCGGTTGCGAGCCTACTCGCGCGGGGGTGCCGGTGGTTGCTCGCCGTGGTCTCGTAACCTGCAGGTCAGATTTCGATGCCGGCTGGATCTCGCCCCCTTCCGCCGCCCCGGCGGCGTGTCTCGCGGCGCACCTACATGGTGCGGCGCCTCGTCGCGCTCTCCCTGGTCCTGGTGCTGTTCTACGGCATCTGGTCGGTGGTCTCGGGGGTGTTCGGCTCCGACGAGGTGGCCAGTTCCGAGCCGTCGTCGGCGGTCACCCAGACGGTGCTCAACGATGGTGTGACACCCACCACACTGCCGCCCACCACCACCACGACCCCGCCGGTGAAGCCGGTCACGACGCCCTCGCCCGAGGATCCGGCCGAAGTGCTCATCCTCGGCGACTCCGATGCGGGCAGTTTCGGGCCGTACCTGAAGACGTTGCTCGACCAGACGGGCCTGGCCACCACCGAGCTCGACTACAAGACCTCGTCGGGTCTGGCTCGCCCCGACTTCTTCGACTGGCCGGCGCACATGGGCGAGATCGTGCCGCAGGTGAATCCCGACATCGTGGTGGTCACGTTCGGCGGCAACGACGCGCAGGGCCTGCGCAACGTCGACGAGACGTGGGCCGTGAACCATCCGCCGGCGTCCGGTGTCGACGATGCCGACTGGCGTGCCGAGTACGGCGCCCGCGTCGGCGCGGTGATGGACTATCTCACGGAGGGCAACCGCACGCTCGTCTGGGTGGGCATCCCCAACGACGACAATCCCGAGGTCACCGCGCGCATGCAGGTGCAGGACGAAGTGGTGCGCGCCGAGGCGGCCAAGCGCACCGACAAGGTGCAGTTCATCGACACGTGGGCCCGGTTCAGCGGGCGCAACGGCGGCTGGGCCGAGTACGTCATCGACCCCCGAGACGGTGAGGGCAAGGACGTGCGCGCCGACGACGGCTTCCACCTCAACACCACGGGTGCCGAGATCCTCGCGCTCGACATCGCCGAGGCCGTGAAGAACGACCTCCGCGACCGCGGCGCCCAACTCTGACCTTCGCCAGCGTCGGCGGTCACATGGTGCGGCCGCGCTCCTGGATGGCGCGGCGGCGGGCCTCCACCTGCTCGACGCTGAACATCTCGCGCTGCCACCGCGCCGCGTTGGTGGCCTCGGTCTGCCAGCCGGCGTGGTCGCGGGTGATCTCGTCGTAGGTGGCGCGCATCTGGCGCACGCCGGGTTGGTCGTTGCCGATGATGTCGAGCGCCAGTCGCCGCGTGACCGGGATGAGTTCGTCGTGCGCCACCACGTGGTTGACGAGCCCGAACTGCAGCGCCTCGTCGGCGAGCATGAAGTTGCCGGTGAAGCTCATCTCGCGAGCGCGGCGCACGCCGATGGCCTGCGGCAGCAACACGGTGAGGCCCCAACCCGGCATCACGCCGACGCGGGTGTGGGTGTCGCCGAACTTGGCGCGCTCGCTGGCCACGAGGAAGTCGCAGTTCAACGCGAGTTCGAATCCGCCGGTGATGGCCACGCCGTTCACGGCGCCGATGACCGGCTTGGTCATCGCAGGGAACGGGGTCCGAACGCCGGCGGCGTTCGGACGGCCGTCGGCGCCGGTGGCGCCGAGGTTGCCGCCGGTGGAGCCGAGCTCCTTCAGGTCGAGCCCGGCGCAGAACGCCGGGTCGGTGCCGGTGAGGACGACCACGTCGACCTCGGGGTCGGCGTCGGCCTGGAGCATCCGTTCGGGCAGCAACCGCAGCACTTCGCTGGACAGGGCGTTGCGCGCCTCGGGGCGGTTGAGGGTGATGGTGGCGATGCGCTCGCTCACCTCGTACAGCACGACGTCGCTCATGCGGGCGACCCTACATGTCGGCCAGTTTCACCAACGTGGCGGCGATCCATCCGCCGAGCGCGCCGAAGTGGTCGTCGAGCAACGTGCTCGCACCATCGTCGAGCGCGGCCTCGGCCAGCTCGTACAGCCCCTCGTACGTGGTCTCCACGGCGTACTCGGGCGGCTCGCCCTGACCGTTGAGATAGGCGATCTCGGCGGTGACACCAGCGCGCTCCAGACGCCCCTCGCCGATGAGCGGACTCACCTCGGGCGTGATGCCGAACACCGCGGCCGGGTCGAGCGGTTCGCGCAGACCCTGCACGCGGAACACGATCTCCATCTCGATCGCGGGCAGGCGGTCGAGCACCTCCTCGACGTACCACTCGCGGTACGCGGTCTGGCTCCACGACGGCCAGTCGAAGGTGATGTGCGCCACCACACGTGGCGGGTTGTCCTCGCCGGGCAGGCCGTAGCTGGTCTCCCACGTGAGGTCGCCGAGCAGCACGTCGGACTGGAAGTGCTCCTCGAACGGTTGCCGCTCGAGGAAGGCCGCCTCGAACGCGTCGCGCAGCGCGCTGATGGCATCGGTGAAGACGTGATCGAGCATCCGGTCCCTGACGGTACATGGCCCAGCGGTGGGGTTGGCTACGGTTGCCGCATGTCCCTCGTGCTCGTCGATGTGGCCGACGGTGTCGCCACGCTCACCCTCAACAATCCGTCCGAACGCAACACGCTCACGCAGCCGATGGTGGCCGAGATCGTGGCAGCGATGGACCGCATCGAGCACGACGAGGCCATCGGCGCGCTCGTCGTCACCGGCGCGGCCCCGGCGTTCTGCGCCGGCGCGAACCTCGGCAACCTCGCCGAGTCCAGCAAGGAGAGCCTCGGCACCATCTACGAAGGCTTCCTGCGCATCGCCCGCAGCCCGCTGCCCACCATCGCGGCGGTGAACGGCGCAGCGGTCGGCGCCGGCATGAACCTCGCGCTCGGGTGCGACGTGCGCCTGGCTGCCCGTCGGGCCAAGTTCGACACCCGCTTCTTGCAGATCGGCATCCACCCCGGCGGCGGCCACACCTGGATGCTGCGCCGCATCGCCGGCCCGCAGGCCACGTTCGCCGGTGTGGTGTTCGGCGAGGTGATGGACGGTGCCGAGGCCGAGCGCGTCGGGCTGGTGCATCGCTGCGTCGACGACGACCAGTTGCTGGCAGTGGCGCACGAGATGGCGGCCCGCGCGGCATCGGCACCGCGTGAACTTGTCATCGAGGTGAAGAAGACCATCCAGCACATGGCCGACGTCGACACCCACGAGGAAGCGGTCGACGTGGAACTCATCCCGCAGGTCTGGAGCACCCGGCAGCCGTGGTTCGCCGAGCGCATCGCGGCGCTGCAGGCGAAGATCAGCTCGAAGGGCTGAATCGCGCAGAACTGTTACCGAAAGTCCCTTCCCTCATGGGGTCGGTCGGTCTACGGTTCACTCACGGAGAGCAGCCGTACATTCCGAGAACACGGAGGTACCCATGAGCCAGCGCCATCGCAGCCAAGACGTGGCCCCGCCACCGAAGATGGACTTGCGAGCCCACGCCCACAACGAGCGGCACCGCATCAACAGCGAGTTGCAGTCCGTTGCGGCGCAGGTGAGTGCCGGATACGAACCGGACGAGGTGCACGAACCGGGTCGGGCCTGGGTGCCCGAACACCATCGTGACGCCGAGAAGGCCATCAAGAAGGCCTCGTCGCCGCGGCGCATGCGCCACTGGAAGATGAAGGAATGGAAGCGCCGCACGACGGTGCGCCGGGCAAAGGCCCAGGCGTTCCGTCTCGCCGCCGACGAAGCCTGATCTCCGTCAGAGCCAGGCCGCCGCGAGTTCCTCGTGGCGGTCGGCCCACTCCTCCGCGGTGATCGCGTAGCGCACGTGGTCCTCCCACGTGCCGTTGATCTCGAGGAAGCGTTGTGCGACGCCTTCCTCGCGGAACGCGAGCACTTCCATCACCCGCCGACTGTTGCGGTTGCGCGGCACGATGCAGATCTCGAGCCGGTGCAGCCGGAGTTGCTCGAACGCGAACCGGCACACCACCACCACGCCCTCGGCGGTGTAGCGATGGCCGGCCTTGTCCTTGTCGATCCAGTACCCGACGGTGCCGCTCTGCAGCGCGCCGCGAGCCACGCTGTTGAGGTTGATCTCGCCGGCGAAGTCGGCACCGACGAACACCCCGAAGCCGTACGCCACACCCATCTGGCGGTCGCGGTCGCGTGCGCTGCAGCGTGACATGAACGCCTCGCGGTCGCGGGTGGGGTCGAGCAGGTTGGTGGGTCGCAGCGGCTCCCACGGGGTGAGCCACTGCTCGTTGCGCTGGCGCACCTCGGCCCAGTGCGGCCAGTCGGCCGGAGTGAGCGGGCGCAGCATGACGCGCCGCCCATAGAGGCGGATCGCGCCCGACGACAACGACGGATGGCCGTGACCGCGGCTGCTCATGCAGGTACCACCCACACCTCGTCGGCACGCAGGAACCGCATCACGCTCACCAGCGCGCTGGCGACGCCGAGCACGGCGTGCACCTCGTGGCTCGGCAGTCCGGGGTTGAGGGCTCGGTCGCGGGCCGGCTCGGTGACGAGGGTGCGGAACACGTCCTCGGCCGCGTCGCGGGCCAGCGCGAACGGCAGCTCGGCGGTACCACCCACCTCCACTGCGACGATGACGTCGAGCCCGTGGCCGCACACCTCCACGCGCTCGGCGAACAGAGCAGCGGGTACCTCCCGCTCGATGTCCTCCATGTGGTCGAGCACCAGGCCGACGGCGTTGGTGAGCTCCTCGGGGGTGGGCGGGTCGTGACGCAGATCGGCGGCCAGCGACTGCGGGCCGACCGGGATGCTGCCGGTCTGGTCGTCGACGTCGAACTCGATGGTGGACGCGGTGAACGTGATGCGGAGCGTGCTCACTGCGCCGCGGCTCCGTCGAGTTGCGCCTGCACCCAGCGGCCGACCGGGTCGTCGCCGCCGGCGAGGAACCAGGCGTAGTGCGCGTGGAGGCACTTCACGCCCTCCCGTGTGCCCGCCACCCCGCCCGACGGGCGTGGGCCGCTGTGGGCGGCAGGAATGGCGGCGTCGCGCTCAGCCGCGTAGCGGGCGTGCGCGGCAGCGATGTCGTCGGCGGGGACCTCCGCCTCGGCGCGGCGCACGCCGCCCTCCGCCTCGAGTCGGCTCACGAGCAGGGTGGCCTCACGGCCCGCCAGCCAATAGCGGGTGGGCATCGGCGTGCCGTCGCGCAGGAACGGCGCGTTGCGCAGCACGACGGGTTCACCGCGCGCGTCGCGCACCACCACCTCGAACTCGCTCTGCGGCACGCGCCCGAGCAGCTCGGCCACCACGTCGGCGTCGTCCATGGGAACGGGTGCGGGTGGGCTTACTTGCGCAGGCGGCGCAGCACGAGCAGCAGCACCACCAGACCGCCGACGAGCGGCAGCAGGCGCTTCACCATCGCGGTGCCGGCCACGTCGGAGAGCTCGATCGGCTCCGCAGCAGGACCTTCGATCTTGCGGACCGCGGTGGGCTCGGCCGGCGGTGGGGTGTGCGCGGCGGCTTCGGCGGCGTGGGCCTTCACTTCCTCGGCGTGCGCGATGGCCTCGGCGACGATGGCCTCGGCCTCGGCCGGGTCGTCCTCCTCGGCGTCGAGCATGGTGTTGAGGTTGTGAGCGAACTGGCTCATCAGCTTGGCGCTGACGTCGCCCATGATGCCGCGACCGAACTGGGCCACCTTGCCGCTGACGCGCAGGTCGGTGGACACCACGCACTTGGTGACGTGTGCCGACACCTCCTCGAGTTGGGCGGTGATGAGCGCGTCGGCGTTGCCCTTGCCGCCGGTGTCGCGGCCTTCGCCCTTCAGCACGGCGCGGTGGTTCGTGTCGTCCTTCTCGACGAACACGGCCTGGCCCTTGAACGCAGTGGCGATGGGGCCGAGCTTCACCTTCACGACGCCGCGGTAGGTGTCGCCCTCGATCTCCTGCAACTGGGCGCCGGGCATGCACGGGGCGATGCGCTCGACATCGGTGAGCACGGCCCAGGCGTGGGCGATGGACCGGTTGACGGTGAACTCGTTCAGCAGCTTTTCCATCGTGCGAGATCCTCCACGGTGTCGATGTCGTCGGCAGAGCCTAGGCATGGTACGCGGCAGCGCCACTCTGGATGCTGTTCGAGCAGTGATCTCGCGCCCTCGTCGCCGTCGGTGGGGAGCAGCGGCCAGACGTCGCGATGCAGTCGGACGGGGTGCGGGCCGGGCCGTCCGTCGTAGGTGGCCACCACCACGCGGCAGTCGGGATCGGCGTCGGTGACGGCCCGCCACGCCTCGGCGGTGACGAACGGTTGGTCGGCGAGCCCGATGGTGACGGTGTGGGCGCCGTGGTCGCGGGCGGCCGCCACGGCCACCTGGACCGAGGTCGCCTGGCCCTGCGCCCAGTCGGGATTGTGACGGACTTCGACATCATCGGGCAGCGGCAGCGGTACGGCGCCGGTGACGACCACGACGTGATCGAACCCTGCGCCCATCACCCGGAGCAGTGACCACTCCCACACGGCACGGCTGCCGAGCTTGGCCAGGAGCTTGTGGGACGGGCCTTCGAAGCGCGTCCCCGCACCGGCGGCGAGCAGGGCGGCGACACGGATCATCGTCCCGAATCGTACTTCATCACGGAGACGGGTCGAGCGACCACATTTCGGAACGATGACGAAAAGTTTGCGGACACGTTGATTGTTGCGTTTCCATGACGCTAACTTTGCGGACGTTACGGAAGCGGACGGACCCAATCCTCTCGCTCCACGAACCGAGAGGAACGTCACCCCGCATGACGCTTCGCCGCAGTTTCCACATCAGCATCCTCGCCACGGCCCTGGCCGTCGGCGCCGCGAGTCTGCCCACCACGGTGCAGGCCGCGCCCAGCGCGACGATGCGCCCGGCCCTGCGAGTGTCGGTCACGGCCCTCGGCGACGACCCGTTGGGCGCCACCGCGGCCAAGGCCCTCGAGGTCTGGAACGAGTACCGCCTCTCCGGTGACCGCAAGGTCCTGGCCGAGTTCGAGGGCATCCGCAACAGCATCGCCGCCGAAGCTGCCCGCCGCGTGGAGGCCGATCCGGCCCGCATGCAGGCCGCCTGGGATGCCGCCGACACCACCCACCAGCTCGTGCTGATGGCGGCGTTCACCCAGCTCGGCACGCCGTACCGCAACCGCGGCCGTTCGGCCGGCGAAGGGTTCGACTGCTCCGGTCTCACCTCGTGGGCCTGGGCGCAGGTGGGTGTGCAGCTCGAGCGCGTCAGCCGCGACCAGATCCGCACGGTCACCCCGGTCGACCGCACCACCGCCCAGCCGGGCGACCTCATCTACTACCCGGGTCACGTGTCGCTGTACCTGGGCGTCGACGACTTCATCATCCACTCGCCGTTCACCGGCCGGGATGTCGAGGTGTCACACATCAGCAAGCGCCACTCGCGTTCGGCGAAGCTCGGCAACCCCGTCGGCGGCTGATCAGCCGTGAATGGGCCCCTCGCCGTCACGCAGTGACGGTGCCAGGCGGCCCGTGCGCCGGGCGATGATCTCCGCGCAGATGCTCACCGCGGTTTCCTCGGGCGTGCGCGCACCGAGATCGAGCCCGATGGGCGACATCAGTCGGGCCAGCTGCTCGGGCTGATCGATGCCCACCTCGGCCAAGCGCTCCATGCGCTTCGCGTGGGTCTTCCTGCTGCCCATCACGCCGATGTAGCCGGCCGAGGTGGCCAGCGCTCCCTGCACGGCCGGCACGTCGAACTTCGGGTCGTGGGTGAGGATGCACACGGCGTCGCGTGAACCCAGCGTGTGGCCGCGCCGTTCGAACAGTGCACCCGGCCAACTGACCACGACCTCGTCGGCCATGGGGAACCGGCGGCGGGTGGCGAACACCTCGCGGGCGTCGCACACGGTGACCCGGTAGCCGAGCACCTTGGCCACCTTGCCCAGCGCGGCGGTGAAGTCGACGGCGCCGAAGATCCACATCTGCGGCGGCGGCGCCCAGCTCTCGATGAACGCGCGCACGACCGGGGTGTCGACCAGGTCCTCGGGGGTGGTCTGCCCCTCCGGCCCGTAGTGGCGAATGCCGCTGCGCCCGGCTTCCAGTTCGGCCAGCGCGTCGCGGGTGGCGATGCGATCGAGTTCGGCGTTGCCGAGCGTGCCCATCGGCTCGCCGTCGGGCGTGACGAGCAGCTTGCCGCCCACGCCCGGGCCGTCGATGACGGTGACGAGCGCGACCGGCAGTTCGGCACGGAGACGGGCGCGGAGTTCGGCGTACACGGGCATCACCAGTCGAGCGGCTCGATGAACAGGCGGATGATGCCGCCGCACGTGAGGCCCACGGCGAACGCCTCGTCGTCGCTGTAGCCGAAGGTGACGATGCGCGACGGCGCCTCGCCGGCGAGGATGGCCAACGCCTCCGACACCACCGCGCCCTCCACGCAACCACCGCTGACGCTGCCCGCCACCTCGCCGTGCTCGTTCACGGCCATGGCCGCGCCGGGCTCGCGAGGACCCGAGCCTTCGATGTCGACCACACGGGCGATGGCCACGCGGGCGCCGGCAGCCTGCCAACGGTCGATGTCGTCGAGGAGTTCCTTCATTGACGCTCCATCGCGATGACGGCGGCGAGTTCTTCCATGGCAGCCATGCTGTGACCCTCCACGAAGGAATCTACATAGGGAAGCGCCGCCGCCATGCCACGCGCCAGCGGCGCGTACCCGGGTGTCACCTTCAGCGGGTTCACCCAGATCACGTGGTAGGCGATGCGCTGCAGGCGCTGCATCTCGGCGCCCAGCACTGCCGGGTCGCCGCGGTCCCAGCCGTCGCTGAGCACCACCACGATGGCGCCGCGGGCCATACCGCGCACGCCCCATTGGTCGTTGAACGCGCGCAGCGACTCGCCGAGCCGTGTGCCACCGCTCCAGTCGACCACCCGCGACCCGGCCTGGGCGAGCGCCTTGTCGGGGTCGCGGCTGTTGAGTTCGCGGGTGACGCGGGTGAGGCGAGTGCCGATGGCGAACGCCTCCACCTTCTGTCGGCCCGACACCGCGGCGTGCACGAACCGCAGCAACGCGCGGGCGTACGGCTCCATCGAGCCGCTCACGTCGACCAGGAGCACCAACCGGCGCAACCGTTCGCCGGGCTGCTGCCAGTGGCGGTGGATGGGCTCGCCGCCCGTGCGCAGTGCCGACCGCAGGGTGGCCGGCAGGTCGGGTCGGCGACCGCGGCGTGACCGGTGGTTGCGGAACGACCGGCGCGGCGGGCCGATGAACCGCAGCCGGGTCATCAGTTGCTGCGCGTCGCGCAGTTCGTCGGGTGAGTAGTTGGCGAAGTCCTTGTGGCGCAGCACCTCCATCGCCGAGAAGCGCAGTGTGATCTGCGGCTCCTCGCTGGCATCGGCACTGCCCGGATCGCCGTCGCCCTCGTCGCCCTCGTCGTCGATGGCGAGCGTGATGTGCAGCGGCTCCTCCGCCTCGGCGTCGGGCCCACCGCTCACCGCCAACCAGAACACCTGGAACGATCGGTCGTAGAGCGGGATGTCCTCGGGGTTGCGCACCATGGTGGCGCGGCCCGCCCAGTACACGTGGTCGCGTTGGTCGAGCCGCAGGCGGCCGAGCGCGTCGACGAACGCGAGCACGCTGCCCAGCGGCACGCGCAGCCCGGCACCGCGCAGCACCCGGGCGAACGCGACAGCCATGCGCTCGGCCGGCGTGTGCGCCTCGAGCGTGGGGCTCACGACGGCTGGAAGCCTCGGTCGAACGCCTGCTTCACCAGATCGGCGATGCCGTGCTGGCGAGTGCGTTCCTGGTCTTCGCGGTACTTCAGCACCGTGCCGAGCGTGGCGTTGACGGTGCGCTCGTCGAGTTCGTTCACGCCCATCGCCGCCAGCGCCTGTGCCCAGTCGATGGTCTCGGCCACACCGGGCGGCTTGTACAGGTTGAGGCCGCGCAGCGTCTCCACCGCGCCGGCCACCTGCCGGGCCAGCCGGTCGAGCGCCTGCGGCACGCGCATGCGCACGATGCGCACTTCACGCTCGAAGTCGGGGTGCTCCACCCAGTGGTACAGGCAGCGGCGCTTCAATGCGTCGTGCACGTCGCGGGTGCGGTTGGAGGTGAGCACCACGAGCGGCGGGCGAGCGGCGGCGAAGCGGCCGAGCTCGGGCACGGTGATCTGGTACTCGGACAGCACTTCCAGCAGGTACGCCTCGAACT
>SXKB01000061.1 GCA_005778215.1 Actinomycetota bacterium | reverse complement strand
TCCATCTCCACGATCGGCGTGTTCACCTTGATCTTCGCCATCACCGGTCTCCTTGCGTCAGGCCCACTTGTATCGGACTTGTACACCCTAGCCGAGCCGGACCGGGTGCTCGCAAACGGCGTTCAGTCGTCGCCGCTGTCCTGCCAGGTGCACACGCACGCCTCGTTCCCATCGGCGTCGGCCAGCACCCACCACGAGCGGGCGAAGGCGTCGGTGACCAGTCGGCCGCCTGCGGCGATCGCTGCGGCAACACGCGCCTCGGCCTGGTCGTGGGGCACCGAGACGTCGATGTGGAACCGGTCGCGGTCGGTGCGCGGGGTGTCCATCTGCTGGAACCAGAACGCCGGACCGGCACGCAACGGGTCGACCAACGCGCCGCCGGCCTCCCGGTACCCCAGCACGGCGGCCCAGAACGGGCGAATTCGGTCGGCGTCCATGGTGTCGATCGCGACCTCCAGCGCCTGGCCGCGTTCCGGTTCGGCGGCAGCGCCACTCGATGCGGCGAGCGCCGAGATGTCGCGGGCCAGCGCCACGTCGAGTTCGGTGACGCACCCGGTGGCGTGCGTGGTGAGCACCACCCGCACCCGGCCCGGGTAGCGGATGTCGATGTCGGGATGGTGGTCGGCCGCCTCGGCCGCCTCGGTGATGGCCACCACCAGTGCCGCGGCCGCCGGATACGAGCCCGCCTGGAAGTCGGCCCGCAGCGTGCCGAGCACGAATCGCCAGTCGTCGAGCCCGGGCAGTGCAGCGATCTGTTCGGCGGTGACCTGCGGTGCGTCCATGCCCGCAGTCTCGCAGACCGAAATAGTCGACCAATTCGGTCGGATTTCGGGTAGCCTGCCGGACCATGACCCCCACCGACGTCGACGACACCACTTCGTGGCAGCGCGTCGCGTCTCGCGCCGCCCATCCCTCCGCCGTTCCCGAGTTGCTCGGGCCGGGCGAGCTGCTGCTCGAGATCGCGGCCGGGCTCGGCCGCGTCACCGTGCCGTTCGACTTCACCGCCGCGCCGCCGCAGGCACTCACCCGCGAACTGGTGCTCACCACCCCCATCTACGACGTGTGGGTGATGCACTGGCCCGCCGGTGAAGCCGCCGACCTGCACGTGCACCAGCACCATGTGGCCTTCCACGTGGTGAGCGGTGAACTCGTCGACGAACAACACACGCTGCGCGACGTGCGCCGTCGTACGCTCGCCGCCGGCGACACCGCACTGGTGCCCGCCGCCACGCCGCACCGCATGACCAGCACTGCCGCCACCACCACCGTCCACGTCCACGCCAAGGATCCGGAATGAGCACGCCGCACCTGGAGATCGAACCGCTCACCGGCACGCTCGGCGCCGTCGTCCACGGGATCGATCTCACCCAACCGCTCGACGCCGACACGGCCGCAGCGGTATGCACCGCTGCCGTGCGCCACCGGGTGATCTTCCTCCGCGACCAGCACATCACCCCCGGTCAGCAGGTGGCGTTCGCGCGTCACTTCGGCGCACTCACGCCCGCCCACCCACTCGTGGGTGGGCTCGACGAGGAGCACCCCGAGGTGCTGCAACTCGACAGCGCCGACTACCCCCTCGGCGTCGGCAGCCGCGGCAAGGGCACGAGCTACAACAACCGCTGGCACACCGACGTCACGTTCTCGGCCACTCCCCCGGCCTTCGCGCTGTTGGCCGGCAAGGTGATCCCGGCCCGCGGTGGCGACACACTGTGGGCCGACCTGGTCGACGCCTACGCCACCCTCAGCGACCCCATCAAGGCGCTCATCGACCCACTCGTCGCCGTGCACGATGCGAATGCCACGTTCAACCGGTTCCGCGCCGAGGACCCCACCGGGGAACAGCGAGAGAAGCTCTCGAAGCTCGCACCGGTTCGCCACCCGGTCGTCCGCGTGCACCCCGACACCGGCGAACGCGGCCTGTTCGTGAACGACACGTTCACCGCGGCCATCGAAGGCCTCGAGCCTGCGGAGAGCGACGCCATCCTGTCGCTGCTGTACTCCCACTGCATCGCCCCTGAACGCACGGTGCGCTGGCACTGGCGCGAAGGCGACCTCGCCGTGTGGGACAACCGCTCCACGGCGCACTACGCCGCCGCCGACTACACGGAGCGACGCGTCATGCACCGCGTCACGGTGGCCGGCGATCGACCCTTCGGGATCAACGGCACGGTGGATTGAGCCTCCCTCCGTCGGCGGTCGTAGCATGCCGCGCGATGGACTTCTCCTGGACCAGCGAGCAGGCAGCCCTGCGCGCCGAGGCCGCCCGCGTGGCCGCCGACGCCGTGGCACGCTTCGGTCGCTTCAACGATTCATGGATCAACGGCTACTCCAAGGAGTTCTCCAAGGAGCTCGCCGCGCACGGCTGGATCGGCATGACCTGGCCCGACAACCCCTACAGCGGCGTCGCTCGCCCCGCCATCGACCGCCTCATCGTGGGCGAGGAGATGATCAAGGCCGGTGCCCCGATCGCCGCCTCGTGGTTCGGCGACCGTCAGATGGGCCCGGCGCTCCTCACCTACGGCACGCCCGACCAGCAGGCTGCGTTCCTGCCGGGCATCGTGGCCGGCGAGACGACGTGGTGCATCGGTATGAGCGAGCCGAACGCAGGGAGCGACCTCGCCAGCCTGAAGACCACGGCCGAACTGCAGGGTGACACCTACGTCATCAACGGTCAGAAGATCTGGACGAGCTTCGGCGCCGTCAGCGACTACTGCTACCTCATCTGTCGTACCCGCGCCGACGGGCCGCCGCACGCGGGCATCAGCGAGATCATCGTGCCGATGGACTCCCCCGGCATCGAGGTGCGCCCCATCAAGGACATGACCACCAATCGCCACTTCTGCGAGGTGTTCTTCACCGACGTGCGGGTGCCGGCCGAGAACCTGGTGGGTCAGGAGGGCGCGGCCTTCAAGCAGACGATGCGCCAACTCGAGCACGAGCGCGGCGGCATCGACCGTCTGGTCAGCAACCATGCCCTCTACCTGATGGCGCTCGAGCGGGCCGACCGCAACGATCCGGTGACACGCGACCAGATCGCCGACATCGAGATCGCGTACCGCATCGGCCGCATCCTGGTGGTGCGCGAAGTGCTGAAGCAGGCACCCGCCGGGTTCAGCGCGGCGACGAAGTGCTTCTGCACCGAGCACGAGGTGAAGGTGGCCGATTTCGTGTCGCGCGTGCTCGGTCCCGAGGCCACGCTGTGGGACGACGTCACGAAGGGCCTCTGCTACGCACCGGGCTACACCATCATGGGCGGCACCTCGAACGTGATGCGCAACATCCTCGGTGAACGGGTGCTCGGTCTCCCCCGCTGACACGGCACGGCGACTACGTTCGCCGCATGGCAGATCTGCTCGACCTCTCGTCCCGCATCATCGACTCCGGTCTCGTCGACCAGCCGGTGAACCGCGTCACCAACGAACTCAGCGAGGTCGCCGCCGACATCGCGATGGTCGAGAGCTTCAGCCACTGCGTGGCCCTGCGCACGGCCGACGGGCTGGTGTGCTTCGACTCGTCCGGCGTGGCGACGGGCAAGGCAGTGCGCGAGTCGTTGCGCGGGTGGGACGCCCAACGCGTGAGCCACCTCGTCTACACCCACGGCCACGCCGATCACGTGGGCGGCAGCACCTTCTTCGCCGACGACGCGCCGACAGTGGTGGGGCACGAGAACGTTGCCAAACGGCTCGACCGCTACGACTTCACCAACAACTGGAACCTGATCATCAACCACCGTCAGTTCGGCGGCGTGTCGGGCGAACTGAACCTCACCGTCGGCGATGCCGGCCGTGGCATCACCGTGGCCACGAACCCCAACGCCCGCAAGTTCCTGCCGTCCTCGACGCTGCGCCCCGACCACACGTTCAGCACCTCGTCGTCCATCACCGTGGGTGACACGAACATCGAGTTCCACCACGCCCGCGGCGAGACCGACGACCATCTGTGGGCCTGGCTGCCCGAGCGCAAGGCCGTGATGACCGGCGACTTCCTGATCTGGAACTTCCCCAACGCCGGCAACCCGCAGAAGGTGCAGCGCTATCCCATCGAATGGGCTGCGGCACTCCGTGCGATGATCGCCGCAGGGCCCGAACTGCTGCTGCCGGCCCATGGGCTGCCCATCGAGGGCAAGGAGCGCATCGCCCGCGTGCTCGACGACGTGGCCACGGCGCTGGAGGACCTGGTGCGCGACGTGGTCGCGCTGATGAACGCCGGGGCGACGCTCGACACCATCGTCCACACCGTGACGGTGCCGGCCGAGACGTTGGCCAAGCCGTACCTGCGTCCGCTGTACGACGAGCCCGAGTTCGTGATCCGCGGCATCTGGCGGCAGTTCGGTGGCTGGTGGGACGGCGCGGCGTCACGCCTCAAGCCGTCACCCGACGCCGAACTGGCGACCGCCATCGCCACGCTGGCCGGCGGCGCCGATGTGCTGCTGCGCCGCGCCGAGGCGGCGGTGAGCGACGGCGACCTCCGCCTCGCGTGCCACCTCGCCGACCTCGCCGGTTGGGCCGCTCCGGACGACCCGGGTATCCACGGTGGCCGCGCTGCGGTCTACCTCGCTCGCCGCAAGGCCGAGCCGAGCCTGATGAGCAAGGGCATCTTCGCCGCAGCGGCACGCGAGAGCCAACTGGTGGTGGACCGCGCCACCGCTACTGACGGCTGAGGGTCACCAGCACCAGTGCCGGCACGGCCAACGCCATGCCCACGGCCTGCCACCTGCCGACCCGCTCCTTGTCCACCGCGAACGCCAACGCGACGGTGCTGGCGGGATAGAGCGATGCCACCACCGCCACCACCGACAGCATGCCGCCACGCACCGCCTCGAGGTACAGCACGTTGGCGCCCATGTCGAACACACCCGCCACGACGGCGATGGTGAGCGACGGCCGATGCCGCACCGGGCGCAGTCCGCGGACCGCGGCCAGGCCCACCAACATCGGCACGGAGGCGATGCGAGCGATGAGCAGCGGCCACATGCCCGAGTCGCCGTCGGCGCGGTCGAGCGCCACGAACAGCAGACCGAAACACGCGCCCACCAGCACGGCCAGCACCACGATGCGCCGGGGCGTGGTGTGGTGGTGGGTGCCCAGTGCACCGCTCACCAACGCCACGGCGATGACCGCCACGACGATGCCAAGGATGGCCATCGCACCCGGACGCTCGCCGGTCGACAGCCCGACGAGCACCGGCACGGAGGCGCCGACCACCGCGCTCACCGGGGCCACCACCGTGACCTCGCCGTGCGCGAAGCCGTGGTAGAGCCCTGCGATGCCGAGGGCGCCGACCACGCCACCGAACGCACTCCAACCCCAGGTCGCCGCATCGGGCACGGGGGTTCCCATCAGCAGCACCGCGGCGGCGACCAGCACGAAGCTCACCATCTGACCCGTCGCGGCCACCACGATGCTCGGCTGCCGTCGACTGGCGCGACCGCCGAACCAGTCGCCGACGCCGTACACGACGGCAGAACAGAGCGCGAGCACCACGGGCATGGTCCGCCAGTCTGGCCGACGCACACCTGAACTGACCGCTCCCCCGTGCACACCCCGCCACTGTGCGGTACTGTCCTCGCAGTGATGGCTGGCGAGCAGATGGGTGAGCGCGAGGGCATTCCGGCCTTCGAACAGGTGGTGCTGCGTCACAGCGCCGACGCCGCGATCCTGCTGCACCCCACCGATGGCGTCGTGTACGCCAGCCCGGCGGTCGCGCACGTGATCGGTGTACCGCCCCACGAGTTCCTCGGCTTGCTGGCTGCCGACTGGGTGCATCCCGATGACGTCGCGAACGCCATCGCACAGCGACGTCTCGCCGCCGCCGCCGGCCACAGCGGCCCCATCCTCATCCGAGGTCGCCACGGCGACGGCACACACCACTGGTTCGAGGCCGAATGGTGGCACCTCGCGACCGATCACACCGTGTTGCATCTGCGCGATGCGCAGCGGCACCGCAGCGCCATCGAGTCAATGCGCGCCGAGATGTCGCTCACCCACGCACTGCTGGAACACGGGCAGGAGATCTCGTTCACGATCGCCGCCGACGACGAACGAGTACTGCACGCCGGCACCGCGATGCGACGGCTGCTCGGCATTGCGCCCGACGGTCCGCTGCCCAACCACTGGTCCGTGGTCGTGCACCCCGACCACCACGTCGCCTTCACCGATCTGCTGACGCACGCACGGGGACGCCGCGCCGCCGCGACCGGCGCCGTGGTGCTCACCAACGGCACCGACACGTGGCCGGTGGACGTGCGCGTCCACGACCTCACCACCGACTCGAGGGTCGGGGCACTGGCCGTGCTGGCGCTGCGGCACTCCGACTGACGGCGGAGCGGCCTCGCAGGCCT
>SXKB01000060.1 GCA_005778215.1 Actinomycetota bacterium | reverse complement strand
GCTGGGCGGGTGGCGTCGCCGAACGGGTCGCGTGCCTGCCAGCCGACGGTCCACAGGCCGAAGGTGAAGCGGTGCTCCGGGCGGGGTGTGAGTTCCAAGATGTGCCTCCGAGTTCGCGGCGAGCGTAGTGGTTCAGCCGAGGTTGGCAGCCCGCTCGAGGAACTGCTCGAGCTCGATCGGGTCCATTCGCACCTCGTGCTGCGCGGTGGGATAGGCGCCCGTGGCGACGTCACCGGCGAACGCCTTCAGCGCGACGACTCGACGGTGGTGCAGCGCCGCCTCGACGGCGGCGAAGTCGTCGTACCGCTTCGAGTGGCGCGGATAGCGGCCGGTGTTGGTGCCGAGCACGTCGCACGAGAACAGGTACTGGGTGTCGCACACGTCGCCGCAGCCCATGCCCATCGTGACCATGTGGGTGGAGCGGGTGAGATGGTCGGCCAGTTCCACCGGCACCACCTCCACCTCCAGACAGGCTGCCCCCGCCGACTCGATGGCGCGTGCTTCGCGCACGACGCGCAGCGCCTCGTCGGCAGTTCGCCCGATGGCCCGGAATCCCGTCCATGAGGCCTTGTTCGGCACCAGGCCCACGTGACCCGTCACCGGGATGGACTCGCGTGCCATCGCCTCGATGAACGAGGGCGAGTGCGAGCAGTACACCGCGTCGGCGCCGCGCCCGAGCAGGTCGAACCCGAGTCGTACCGCCTCGTGCGGCGCGGCGACAGCACCGTGCGGCATGCCCACCGAGATGAACGCGTGCGGTGCCTCCCTCCGGATGCCCTCGAGGTGGTGGTCGGGTTCGCACGAGAGGATCACGATGCCGGCCTCCACCGCAGCCGCTGCCTCGGCGGGGGTGTCGACGTGGAGCTGGACCCACTTCGTGGTGCCCTTCGATCGGTGCAGGTCGTGCACGGTGAGTCGCCGGTTCATGCGGATGCGTCCTCCGTCGTCACGACGTTGCGAGCGGCGAGTCGCTGCTTCATCGCCGCGTGGGCCTCGGGTGAACCGTCGTGGAACGACCCGAACCATCGGTCGAAGGGGATGGCGCCGTCGGCGTAGTTCACCTCGAAGTACTTGTGGTGCAGGTAGTGGTTCAGCCCGCCGGTGTCGATGCCGTGCTCGGCGCCCAGCTCGATCGTCTCGAAGCCCGCATGACCCGGGGCGGGAGCCATGGTGAGGTGCACGAGGTTGAACATCATGTGGATCGGGTGCGACGGCACGATCCAGTGGATGGCGGCGGCGCTGTTGTACACGAGGTGCTCGAGTGGGTGCATCGAGAGCCCCGACCAAGGGCCGGGGTTCGTGTAGCGATGGTGCAGCGCGTGCACCCGTCGGTAGATCGCCGGCACGTGGATGAGCCGATGGACCCAGTAGAAGTGCACCTCGCGCCACAGCGGGACCAGCAGCATCAGCGCCACGAACCACACCGGGTTCGAGGACCATTGCAGCCAGGGCACGTGACCGTTGGCGAACAGCCAGTGCCCCAGCACCTCGTACGCCGTGGCGATGGGCACGCCGCTGACGAGGGCCCAGAACACGTTCTCGCGGGTCTGGCTGCCGAACAGGAAGCGGTCGCTCGTGCGGGGCCACCGGGCGTTGTACTTGAACCGGATGTCCTGGTGGCGCCGGCGGTACAGCCGCCAGTGGAACAGCCCGAACCATGCGATCACGATGGCGAGGTTGCGGACCAGCACCACGGCGATCCATCCCGGAGCGAACTCGCGCATCGTGGCGGTGGAGGGGGTGGCGACGAAGTAGGCGCCGATCGCAACCGCGGCGTACACGGCGTTCCACGGCAGCAGGTAGCCGTGGACGAACCATTTCGCGGTCGCCGCGGGTCGCGGCGGCCAGTCGAGCAGCGGGGCGTAGGCAGCGCGTCGGTGAGGGGTCCACTCGCCGCGGGTGTTGCGCGTGCCCCAGAGCGTGTCGTCCATTCGAGAAAACTAGCACGTGCTAGTTTTCTCGTCCACGGTCGGATGCGAGGATGTCCGTCGTTCACCGTCCCGAAGGAGTTGCCCCCTTGCCGCCTTCTCCGCACGTGGATCCTCACCGAGCTCCCACGATGGCCGACGTCGCGAGTGCGGCGGGGGTGTCCCGTGCGTTGGTGTCGATCGTGATGCGCGACGCACCCGGCGCGAGCGCCGCGATGCGCGACCACGTGCGGGTCACGGCGGAGGCTCTGGGCTATCGGGCCAACACGGCGGCGCAGGTGCTGCGCCGTGCCCGCAGTCGCAACGTCGGGGTGCTGTTCTCGCCGCGATTCCCCTTCGAGGTGGAGATCGTGGAGGCGATGTATCCCGCCGCCGACGCGCTCGGCCATCAGGTGGTGCTCGGGGCGATGACCGCGCAGCGCGATCTCGACCGAGCCGTGGACGAACTGATCGGCCACCGCTGCGAGGCGCTGGTCCTGGTGGGGCTCGACCGGCCCGACGCCTGGTTCGAGCAGGTCCGCGGCCGACTCGCGCTCGTCCGTGTGGGTCGGGTGCCGTCGCCCGCCGGTGTCGACGTGGTGCGATCCGACGAGCGGCGGGGTGTGCAGGCTGGGTTGCAGCACCTCACCGAACTCGGACATCGACGGATCGCGTTCCTCGGCGGCGGTGACATGCCAGGGGCGGCGGAGCGGGCGAAGGCGTACCGCGCCGGGATGCGTCGGCTCGGTGTCGCCGACCACGTGTGTGTGTTGGCCGGTGACTACACCGACGAGTGCGGTGCGGCAGCAGCACGCGAACTGTTGGCGAACCGCAGCGAGGCGACCGCCGTGCTGGCGGCGAACGACTGGTCGGCGGTCGGGTTGATCGCCGAACTGGCCCGTCACGGGGTGCGCGTACCGCAGGACCTCTCGGTGGTCGGCTACGACGACAGCGATCTCGCTCGCCGGACGTACGTCGATCTCACGTCGGTGGGGCAGGACCCAGCGGCGCTGGCCGTACAGGCGATGGAGGCCGTCCGGCATCGGCTCGATCACCCCGAGGCGCCACCCATCGACGCCGTGGTCGAGCCACGACTCGAGGTGCGTTCGTCCACCGCGTCGCCGCGTCGTCGGCGGTCGCTAACGTCGGGTTGATGCGACTCGACGAGGTCAACCCCGACATCCTGGCCAACGGCACCGGCGTGCTCGCCACGCTCGATGCGGGCGGCCGGCCGCAGTTGACGGTGGTGTGGTTCATCGTGCGCGACGGCCATGTACTGGTGTCGATCAACGCCAAGCGCCAGAAGACGCGCAATCTGCAGGTCAACCGCGAGGTGTCGTTCCTGATCACCCATCCCGACACCGACGACTACTTCGCCGAGATCCGCGGCACGGCCGAGTTGGTGCCCGACCACGACTACCGCGTCGCCGACGTGATCGGCGAGAAGTACCAGGCCGACTTCCGCACGTTCGACCAGCCCGACGACGGCAGGTTCATCGTCGACATCACGCCGGCCAAGGTGCTCGTCACCGACGTGCGCGGCTGAGCCACGCCGGCGGTCAGCGCACCGCGAACACGGCGACGTGCGCGAACTGATCGGGGTCGCTCATGTCGGCGCCCGCG
>SXKB01000059.1 GCA_005778215.1 Actinomycetota bacterium | reverse complement strand
GCGATGCCCGACAAGTGCGCAATCACGTCGTGCACCGTCCACTCCGGGGTGGCGGGCACCACCAGCGACTCGTCGACTCCAGGTGCGGAGACCAGCGCCGTGATGCGTTCGCGGCAGGTGCGGTACAGAACTCCGGGGTCCACGCTCATGGCCGGACTGTAGCCTTGGCACCCATGCCCGACGAGTCCCAGCACCAGCCTGCCACTCGCGCCATCACCAGCGGCCGAGCCCACAGCGGACGTTCGCTCGCCCCCGCCCTGTGGTCGAGCAGTGTGTGGGAGAGCGAGAGCATGGCCGACGCCCGCAAGCGGGCCACGGGCATCCGTTCCGGCGAGTTCTACAGCCGCTACAGCAACCCGACGGTGCGGTCGTTCGAGGACGCCATCGCCGAACTCGAAGGCGCCGAGGCGTCGCTCGCGTTCGCCAGTGGCATGGGCGCCATCAGCTCGGTGGTGCTGGCGCTGTGCAGCAAGGGCGACCACATCGTGGCCCAGCGCAACCTGTACGCCGCCACGCTCGCGTTCCTGCAGGGGCCGTGCGCGCGGTTCGGCATCGACGTCACCTTCGTCGACGGCACGCAGCCCGGCGCATTCGCCGCGGCAGTGCAGCCCGGCCGCACGATGATGGTGCTGGCCGAGACGCCGTCGAACCCGTGCCTGCAGTTGGTCGACCTCGACGAGATCGGAGCGCTCCGCGGCCCGTTCACCGTGGTCGACTCCACGTTCGCCACGCCGCTCGGCCAGCAGCCGCTGGCGCACGGCGTGCACCTGTCGCTGCACTCCGCCACGAAGGGCATCGCCGGCCACAACGACGCCACGCTCGGCGTGGTGAGCGGCGAGAAGGACCTCATCGACGCAGTGTGGGCGTACAGCGTGTTGCACGGCGCCACGCCGTCGCCGCACGACGCGCTCAACGCGCTGCGCGGCATTCGCACGATGGCGGTGCGCACGTCGCACCAAGCGGCCAGCGCACAGTTCCTGGCCGAGTCGTTGCAGCAGCATCCCGCGGTGAAGGCGGTGCACTACCCCGGGCTGCACACGCACCCGCAGCACGATCTGGCGAAGCGACAGATGCGCCACTTCGGCACCGTGTTCGCGGTGGAGCTGGCCGGTGGGCTCACGGCGGTCGAGCAACTGCTCGCACGGGTGCAGTTGCTGCACGTGGCCACCTCGCTGGGCGGGCCCGAGACATTGGTGTGCCACCCCGCCACCACCACGCACGCCAGCCTCACGCCCGAGGAGGCCGCGGCGCAGGGCGTCACGCCCGGGCTGCTGCGCATCTCGGTGGGTCTGGAGGACCCCTCCGACCTGTGGGCCGATCTGCAGGCGGCGCTCGCCCCCTGACAGACTGGGCCGATGGCGGTCATCGGTCTCATCCACGGTCTCGGCGGCACGGCAGCCACCATGGCGCCCCTGGCCGACGCACTCGCTGCGGCCGGCCACGAGGTGCACACCGTCACCCTGCCCGGGCACGGCACCGACCCGGAGGACCTCGTGGGTGTGGGCTGGAGCGACTGGCTCGCCGCCGTGCCGCACGCCGCGGTGCTGATCGGCCAGTCGATGGGCGCCACGCTGGCGCTCACGGTGGCCGCCGTGAACCATCACGTGCAGTTGGTGGTGGCCATCAACCCACCGGTGGCCGACGAGGACGCGCTCGAGGGTCTCGAGTGGCGCCGGTCGCGCGGGCACGACTGGATCGACGGTCCCGACCTGGCCGACGGCGAGGTGGGCTACACCCGCTTCCCCATCACGGCCGTGATCGAGATGGTGGAAGGCGTGCACGCGCTCGACCTCGACGCGGTCACCACCCCGGTGCTGCTGGTGCGCGGCGAACTCGACGACAGCGTCGACCCGATGTCGCTCGACGTGATCGCCGAGAACCTCGGCGGCCCGGTGGTACGCCTCACGCTGCCCGGCAGTGGCCACGTGGCCACGTTCGGCCCCGACATCCCGCAGCTGACCGCCGCCATCCTCGAACTCCTGTAGACCGGAGGGAACCGATCGAGGGGGTCGGGACTCGGTACAGGTGAATGAGCGATGCGACGGTACCTCTGATGCGTGACCCGATCCCCACGGCCGACGTCACGGTGAACGAACCCTTCGAGGTGCTGTACCAGCGCGAGTTCCGACCGATGGTGCGACTCGCCCTCGCACTGGTCGACGAACCGGGCCAGGCCGAAGAGGTGGTGCAGGAGGCGTTCGCCGCCCTGTACCTGAAGTACCGGGTGCTCACGAACCCGGTCGCCTACCTGCGCGTGTGCGTGCTGAACGGTGGCCGCAAGGTGCTGCGCCGTCGACGCCTGGTGCGCCGGCAGCCGGCACTCGCCGAGGAGTTCGGCGACCTCGGGTTCAACCACGTGGTCGACGCCGTGCGGCGCCTGCCCTCGAAACAACGCAACGTCGTGGTCCTTCGCTACGAGCTGCAACTGTCCGACAACGAGATCGCCGACACGCTCGGCATCCCCGTCGGCACCGTGAAGTCCACCCTCCACCGGGCACTCGCCCGCCTTCGCACCGAGGTCTCCTGATGTCCGACCACGATCCCATCGACCGTCTGCTCGACGAGGCATTCCGGTCGCGCCCCATCCCGCGCGACACGCGTCCGTCGATGATCGACGTGCACCGTCGTGCACGCCGCCGACACCATCGCCGCACCGGCGTCACGCTCGGCGCGGTCGCGCTGGTGGGCGTGGGCGGCGCGGTGGCGTTCGCGATGCGCAGCGACGGCCGCGACCAACTGGCCGCCGGCGAGGGCGACCTCGGTACGCCCACCACCTACGTGTGCGACACCACGATGTTCGTCGGCACCACCGTACCGGTGAACACGCTCCCGCCGTTCACCACCACTACCACGATGCTGCCGAACATGTACACGATCATGGAGGGCGACACCCCCGCGCTCGTGGCCGAGAAGTTCGGCGTGACGGTCGAGGAGCTCCAGCTGTGGAACGCCAACCGGCCCGAGTTCGAGTCGTTCATCGTCGGCGGCATCATCTTCGTCGGCGGTACCACGGAGTGGATGCCGCTCACCCCCACCACGGTGCCAGGATGGTTCGACCCGTGTGCGCCGGCCGGATGGACCTGGCACTGCACCGGCGAGATGGGCACCGACGAGTTCGGCCGGGCCGTCTACGCATCGTGCGAGCAGGTGGACGACGGCTCGTTCGTCACCACCACCATCCTCCTGCCGACGAACACCACCGTCCTCGAGCCCGACGTGACCACCTCGGTGAACGGCAACGTCGATCAGACCACCACCACGAGCCTGCTGTCCGAGCCGACCACCAGCTCCATCGGCGGCTGACGGCTTTCGGACCCACGGGTCCGCAACACGTCAGCAATGACGGGAAACCCACCCGTGGGTCCGGAATGCGTCACGAATGACGGGAAACGGACCCGACCCGGAGCGACCGGGGGTCAGTGGTAGTAGGGGTTCTCGCCGCTGGAGTGATCGGTGAGGTCGCGGACGCGCTCGATGGTGGGGATCTGCTCGACGATCATCGTCTGCACGCCCTCCATCATGGTCATGCGCGACATGCTGCAGCCCTGGCAGCCGCCACCCATGGTGAGGTACGCCGTGCCCTCGTTGTCGTGACCCACATAGGTGACGAAGCCACCGTGCGCGGCGAGCTGCGGGTTCACCTCGTCCTGGATGAACGTCTCGACCTCGGCGCTGAGTGCGTCGTCGCGCACCAGGCCCTCCACCGTGGGGGCGAGCGGCTTGTTCGGGTTGCGGATCACCAGACCGGCCGACGACGTGTGGTCGAGGGTGGCGCCCTCGAGCAGGTCGATGCTGTTGGCCGGGATGATGACCTTCAGCGTCACGTCGCCGTCGGTGTGGGTGCGCACCTCGTCGGTGAACGCCGCCTTGGTGATCACGTCGAACGACAGGTCGTACTTGAAGTCCTCACCCGGCTTGCTGATGATCTCGAGGCGCAGGCCGAGGCGATCGGCATCGGGTTCGGTGTCGCGCAGCGCGGCCAGTTCGGCCAACGCCGTCGGCGTGATCGTGATGATCTGGTGCGTGGTGTCGGGGGCGAGGGGGCTCACGCCCTCAGGCTATGTCAAGCAAGCCTCACAACCTCACGCAGGAACGGGGTCGCGCCCCGGTCGCGGGCGGGTGCGTCGAGGTCCTCCGCGTAGCGACGTCCGTCGAACACGGCGTCGGCGATGATGCCCGGGTTCCACGAATCACCGATGGCCTGCACGTTCGCGAACCCGGCCGCACGCAGCTCCCCCACGAGGGCGTCGTTCGGCCTGCGCGCCGTCACGCTCACCAGCACGTCGCTGGCGATGCGGTGCTCGCGGCCGGTGTACGCATCGGCCAGCAACGCTCCGTCGCCGTCGTGGGCCAACACCGCGGTGTCGGTGGCCAGCACCACACCCGCCTCCACCAGACGACGGTGGATGCGCGCCTGCTCCATCGTGTTCACGGTCCACGAACTCACCTTCGAGTCGGGCGTCACCAGCGTGACGTCGAACCCTTCGCGGGCCAGCAACTCGGCCAGCACGCCGCCGAGGTAGTAGTGGTCGTCGTCGAACACCGTGACCCGCTTGCCCGTGGGTCGGCGCCCGGCCAACAGCTCGTCGACCGCGAAGGCGTCGGTGAACACCGGCTTGTGGTGCCACACGCCCACACCGTCGCTGCGCCACGTGGCGCCGGTGGCGACGGCCACGTGCGTGAAGTCGTAGCCGACGATCTCCTCCGCGGACATCGGGCTCTCCAACGTGACGAGCACGTTCGGCAGCTTCGCCAACTGCAGCAGCCGATGATCGGCGACGCGACCCCACTCCGACAGGCCCGGCAGTCGCGCCTCTCGCGCCACTCGCCCACCCAACGTGCGTCCGGCCTCGGTGAGCACCACCTCGTACCCGCGCCGGCCCAGCCACATCGCGGCCTCCAGGCCCGACGGACCACCGCCCACCACCAGCACCTTGGCGTCGCTCTCCTTCGGGCGGATGCGCTCGGGGTGCCAGCCGCGGCGCCACTCCTCACCCATCGACGCGTTCTGCGTGCAGCGGATGGGCACCACCATCCAGTCGGCGGCCACGCAGATGTTGCAGCCGATGCACTCGCGGATGTCGTCGACGCGGCCTTCCTCGATCTTCACGGGCAGGAACGGATCGGCGATCGACGGGCGAGCCGCGCCGATGAAGTCGGTGATGCCGCTGCGCACCAGCCGCGCCATCGTGTCGGGCGACGTGTAGCGGCCGATGATGACCACCGGCTTGGTGGTGAGCGCCTTCAGCCCCTCCACCCACGGCTCGATGTAGCCCTCTTGCTCGAAACGCGACGTGCTCGAGTCGAAGTCCCACTCGCCGACCATGAAGTCCCACAGGTCGGGCAGTTCGCCGACCATGGCCATCAGCTCCTCGATCTCGGCACGCTGCAGGCCGTCGTCGCCGAGCAGTTCGTCGACGCACAACCGCACCGCAACGGCAGCTCGATCGCGGCACAGCTCGAGCGTGTCCTCGACGACCTCGCGCAGCAGACGGGCACGATTCGCCAGCGAACCGCCGTACTCGTCGGTGCGGTCGTTGTAGCGACGACTGAGGAACTGCTGGAAGATCGTGAGGCCGTGCGCCGCGTACACGTACACGACGTCGTAGCCCGCGTCGAGCGAGCGACGCACCGCCGCCCGATGCCATTCACGCAGGTCGGCGATGTCGTCGAGCGTCATCGCCCGGCCCTGCGCCGGGATGCCCGAGGTGAGCGGGCGCGCCGACGGCCCGATCGCGGCCACCCGCGGATAGGTGGCCGTGGCGTTCAACCCGCTGTGCACCAACTCGATGCCGGCCAGCGACCCGTGGCGGTGGACCTCGTCGACGATGCGCCGGTGCGCCGGCACGTCGGCGTCGTCCCACAGCCGGCCCTCCACCGCACCGTCGAGCCCCGACGTGTGATGGATCTCGACCTCCTCGGTGCACACCACCGCCCAACCGCCCTCGGCCTTGGTGCCGCGCATCGCCGCCAGCGAGGTGGGGTGACGGTGGCCCATGCCGTTGCAATGGGGCACCTGGAAGAACCGGTTGCGGGCCGTCTTCGGGCCGATCTGCACGGGTTCGAAGAGAATGTCGTGGCGAGGATCACGCATCACGCTCCTGTGTACCAGGCGCGTTGCGGGCTGCGAAAGGTGTCACCCCTGACGCGCCGCCAATTGTGCGAGCCCCTCTGCCACAATCGACGCCATGCGTTCCCCGGTCACCCCCTCGTCCGCGCGCCCGGCGTTCCGCCGCCGCGCCCTGCCCGCTGTCCTCCTCGCCGCTGGTCTGCTCGTCGCGGCATGCGGTGGCGGCGACAGCTCGAGCGCCGAGACCACCAGCGCGCCCGACACCATCGCGGTCGACACGCTGCCGGCCACCACCGATGCCGCCACCACCACCACGGAGGAGGCCACCACCACCACGGAGGCCCCGGCGCCCACGTGGCCGCTCACCGGTCTGCCCGTGGCCGACGAGGCGCTCACCCAGCGCCCCGCCGTCGTGGTGAAGGTGGGCAACTACGACAAGCACCCGCAGCGCGGTAGCGCCACGGCCGACATCATCTACGAGGAGATCATCAACGCGAACGTGTCGCGTTTCGCCTTCGTGTACCACAGCCAGTCGGCACCCGAGGTGGGCCCCATCCGCTCCGGCCGCCGTCAGGACGTCGACCTGTTCGGTTCGCTCAACAAGCCCGTGTTCGCATGGGCCGGTGGCAACAAGACCGTGACGGCCGAGGTGCAGTCGAGCGATCTCGTCGACCTCAGCCAGTTCAAGTGCAACGGCAGCTGCTATCGCTCGGGCGACGACAAGCCCGTGGAGTTCACCCTCATGTTCAACGTGGACAAGGTGTTCACGATGACCTTCGAGAACGCCGGCATCCCGGCGCCGCAGTTCGAGTACCTCGACGCCGGTGAGGCACCGGCCGGGAAGCCGTCGGCCGGTGCGCTGGTGACGATGGACTCGTACAACATCGACTGGACCTGGAACCCCGCCACGCTGAAGTACGACCGCGTGCAGAACGGCCGCGTCGACGCCGACCGCGATGGCACGCCGATGACCGCCGAGAACGTGGTGGTGCTGGAGATGGTGTACCTGCCCGGCATCTCGGGCAGCCCCGATGCGCAGAGCGTGGGCAAGGGCGAGGCGTGGGTGTTCACCGGCGGCAACGTGGTGCACGGCACGTGGGAGCGCGCGGCTCGTACCGACCCCTTCTCGCTGATCGACGACGACGGCAACCCGATCGAGCTCACCCCGGGCCGCACGTTCATCGAACTGCCCCGCGACGGCGGCACCACCGCCAAGTGACGACCGGGGTCGCGGTCAGCGACCCCCGCCGTCGACCTCGATGCGCTGACCGGTCACGTAGCCGGCGCCGTCGCTGCACAACCACAGCACCACGTTCGCGATGTCGCGGGGCTGGCACACGCGCCCGAACGGCGACACTGCGTCGAGCGAGCGAAGGTCCTGCAGTTCGCGGTTGCCGGTCATCGCACGGCTGAGGCGCACCCCCATGTCGGTCTCCACCAGGCCGGGGGCCACGATGTTGACGTGGATGTGGTGCGGTCGCTCCTCGCGGGCGAGCGTGAGCGCCAGTGCCTCCATCGCCGCCTTGCCCATGTTGTACGGCGCACCGTTCGCGGCCATGTGGCTGGTGGCCACCGACGAGATCATCACGATGTCGGCCCGGCCGCGCTCGGCCGCACGGGCACGCATCGACGGCAGCGCGAGACGACTCAGGTGGTGCGGGCCGAAGGCGTGGGTGGCCACGACGCGCATCATCTCCTCGGGGTCGGTGTCGACCACCGCACGGCCGCGCGACGCGATGCCGGCGTTGCACACCAGCACGTCGATGCCGCCGAAGTCGGCCACCACGGCGTCGACCATCGCGGCGTTCTGGTCGATGTCGTCGACCGACGCCTGGTACGCCTTCGCCTCGCCGCCGGCGGCCTGGATGGCCGCCACCGTGTCGGCCGCGGCCTCCGCGTCGTTGCGGTAGTTCACCGCCACGGTCGCACCGTGGGCCGCCAGCAGTTCGCTGATGCCCCGGCCGATTCCACGACCGCCACCGGTCACCAGCACCACACGTCCGTCGAGTTCGCTCATGGGCGCCATTCTCACCCATGCCTACGATGCAACCCATGTTCGTGCGCAACACGTGGTACGCCGCCGCCTGGGAGCGCGAGGTCGGCGACGGGCTGATCGGCGTCACCGTGGCAGGCGAACCGCTGGCCATCCACCGCCGCGTCGACGGTTCGTACACCGCGCTGCACGACGCCTGCCCGCACCGCAAGCTGCCGCTGTCGATGGGCCGAGTGCACGGCGACGTGGTGGAGTGCGGGTACCACGGCATGCGGTTCGACGGCTCGGGCGCCTGCGTGGCGGCGCCCACCAACGGCACCGTGCCGCCCGGCGTCGCCGTGCGCAGCTTCCCTGCGCATGCCCGCTACGGGCTGGTGTGGGTGTGGCTCGGCGACCCGGTGCTGGCCGACCCGGCCACCATCTTCGAGGTCCGCCACTGGGGTGAGCCCGGCTGGGGCTGCACCGTCGGCGACGACATGGTGGTGGCGTGCCACCACGGCTACATCACCGACAACCTGCTCGACCCGTCGCACGTGGCGTGGGTGCATCCGGCTTCGTTCGCCGGTGCTGGTACCGACGACACGCCGATGGAGATCACGCTGGCCGACAGCGGTGTCACCGTGTGGCGGTGGCTGTTCGACACGCCGCCACCACCGTTCTATGCGCCGTACCTGCCGTTCGACGGCAACTGCGACCGCAAGCAGCAGTACGAGGTGCGCTACCCGAGCCACGCGCTCATCACCGCGATCTTCACGCCCGCGGGCGAAGGCGGCGAGGACCGGCCGCTGCACCCCGACGCGTTCGTGATGGACAGCTACAACTTCCTCACCCCCGTCGACGAGCGCACCACGCGGTACTTCTGGTTCCAGATGCGCAACGTGCAGGCCGACGACAACGCGGTGTCGCTCCAGTTCGCCGCGTCGGTGAAGGCGGCGTTCGCAGAGGACAAGGTGGTGCTCGAGGCGGTGCAGCGCGGCATCGATGCGTCGACCACACCGATCATCAACCTGCGCAGCGACACGGGCGGGGTGCGTTTCCGTCGGCGGCTCGAGCATCTGCTCGAGGCCGAGCGCGCTCGGTAGTCTGCCCGCATGCAGGACGGCAGCCGGAAGGCCATCATCGCCGCGTTCTTCGCGAACCTCGGCATCGCCATCGCGAAGTTCATCGGCTTCCTCATCACGGGGTCGGCCGGTCTGTTGGCCGAAGCCGGACACAGTGTGGCCGACACCGGCAACCAGGGCCTGCTGATGTTCGGCGGCAAGCGTGGCAAGCGCCCCGCCGATGCCGCGCACCCGTTCGGCTACGGCCCCGAGCGCTACTTCTGGTCGTTCGTCGTCGCGCTGGTGCTGTTCAGCATGGGCGGCCTCTTCGCGCTGTACGAGGGCATCCACAAGCTCAGCGACCCGCACGAGATCGAGAGCGCCGGCGTGGCCTACGCCATCCTCATCGTGGCCATCGGCCTCGAGACGTTCTCGCTGCGCACTGCGGTGAAGGAGGCCAACCACGTGCGCGGCAAGCGGTCGTGGTGGCAGTACATCCGCACGGCCAAGTCGCCCGAACTGCCGGTGGTGCTGCTGGAGGACATCGGCGCCGAACTGGGTCTGTTCTTCGCGCTGTTCGGTCTCACCATGGCCGAACTCACCGGTGACCCCCGCTGGGACGCGGTGGGCTCCATCGCCATCGGTGTGCTGCTGGTGGTGATCGCCATCATCCTCGCCGCCGAGATGAAGGGGTTGCTCATCGGCGAGGCCGCGAGCGACGAACACCTCGACGCCATCCACACCGCCATCAACGACAGCGACAAGGTGAACGGCCTCATCCACCTCCGCACCATGCACCTCGGGCCCGACAGCCTGCTGGTGGCCGCGAAGATCGACTACGACCACTCGCTCGACGTGGCCGAGCTGGCGCAGGCCATCGACGCCACCGAGGCGAACCTTCGCTCGCAGGTGCCGCTCGACGCCGTCATCTACATCGAACCCGACATCCGTCGGAAGCAATCGGAGTGAGACGCCTCGACCCACGCGGTGCGCAGGGTCGCACCCTCGGTTTCCTCGCGCTCGGCGTCGCGATCCTGTCGTTCAGCGCCGGCTCCACGTTGGTGAAGCTGTCACACACCCCCGGCGTGACGGTGGCGTTCTGGCGCATGCTCCTATGCAGCGCGATCTGGATCGTCATCCTCCGCATCTCCGAACAACGCTGGCTGGCGTGGGACGACATCCGCGCCGCACTCCTGCCCGGTGTCGCCTTCGGTCTGAACATCACGTTCTTCTTCACCGGCGTCACTCGGACCTCGGTCGCGAGCGCCGAGTTCACCGGCGCGCTCACGCCGCTCATCGTGGTGCCGATGGGCGCGTTCATCTTCAAGGAACGACTGCGACTCGGCGCCCTGGTGTACGGGCTGGTGTCGCTGTTGGGCCTCGCGCTGGTGCTGTTCAACGCGCCACCCACGGGCGAGTTCAGCTGGGGCGGCGTCGCCTGGGTCGGTGCAGCCACCACGCTGTGGGCCACCTACCTGCTCACTAGCCGCAGCCTCCGGCAGGGCCGCTCGGTGGCCGCCATCATGGCCGCCATCACCCCCATCGCCACGGTGGTGATCCTGCCGCTCGGCCTGTTCGTGTTCCCCGGCACCCTCCTGCAGGTGACGTGGCGTTCGGTGGTGTTCATCATCATCCTCGCTGCGCTGACGGGCACGCTGGCGCACGGGCTGATGGTGTTCGCGCAGACCCATGTGCCCATCGGCGTCATCAGCATCAGCCAGGTGTCGCAACCCGCCCTCGCAGTGCTGTGGTCGGTGCTGTTCCTGGGCAGCACCGTGGTGGGCATCCAGATCGTGGGCATGGCCCTGGTGATCCTCGGCCTCGCCATGGTCACCGTCCAGTCCCGCCGCTGACCGCCGCCGGTCACCGTCAACAGGTCACCGCAGCCGTGGCGGCGAGCAGCACGATGGGCGCGACCACGGCGCCGGCGACCAACAGCCGTGCCGCCGTCCGTTCACCGTGGCTCCTCCGGAGCAGGAAGGATCCCACGATCGCCACTGCGATCCCGACCAGCCAGAGCGCCAGGAACGCCGCACCCTGGAGCTGATGATCCAGTTCGCACACCCCGACGGTTCGGGCGTCGAAGCGCCTGCCGATCCAGACGGTTGCCAGCCCGAAGGCCGTGAGGGTGGAGAACCACAGGACGAGGTCGACCTGCGCAGCGCGGGAGCGCGGCGTCCCATCGGGCGGCGCCACATCGGGCGGCGCCCCATCGGGTGGCGGCGGGGCGGAGGGCGGCGCCTGGGCAGGGACGGCGAGCCGGTCCGTCCATGCGTTGCCGTCCCACCAGCGAACGGGCCCGTTCGGGTCGCCGACCGGGTACCAGCCGGAAGGCGGGCGCTCCATGGCCCCGTCGGCCGGGTGTGGCATCGGAGCGGTGCGCTGATCGTCCATGACGACCTCCGTCTTCACCATCCCTCCTGATCGAGCGCCTGTCAAGCAGATGCCGACGTACGGGAGGATCCGGCGCTGATTCGTCCCGGCTTCCGGGACGGATCACGCCCAGATGCCGATGTGGGACGAATCACGCCCAGATGCCCGGGAACGCGGCAGGCGGGTCTAGGCTCACGAGCAACCGACACGGGGAGCTCGCTCGACGGGCTGAGAGGGTGGTCATCGCCACCGACCCGAGAACCTGATCTGGGTAATGCCAGCGGAGGGAGTTGCAGCATGCCGCACGTCGCGGTGGTCATCGGAGGAGGAGCACTCGACCCCGCCGTGGCCGCGTCGTTGCCCGACGACCTGGTGGTCATCGCCGCCGACGGCGGACTCGACCATGCCGTCGAGGCCGGGCTGCAGCCGAGCGTGCTGGTGGGCGACCTCGACAGCATCTCGGCGGGTGGGCGGATGTGGGCGTACGCGCACGAGGTGCGCATCGACGAACACCCCGCCGACAAGGACCTCACCGACACCGAACTGGCGCTGCAGACCGCGCTCGCCGTGCCCGACGTGGGCAACCTGGTGGTGCTCGGCGGCGCCGACCGTCACGACCATCGCCCCGACCACTTCCTGGGCACGCTGCTCGCCCTGGGCCACCCGTCGATGGCCGGGTTCGGCACCGTGACCGCCCACCTGGGCGGCACATGGTTCAGCGTCGTGCACCCCGGCCGGCCCGCGACGCTGCCGCTCGGCGCGGGCCGCACGTTCTCGGTGTTGGCGCTGCACGGCCCCGCCAGCGGCGTCTCGGTGCACGGAGCGAAATGGCAACTCGACGACGCCGATCTGTCGCCCACCGAGGCGCGCGGCGTGAGCAACGAATCGAAGGAGGACACAGTGACGATCTCGACGACCGCAGGTGTGGTGACGGTGGTGGCGCCATGAGGACACTGCTCTCCGGCCTCGTGGTCGCCGGCGCCCTGCTGGCACTCGCCTCGTGCGGCGACGACGAGAAGGCGGCGCTCACGCTCGTCGCCTACGACTCGTTCCCCAAGGAGGGCACGCCGCTGAACGAGGCGCTCGTTGCCTTCACCGACGACACCGGCATCGAGGTCACCGTGGTGAACGCCGGCGACACCGGCTCGATGGTGTCGAAGGCGGTGCTCACCGCCGGCAACCCCGAGGGCGACGTGATGTGGGGCGTGGACAACACGTTCCTGTCGGCTGCCGTGGACGGCAAGGTGTTCGAGGGTGAACCCACCCAGGTGAACTTCGGCGACGTGTGCCTGAACTACGACATCGGCTGGTTCGACGAGCAGGGCGTCGAACCGCCGACCACGCTCGACGACCTGCTCGACCCCGCGTACCGCGACCTGCTCGTGGTGGAGAACCCTGTGACCTCGTCGCCCGGCCTCGCATTCCTGTTGGCCACCATCGCCGAGTACGGCGAGCCGGGCTGGGAGACCTACTGGGCCTCGCTGCGCGACAACGGCGTGGAGGTGGTCGACTCGTGGGAGAGCGCGTACTACGAGCGATTCTCGGGATCGGCCGGCTCCACCGGTGACCGCCCACTGGTGGTGAGCTACGCGAGCAGCCCGCCGGCCGAAGTGGTGTTCGCCGACCCGCCGGTCGACACCGCGCCCACCGGCGTGGTGGAGGGCACGTGCTTCCGCCAGACCGAGTACGCCGGCGTACTGGCCGGCACCGATCACCGCGACGAGGCGGCGCAACTCGTCGAGTTCCTCACCGGCCCCACGTTTCAACAGGAGCTGCCGCTGACGCTGTTCGTGTACCCGGTGAACGACGAGGTCGCCCTGCCCGACGTGTTCACGCAGTGGTCGGTGGTGGCCGCCGACCCGTACACCATGGACCCCGTCGCCATCGCCGAGCACCGCCAGGAGTGGCAGGAGCAGTGGACCAGCATCGTGACCGGCTGACGCGGCTGCCGCTGTGGACGGTGCCCGCGCTCGCCGCGGTGCCGCTGCTGGGGCTGGCCGTGTTCTACGCGTGGCCGCTGGGCACGCTGCTGGCACGCGTGCTGCAGCCGTCGTCGGTGCGCGACGTGCTCGACGCACCGGGGCTCGGCCGCGTGCTGTGGTTCACCGTGTGGCAGGCCGTGGTGTCCACTGCACTCACACTGCTGCTCGGCTTCGCGCCCGCGTACCTGCTGGCGCGCTACACGTTCCCCGGGCGCCGAACGGTGCTGGCCGTGGTGACGGTGCCGTTCATGCTGCCCACCGTGGTGGTGGGCGCCGCGTTCGTGGCGCTGCTGCCCGATCGGTGGCATCAGTCGGCCACCGCGGTGATCGTGGCCCACGTGTTCTTCAACGTCGCCGTCGTGGTGCGGCTGGTGGGCGCGATGTGGGCAGTGCTGCCCACCGATCTCACGGCTGCCGCGCGCACGCTGGGCGCGTCACCTGCGCAGGTGCTGCGCCACGTCGTGCTGCCGCTGCTGCGACCGGCGCTGCTGGCGGCTGCCGGCGTGGTGTTCCTGTTCACGTTCACCTCGTTCGGTGTGGTGAAGCTGCTCGGCGGCGCGCGGCACACCACCTTGGAGGTGGAGATCGCGCGACGTGCCACGCAGCTGGGCGACGTCGACGGCGCGGCCGTGCTGTCGGTGCTGCAACTGCTGGTGCTCGGCGCGGTGGTGTGGTGGTCGGCACGATGGCAGCGGCGCGCCGCCGTGGCGTTCCACGGCGGCCGCACCACACGCCGGGCACGCACGCAGCGGGAACGTCGCCGACTCGCGGTGGTGCTGGGCCTCACCGTGATCGCGATGGCGGCCCCAGTGCTCGCGATGGTCGCCCGCTCCTTCCACCCGGGCGCGAGCTGGTCGCTCACCGCGTGGCGCACCCTCGGCAACAGTGAAGTGCGGCCCGGCATCAGCCTGGGCGTCGATCCCTTGGCGTCGCTGCTCGTGTCGCTGCGCTACGCGTTGGTGGTCACGGCCATCAGCGTGGTCGTGGGCGGCACGGCGGCGCTCGCCATCACCGCCGCCCGGCGCCACGGCCGGCTGCTCGACACCGGGTTGATGCTGCCGCTCGGCACCTCGGCGGTCACCATTGGTCTCGGCATGCTCATCACGTTCGACCACGACCCGGTCGACTGGCGCGCGAGCTGGTGGTTGGTGCCACTGGGGCACGCGCTCGTGGCCATCCCCTTCGTGGTGCGCAGCCTGGTGCCGGTGCTGCGTTCGGTGCCGCCCGACCAACGTGCTGCCGCAGTGATGCTCGGCGCCTCGCCACTGCGCGCCTGGTTCGAGGTGGAGGTTCGTCGCCTCGCCCGACCCGTCGCTGCCGCGGCAGGGTTCGCCGCAGCCATCTCGCTCGGCGAGTTCGGCGCCACCACCTTCCTCACCCGCGCCGGCCGCGAGAGCATGCCCATCGCCATCGACCAGTTGCTCGCACGCACCGGCGACGTGCCCCGCGCCCAGGCGTTCGCACTGGCGACGCTGCTGTTCGCACTGACCGCGATGGTCATCGTGGCCGCCGATCGACCGGAGGTGACCGATGCTCGACGTGCGTGACGTACGGGTGCGCTTCGGCGACCGCGATGTGCTGCGCGACGTGTCGCTGCGCGTCGACGACCACGAAGTGGTGGCCTTGCTCGGTCCGTCGGGCATCGGCAAGAGCACGCTCCTGCGTGTGGTGGCCGGGCTGCTGGTGCCCGACGCCGGCAGCGTGTGGCTCGACGGCACCGACCTCACCGACGTGCCACCGCACCGGCGTCGCATCGGGCTGATGTTCCAGGACGAGCAGCTGTTCCCCCACCTCGACGTCGCGGCGAACATCGGCTTCGGCCCGCGCATGGCGGGCGCCGATCGCGCCAGCATCACCCGTCGCGTCGAGACGCTGCTGGCATTGGTGGGCCTCGAAGGATTCGGCGGCCGACGGGTCACCACCCTCAGCGGCGGCGAGGCGAAGCGCGTGGCCCTCGCCCGGGCGCTCGCACCCGAGCCGGCGGTGCTGCTGCTCGACGAACCGCTCACCGGGCTCGATCGCGAGCTGCACGACCGTCTCGCCGTCGACCTGGCGACCGTGCTGCGCGACACCGGCACCGCCGCGCTGCTGGTGACCCACGACCACGACGAGGCCGCCGTGATCGCACACCGCACCGAGGTGTTCACCGGCGGCACCGTCTGACAAGCTGACCCACCGTGACCTCACCTGTGCGCATCGGATTCCTGGGGGCGGGCCTCATCGCCACCTATCACTCGAAGAGCCTCCGCCACAGCGGCGCCGACGTGGTACGGGCCGGGGTGTTCGACCCCGACGGCGAACGCGCGCACGCGTTCGCCGCTGCATCGGGTCACACCGTCTGCGCCAGCGAAGCAGAAGTGCTCGACTCGTGCGACGCGGTCTACATCTGCACGTGGACCAACGAACACCCGCGTCTGCTGGCCGAGGCCGTGGCGCGCGGGCTGCACGTGTTCTGCGAGAAGCCGCTGGCGTTCACCGCCGACGAAGCGCAGCAGATGGCCGAGCAGGCCGACGCCGCCGGCGTGACCCACCAGGTCGGCCTCGTACTGCGCCGCTCTCCCGCGTACGTGTGGGCGCACCATCTCGTCACCGACCCGGCCGCCGGGCGGGTGATGACCGTGGTGTTCCGCGACGACCAGTTCATCCCCATCCAGGGCCACTACGCCAGCACCTGGCGCGGCCAGCGCGAGTTGGTGGGTGCTGGCACGCTGCTCGAGCACTCCATCCACGACGTCGACATGCTGCGCTACCTGGTCGGCGACGTCACCCGGGTGAGTGCGCAGACGGCGTTCTTCCACGAGCTCGACGGCATCGAGGACGTGGCCACCGCGTCGCTGCGATTCGCCAACGGCGCCACCGGCGTGTTGAACAGCGTGTGGCACGACAACCTGGCCCGGCCCAGCCTGCGCCGCGTGGAGATCTTCTGCGAGCGGCGTCATGTGGTGATCGAGGGCGACGACTGGTTCGGGCCCGTCTCGTGGACCGACGCCGACGGCACCACCGGTTCGCTGGAGGGCGAGGCCCTGTCGGCTGCCGCCGACACGATGCGCGACGGCACCGACAATCCCGACGGCGAGTTCGTGCGCGCGGTGCAGGAAGGCCGCCGCGCCACCCCCGACCTGCATGCCGCGGTGGCAGCCCACCGCATCGTCGACGCGATGTACGCCTCGGCCGCGGCGGACGGGCAGTTGGTGGTGTTGTGAGCGACACCGTCGAGGTGGTGGAGATCAGCGCCACCGACACGCACCCCTTGCGGCTGGCGGTGCTGCGGTTCGACACGCCCACCAAGGAGGTCGTGTTCGCCGAGGACGAATGGCCCGGCTCGTGGCACCTGGGCGCGCGGCTCGGTGGCGAACTGGTGGGCACCAGCAGTTGGGTGCCGCGCGATCACGACGGCGGCACCGCCGTGCAACTGCGGGGCATGGCAACGGCGCGGCACCTCCAGGGTGCCGGCGTGGGCGGCGTGCTGCTGGAACGCGGTTGCGAGATCGCCGCCGAACGTGGCTTCCCCGTGGTGTGGGCGCGGGCGCGCGACGCGGCGTTGGCGTTCTACGAGCGGCACGGGTTCGAGGTGGTGGGCGACGGCTTCGTCGACGAGGCCACCCAACTCCCCCACCACCTGGTGGTACGCCGACTCGGCTGAGTTTGCCGATCGGGCGATCGCCGCGTACCCAGTGTGGGTGCATGGCTGCCACTTCCTCGCACCACGACG
>SXKB01000058.1 GCA_005778215.1 Actinomycetota bacterium | reverse complement strand
GGCGGCGACGCCGCTGGCAGGGATGCCGGCGATGCCGTTGACGTCGATGCGGAGTTCGGTGGCGCCGCCGATCTTGGCCTTGGGGACGACGATCGCGCCGTTGCCCTTCTCGGGTCGGGTGTCGAACAGGCGGGTCGGCGTCACCGGATTGAGCATCGGAACGGGGTCGGCCGCCGTGATCGTGACCGTGGCCGTGTCGCACACGGTGGTCTCCACTGCGTTGCACGTCGTGTAGGTGAACGTGTGCGTGCCGGCCGCCGCAGCGGTGTAGTGCACGGCGCCGCTGACCACGCTGGCCGTGCCCGAACTGGCGGTGGTGACCGAGGTGACCGTGGCACCGGCCGCCGCGAAGCCGGCGTCGAGCGTGGCGCCGGAGTCGTGCGTCACCACGTCGATGGTGGTGTCGACGCCCGTGGTGACGTTCGCACTGTCGTCGACGGCGGTGACCGACGTGACGAGTTCCGTGGCGCCCTTGTCGCACGCGAAGTTCAGGGGCCGCGGCGCCGTGCGCTGGTCGATGCCGATGCACGCCGCATCGGCCGACGGGATGGCGTCGACGAGTGCGCCCCCGGCGACCGGGAGGCGAGTGGCACCGAGCCCACCGTTCGTGCCGAGTGCGCCGAGTGCCGTCCGGGCGACACCGGTGGCATCGCCCGTCGCCGAGAGGGACGAGCAGTTCGCGGTGCCCAGTTCGGCGTTGTAGCCGAGCGACGTGAGCGTCTCCGCGCAGGTGACGGTGGTGGCCGCGTCGACTTCGGCGAGCACCGAGCCGCTGATCGTGACGGTCGAGCTGCCGGCGCGATGAATGGCGGCACTGGCTCCCGCCGCGGCCGAGTTGTCGGTGATGGTGCTCGCCGTCACCGCGGCCTCGGCGGCGAAGCCGACCCAGAGTCCGCCGCCCGCACCGTCGGCGCTGTTGCCGTGGAGCGTGGAGTTCGCCAGCGTCGCGGTGACGGGACCGCCGATCTGGATGGCGCCGCCGTCACCGATGTCGTTGGTGCCGCCATCGGCGTGGTTCGTGACGAAGCTCGACGACGACACGTCCATCGTGGTGCCGTTGCCGAAGAAGCTGATGCCGCCGCCGGACCCCGAGTACGTGCCGGTCAGGTACGACGCGGTGCCGGTGCTGTTCGACACGAACGAACTGCTGCTCACCTCGAGGAAGGGCGAGTTGAGGCCGAGCGTGTCGGCGCCGATCCCGCCGCCGTTGCCCGGGTTCGAGCCGACGGCACCAGTGCTGTTGCCGCCGTCACCGCTGGCGTTCAGTTCGAAGGTGCTGCCCGACACGGCGGCCGAGGCACCCCACACCCACACCGCGCCGCCGCCGCCGCCCATTCCGCCCGTCCCGCTGCCCGAGGTGAGCTGGGCGTTGCCGCCGTTGCCTCCCTGGTTGCTCGTGAACGTGCTGGACATGATGGTGACGCTGTTGCCCGCACCGGCGATGGCGACGGCACCTCCTGCCCCGCCACGACCCGCGAGCGCGCTGCCCGACGCAGCGAGTGCCGCGCCGCCGTTGCCGGCGATGTTGCCGGTGAACGTGCTCTGGTCGATCGTTGCCGTGATCGTGGAACCGGTCGGCATCAGGTACACGGCGCCGCCGTAGCCGCCGCTGCCCGCGTTCGTCTGTGCATCGCTGCCACGGCCGCTGGTGTTGGCGCTGAACGTGCTGCCCGTGATGGTCGCCGCTTGGGCGCCCACCAGCAGTGCCCCGCCGCGACCGCCGTCGCGCCCCGGGCTGGTGCCGGCGGTGCCGCCGTTGCCGGCGATGTTGCCGGTGAACGTGCTGCCCGTGATGGTCGCCGCGAGGACGGTGGTGTACACCGCGCCACCCTCGCCGCCGGCGCCACCCCATGCGCCGGTGTTCGCGCCGCCATTGCCGGCAGTGTTGCCCGTGAACGTGGAGTCGAGGATGGTGAGCGTGCCGAGAGCGTTGAACTGGTGGATCGCCCCACCGCTCCCGCCCCAGGTCTCGAACGTGTTGGAACCGGCCGTGTAGCCGGCGCCCGCCGAGTTGCCGGTTGCTGCGACGTTGGTGAGCGAGAGCGAACCCTGGGTGGCGATGGCGCCGCCGCTCCCACCGACCGGGTTCGAGGCCACGGACCTGCCGGCGTCACCGGCGCGGTTGCCAGTGAGGTCGACGTTCTCGAGCGCGATCGTCGAGTTCGCCTCGGAGCGGATGGCGCCGCCCGATGCCCCGTCGGTGTCGACCGCGGCCGCGTCGGGCGCGTCGCCCCCGACCAGGTTCACGTTCGTGATGGCGAGGAGGGTCGGGTTGCGGTGGTCGATCAGCCGCTCGCCCGTGCATGCCGTGGCGAGCGTGATCGTGGCCCGCGATGCGTTCGAGGGGCCGGCGATCGACAGTGCCTCGATCTCGATGATGTCGAGGTCGCCGCCGGCGTTGAAGTTCTCGTCGGCGCCGCAGCCGAGCGAGAGCTCGTACGTGGCGGCGGCGAGCGTGATGGTGTCGGGGCCGACCGACGTTCTTGCGCTCTCGATGGCTTCGCGCAGTGAGATCAGCCCGTCGCCCGCGTCCACGACGTCGGTGGTGGTGGTGACCACGAACGTGGCGGCATCGACCGGCGTGACCTGGTCGAGCACGGTGCCGGAGGTGAACAGCAGGGCGAGCGCCGAGAGGCGCAACCAACGCGAGGCGAGCATCATGGGCGGGAGAGTAATCCGACAAGGTGTCGGATTCATGCGGAGAGTGGTGAGTTCACCACAATCTGAACGGTGTGACGCTGGTCACCTCGCTCAGCGGTCGACGAACACGCGGAGTGTGCCGGCGTAGTTCGCGACCCACACCTGCCGGGTGGCCGGGTCGTACGTGATGCCCACGGGGTGCACGCCCGTCGGTTCGGTCTGCAGGATCGCCATGTCGGCGGTGCGCACCTTGCTGACCGTGCCGTCCTCGTAGTTCACGACGTACAGGCTCTCGCCGTCCTCGGCCATCGCCATCGATCGGGTCTCCACGCCGGTGCGCGCCTTGCCGACGGCCACGCCCTGCTGCAGGTCGATCTTGCGGACGAGGTTCTCGTGGTTGTTCGACACGTACAGGTAGCGGTCGTCGGGCGACAGCAGCAGGTGGCGCGGTGTCTGTCCGGCGTCGCCGACCTGCCCCACCACCTGGTTGCTGCGCAGATCGATGGTGAGGATCTTCGCCTCGCCCATGATGGCCACGTAGGCGTACTGCGAGTCCTTCGTGACGGCGATGCCGCGCGGGTGACGCCCCACGTCGACCCGGGTGATCTCGGTGTCGGTGGCGAGGTCGATGATCGACACGTCGAACCCGCACCAGTTCGACACCAGCAGGCGCGAGCCGTCGGGACTGATGGACATGAACTTCGGCACCGAGCCCGTGGCGATGACCTTCTCGATCGCGAACGTGGTGGTGTTGATCTTGTAGACGTAGCTGTCGTCCCAGTTGCCGCGGTTGCAGTTGTCGTCGGCCACCGGGTCGAAGCCGGGTCCGTACATCTTGTAGTTCGACACGTAGACGTACTCGGCGTCGGGTGTGAACACGGCCTCGACGGGCGAGCCCTGCGCGGTGACACCGTTCGGCACGCCGTAGGCCGCCAGGTCCACCGTGTCGGGGATGCGGGCCACCACGTTGCCAGCGGTGTCGAGCACCATCACGTTGTGGCGGTACATCATGTTCTGCGCCACGAACAGGCCGGTGCCCGATGCGACGATGCTCTTCGGCTGCAGGTCGGCGTCGCTCACCACGAATTCGTTCTGCAGCCGCCGCTCGGCGCTACTGCGGCCGTCGTCGACCGCCGTCGACGCCGGTGGCAGCGTGCTGGTGGTGGTGCTCGTGCTGGTGGAGGCACTCGCGGCCGTGGAGTCGACCCCGGTCCGTTCGACCGCAGTCGGGTCCGTCGTGGCATCGGCGGCGGTGGTGGACGTGGACGCGACCGCAGTGCTCGCTGTGTCGGACGGCCGCAACCACAGCGCACCCGGCACCAGCACGGCGATCACCAGACCGACGAGCGCGAACGTGCGCACCAGCGGCCAGTGCCCGGGGCGCGGTTCCTCGGCGTTCACGGGCGTGGAGGGTAACGGCGGGCACTCCCGATGTGCGAAGGTCGGGGATGTCGTTCGGTCAAGCGTCCGGTCCGCCCGCCACGGCGAAACAGGTGCGCGAGCTGCTCACGCTGCTCGAGGCCGCCGGGCACCGCGACTTCCGCGACGCACGGGGACCGATGGGCTTCACCCAGCGTCAGGCCGGCGGCAAGTTCACGCGCGACGAAGCGCAGGCGTTCATCGACGAACTCGAGCAGTCGGCCTTCGAGACCGAGGCGCCATCTGTGCCGCCGCCGCCGGTCGCCCGCCCCAAGGCGGTGGCAGCGTCGACGCCTGCGGAGCGAGCACTGCGGTCGATGACCGACGATCAGCTCGTCGCCGAGCTGCGCCGTCGCGGCTGGCGCACCGTGGAGCGCTGATCGACGGTGACGTCAGTGCGATGATGCCGCGGCGTCGGCCGGCTCGTCGGCCGGGTCGTCCTGCAGCCGGCCGAACAGCCACTGGTCGAGGATGAAGTACTTGGCCACCCACAGCAGCCCGAACGCCCCGATGTTGGCGATGGACACCGCGAGGTCGGAGGTGAAGCGGTGGTCGATGGCGGCCACGGCGGCGGTGCTGACGGCGAGACCGACGAACGAGTACGTCCAGAACGGGATGATCTCGCGGGTGATGCTGTGCGAACCCTGCCGGCCCCACACCCACCGGCGGTTCGCCAGATAGGCGGGTGCCGACGACACGCCGACCGCGACGATGTTGGCCCACACGGGGGTCATCGAGGTGAACCGCAGACACCCCTGCAACAGCGCCTGGGTGATGACCACGTTCATCACCGACACCGCGCCGAAGCGCCAGATCCTCGTCATCGTCGACACGCCGTCGCTCCCTTCACCCCTCCACCGTACGGCCCCGAGGTGGTGAAGTGCAGGGCACTTGGTCCGCGAGGCGCTCCGCCTCTTGCGGTCGTGTCGCCGACGGTGGAGGGTGAGATGAGGAAGGAGGTCGTCACGCCGTGACCGATCCAGCCGGCACCCGGCCACCGGCCGTCGAGGGACTCCGCAGTGCCGACGCCGCCCTGCGCCTGCAACACGACGGCCCGAACCGGCTCCCGGCGCCACCCCGCCGAGGCATGTTGCGTCGCTTCGTCGGCGAACTGGTGCACTTCTTCGCCCTGCTGTTGTGGGGCGCCGCGGGGCTGGCCTGGTTGGCCGGTCTCCCGCAACTGACGATCGCCATCGCCGCCGTGATCGTGGTGAACGCGCTGTTCGCGTTCCTCCAGGCAATGCGCGCCGAGCACGCCGAAGAACGACTCCGATCGCTCCTCCCCACATCGGTCACCGTGCGCCGCGACGGCGAAGCACACTCCGTGCCGGCCGACGAAGTGGTGTGCGGCGACCTGGTGGTGTTCGATGCCGGCGACCGCGTCCCGGCCGATGCCGTGGTGTCGACGACGACCACGATGTTGGTGGACACGTCGCTGCTCACCGGAGAGAGTGTGCCCACCACCGTCACCGTCGGCGACGCGTTGTGGGCGGGTTGCTTCGTGGTCGAGGGCGCCGGGGCCGCCGTCGTGGTGGCGACCGGTGCGAACACGCGACTCGCCTCGATCGCGCAGCTCACCACCACGCGTGTCGTGGGTGTCACACCGCTGGCTCGCGGGTTGCACGAGGTGGTGCGCACCATCGCGGCCATCGCGCTGGCGGTGGGGGCGCTGTTCTTCCTGGTCGCGCTGGCGCTGGGGAACTCGGCGAGCGAGGGCTTCGTGTTCGCCATCGGCGTGACCGTGGCGCTGGTGCCCGAGGCGTTGTTGCCCACCGTGACCCTGTCGTTGGCGTACGGCGCCGAGCAGATGGCGAAGCGCCAGGTGCTGGTGCGGTCGTTGGAGGCAGTGGAGACGCTCGGGTCCACCACGTTCATCTGCACTGACAAGACCGGCACACTGACGATGAACCAGATGACCGTGGTGGAGGCCTGGACCCCGTCGGGAGGCGTGCACGTCGCCGGGTTGGGGTACGAGCCGGTGGCCGATGTGCGGTTCGACACGCCGGGCACCCGTGATGCAGCGGTGGTGATGGCGCTCGCAGCGGCGCGCTGTTCGACGGGGCACGTGCAGCGTGAAGGCGATCGGTGGGTACCCCACGGTGACCCGATGGAGGCGGCGCTCGACACGTTCGCGCGGCGACTGCGACTCGACCCGATCGCCGATCAACGGCGTCGGCCCGAACTGGCGCGTTGGCCGTTCGATCCGCATCGTCGGCTGATGTCGGTCGTGGTGGCAGAGCACGGTGCCTCGCTCGAAGTGGTGGTGAAGGGCGCCCCCGATGCGCTGCTGGCGAGGTGCGCGCCCGACGAGACGGTGCAGTCGGCACTCGACGAGTTCGGCCGACGCGGCATGAGAGTGCTGGCGGTCGCTCGTCGCCGCGCCGAGGTCGTGCCGACCGCCGCCGACGATGCCGAGCGCGATCTCGAACTGCTCGGTCTGGTGGCCATGGAGGACCCTCCTCGGCTGGACGTACGCGACTCGATGGACGCGTGCCGCCGTGCCGGCGTGTCCATCGCGATGATCACGGGCGACGCGCCCGCGACCGCCGCGGCCATCGCAGTGGAGGTGGGCCTCGCCGTCGGGACGCCTCGGGTGCTGGTGGGTGACGATCTGCCCGACGACCTCGACGAACTCGGCGCGCTCGTGGACCACGATGGTGCGGTGGTGGCACGCGTGTCACCCGAACAGAAGCTGCGCATCGCGCAGGCCCTGCGACGGCGGGGTCACGTGGTCGCGATGACCGGCGACGGCGTGAACGACGCGCCGGCGCTGCACGAGGCCGACATCGGCATCGCGATGGGCGCATCGGGCACCGACGTGGCGCGAGCGGCGGCCGACCTGGTGCTGCTCGACGATCACTTCGCCAGCATCGTGGCCGGGATCGAGCAGGGTCGCGCGACGTTCGTGAACATCCGCCGCTTCCTCACCTACCACCTCACCGACAACGTCGCCGAGGTGATGCCGTTCATCGTGTGGATGCTCAGCGGCGGCAGGTTCCCGCTCGCACTCGGCGTGTTGCAGATCCTGGCCATCGACATCGGCACCGACACGCTGTCGGCGGTGGCGCTCGGTGCGGAGCCGCCGAGTCCGCACCTGTTGGAGGGTCCGCCCGTGCGCGGTCGGCTGCTGAACCGCACGGTGTTGCGTCGGGCCTTCGGTGTGCTCGGTCCCACCATCGCGCTGATCTCCATGACGGCGTTCGTGGTGTCGTTGCTGGCGCAGGGTTGGCATCCGTTCGACACGGTGCCCGACGACATGGTGGTGATCGCGTCCGGTGCAACGTTCATGGCCATCGTGTTCGGCCAGGCCGCGAACGCGTTCGCGTGCCGGAGCGCAACTCGCCGACCGGGCCAGCTGGGGTGGGGTACCAACCGACTGCTGTTCGTGACCGTCGCGATCGATGTCGGGTTCGCCTTCGCCGTGCTGTTCGTGCCGCCCGTTGCCCGCGAGTTGGGCCATGCATCGCCGCCGACGATCGGGTGGCTCGTGGCCGTGCTGGCGATGCCGCTGGTGCTGGCGGTGGACGCCCTCAGCAAGCGGCGCACCTCCGGCATCCGCTGACGTGCCGCACCGTCCGCCTTCGGGATCGCGTGGTGCCGTCCCTACGGTGGCGTCGTGACCGTCGTCGACGCCGTTCCGGGGTTCACCCACCGTCGGCTGATGATCGTGCTCGGCGCGCTCATGCTGGCTGTGTTCATGTCGTCGATCGAGACGTCCATCATCGCCACGGCACTGCCCACCATCACCGGCGAGTTCAACGCGTTCGAGAGCTTCGCCTGGGTGGGCACGGCGTACATCGTCACCTCCACCATCGCCACGCCGTTGCTCGGCAAGATGTCCGACCTCTACGGGCGGCGGCTCATCTTCCAGACCACGATGGGCATCTTCGTGGTCGGCTCCATCCTCTGCGGCATGTCGCAGTCGATGGGGCAGCTCATCGCGGCGCGTGCGGTGCAGGGGTTGGGCGGCGGCGCCATCCAGGCGCTCGCGTTCGCCATCCTCGGCGACATCCTCCCGCCGCGCGAACGCGGTCGGTACATCGGCTTCTTCACGCTCGCGTTCGTCGGGTCGGCGCTGCTCGGGCCGCTGGCGGGCGGGTTCATCGTGGAGCACTTCTCGTGGCCGTGGATCTTCTACGTCAACGTGCCGTTCGCGCTCATCGTCGCCGGGGTGTGTCATGTGGCGCTGCGGCTGCCGTTCCCTCGCCGCGACGCGAAGCTCGACTACTGGGGCGCGGCGCTGTTGTCGCTGTCGATCGCGGCGTTGATGATCGGGCTGGAGGAGGGTTCCGACGGATGGACCGAGCCGCTGGTGCTCGTGCTGTTCGGTGTGGCGCTGGTGTCGGTGCCGGTGTTCGTGCTCGTCGAGCGGCGCGCCTCCGAACCGATGATCCCCCTGCACCTGTTCTCCAACAAGGTGGTGCGCACCAGCGTGCTGCTCGGCATGTGCGCAGGTGTGTACGTGTTTGGTGCGGGTCCGTTCCTGCCGTTGTACTTCCAGGACTCGCTGTTCGTGTCCCCCACCGAGTCGGGGCTGCGTGTGCTGCCGCAGATGCTCGGCGTCACCATCGGCACGTTCGGGATCGGTCGCCTGATCGCCCGCACCGGCAAGTACAAGCGTTACCCGGTCATCGGCAGCACGTTGGCCGTCGTGGGGTTGCTGTTCGTGGCGCAGATCGACGGCAGCACCACCTACGCGTTCCTCGTCGTGCCGATGATCCTCATGGGATTCGGCGCGTCGTCGGTGTTCACCACCACGTCGATCGCCAGTCAGAACGCGGTGGAGTTCCGCGATCTCGGCGTGGCCACCGCGACGGTGATGTTCTTCCGTTCGCTCGGCGGTTCGTTCGGCCTGGCGGTGTTCGGCACCGTGCTGAACGCCACCATTCGCACCGAGCTGCCGGCGCGTCTCGGCGTGGCCCCCGACGAAGCGGCAGGGCTCATCCGTTCGCCCGAGGAGATCGCGGCCCTGCCCGACGAGGCGCGCCAGGCGGTGGTGGACGGTGTGGCGCTCGGCGTCAGCCGCATCTACTGGATCTGCGCGGTGGTGATGGTGGCCGGCGTGGTGCTGGCGTTGCTGCTGCCCGAGAAGCCGCTGCGGATGCGTGCCGGGCTGTCGGACGCGATGGAGAACGCCAACGCCTGAGGAAATCCGCCATCTCGGGAATGAATCTTGTGGCAGCAAGTATTCTGATGGGCATGACGATTCCCGCATCACACGCCGACCTCCTCGACTCGACCGCCCTCGCCCACGTGGCCACCATCGGCCCCGACGGCACGCCGCAGAACAACCCGGTGTGGTTCGGGTGGGACGGCACGCACATCCTGTTCAGCCAGACCACCGGCCGCCAGAAGTACCGCAACCTCAAGGCCAACCCGGCCGTCGCGCTGTCGATCGTCGACAACGCCAACGCCTACCGCTACCTCGAAGTGCGCGGCACCGTGGTCGACATCGTCGACGATCCCGACAACGCGTTCATCAACTCGATGGCCAAGAAGTACATCGATCAGGACGTCTACCCGTGGCACCAGCCCGGCGACCACCGTGTCGTCGTGAAGGTGCTGCCGGTGAAGACCTCGCAGATGGGCTGACCAGGGGATTCACCCACGGTTCGCGGTGGGCCGATCCCACAGAGTGGGGCGTTTTTCGGTGTCCTTGCCGATGGCTAAGGTCGGCTCGTCGCCCGGTGCAGGGAGGGTGGGACGCCGAGTCGCCTGCACTGCGGTGGTCGACGAACCTCAAGGAGAACCCGCATGAACCTCTCATCCGTCGCGTCGGGACGACGCCGGCTGCGCTTCGGTGCTGCTGCCCTCGCGGTGGCCGCTGCTGCGGTCGCCGTCGCGCCGTCGCCGGCACCCACCGCCAGCGCGGTCGGCACCGTCACCATCAACCTCGTCACCGTGAACGACTTCCACGGCCGCATCGCTCGTGACGGCGCTGCTGCCGGCGCGGCTGCGCTGTCGACCGCGGTGAAGCAGATCCGCGCCACGAACCCGAACACCGTGTTCGCGGCCGCCGGCGATCTCATCGGCGCCTCCACCTTCACGTCGTTCATCGCGAACGACAAGCCCACGATCGACTCGCTCAACGCGGCGGGGCTGGAAGTGAGCGCCGTGGGCAACCACGAGTTCGACCAGGGCTTCGCCGACCTCATGAACCGCGTGCTGCCGTTGGCCAACTGGGAGTACATCGGCGCGAACGTCCACACCACCGACGGCTCGCCGAACCTCCCCGAGTACTGGACCCAGACGTTCGAGGGCGTCACCATCGGCTTCGTCGGCGCGGTGACCGACGAACTGCCGTCGCTGGTGAGCCCCGCCGGCATCGCGAACCTCGCCATCGAGGATCCGGTCACCGCGGCGAACCGCGTGGCGAACCAGCTCAGCGACGGCAACCCTGCGAACGGTGAGGCCGATGTCGTGGTGATGCTGGTGCACGAGGGTGCCGCCACCACGGCCATCGAGTCGGCCGTCGATCCGAACTCGCGCTTCGGCAAGATCGTGCTGGGCGCGAACGCCAACATCGACGCCATCGTGTCGGGCCACACCCACCTCGCCTACAACCACGTCATCAATGGCCGCCCGGTCATCTCGAGCGGTCAGTACGGCGAGAAGTTCAGCAACATGACCATCGAGGTCGACGCGACGACGAAGCAGATCCTGTCGATGAGCAACGTCATCGTCGACGCCACGGTCATCCCCGGCAACGGTGTGAAGTTCACCGACGATCCGGCCGTCGCCCCGATCGTGGCGAGCGCGGTCTCCACCGCGGCCGTGCTCGGCGCCGTGCCGTTGGGCACCACCACCGCCGACATCCTGCGCGGTTCGGCCGCCACGAACCGCGGCTCGGAATCGACGCTCGGCAACTTCGTGGCCGACGTGCAGTTGTGGTCGGCCAACCAGATCGGTGGTGCCGAGATCGCGTTCATGAACCCGGGCGGTCTCCGCACCGACATCCTGTTCGCTCCCGACGGCGTGGTCACCTACGCCGAGGCCGCCGGCGTGCAGCCGTTCGCGAACACGCTCATCACCATGGACCTCACCGGTGCCCAGGTGAAGACCGTGCTCGAGCAGCAGTGGCAGCCGGCGGGTGCCTCGCGCCCGATCCTGCACCTCGGCGTGAACAAGGAACTGAAGTTCACCTACAACCCGAACGCCACGGCCGGCAACCACATCACCGGCATCTGGCTGAACGGCGTGGCCATCGACCCGGCCGCCACGTACCGCGTGGTCGTCAACTCGTTCCTCGCCGCCGGCGGTGACAACTTCCTCGAACTCGCGAAGGGCACCAACAAGGCCGACACCGGCAAGATCGACCTGCAGTCGATGGTCGACTACATGGCCGCCTTCAAGCAGGTGTCGCCCGACTACGTGCAGCGTGCATACGGCATCGTGCCGGTCACGCCCAACGCCGTCGGTGAGCCCCTGGTGGTGAACGTGTCGTCGCTCGACATGACCAATGCCAACGAGCCGAAGTCCGGCACGGCGAACGCCACCATCGGCGGTGTCGCCTTCCCGGCCGCCACGGTCGACCCGACGGTCGTGCCGGTGTCCGACGAGACCGGCCGCGCCACGTTCAGCACGCTCGTGCCCGGCACGGTGTACGGCTGGCAGCCGTTCACCGTCACGGTGCCGAGCACCGGTTCCACCGCCACCCTGCCCGTGTTCCTGAAGGCGCCGAGCTCGGTGCGCGCGGAGGGCGGAGCGAAGGTGAAGGCCGGTCGCATGCTCGAGGTGGAGTTCAAGGTGCGTGGCCCCATTGCCATCACCGGCGACGTCACCGTGTCGCTCGACGGTGTGCCGCTGCGCACCGTGGCCTGGACGCCGCGCAAGGGCGAGATGGAGCTGAAGGTGCTGGTGCCCGCCACCACCACCAAGGGCATCCATCGCATCACCGTCAGCTACGGCGGTTCCACCACCGTGCTCAGCAGCGCCACCGGCTTCAACGTCCGCGTGGTCTGACCCGACCGTCGAACGGGGGGTGGCCGGCGACGGCCACCCCCCGTTCGCGTTCCGGCACGAACTGTCCCGTTCGTTCGGCTGGCCGACAGACGGCACGGTCCGATCGGCGCACAGTGGGCCCATGAACGCAACGCTCGACTTCCCGACGCCGGCCCGATTCGACCAGTTCGCCGCCACCGTCTCGTCGACGGTGCCGCCGATCGTGGACCGCGACTGGTGCAGTGAGGTGCCGGCCGTCGACCCGAGTCGTCTGCTCGACTACTACGAGCACTTCGCCTCGGTGCGAGTGCTGCGGCACCATCTCGAGCCCTGACATCGTGACGGGCACGATGCCCGTGCCACAGTGACGGCCATGTCGTCGCCGTTCGATCCCGTCACCTTCCTGCACGGACCGGTCATGCCGAACCGGTTCATGCTCGCTCCGCTCACGAACCAGCAGAGTCACGCCGACGGCACGTTGTCCGAGGACGAGCATCGCTGGCTCACCATGCGCGCCACGGGCGGCTTCGGCCTCACGATGACCTGTGCCGCGCACGTGCAGGCGGTGGGCCAGGGGTTCCCCGGACAGCTCGGCATCTTCGGCGAGCAGCACCTCGAGGGGCTCACTCGGTTGGCCGCCGACCTGAACGCCGCCGGCACCGTCAGCTATGCGCAGTTGCACCACGCCGGCAATCGTGCGGTCGGCGATGTGACCGGCCAGCAGCCGGTGTGTCCCTCCGACGACCCCGAGACCGGTGCTCGTGCCCTCACCGGCGACGAGGTGCAGCAGGTGATCGCCGACTTCGTGGCTGCCGCACGCAGGGCGCAGCAGGCGGGCTTCCACGGCGTGGAGCTGCACGGCGCTCACGGCTACCTCATCTGCCAGTTCCTGTCGGCGGAGATCAACCGGCGCACCGACGAGTACGGCGGCACGTTGGAGGGTCGCGCTCGGCTGTTGTTCGACATCGTCGCCGGCATTCGGCGAGAGTGCGGGCCCGAGTTGGCCCTCGCGGTGCGTCTGTCGCCCGAACGGTTCGGCATGCAGACCGCCGAGATCGTGGAGGTGTACGAGCGGCTCGTCGCTTCCGGCGACGTCGACCTCATCGACATGAGCCTGTGGGACGTGCGGCGGGTGACCGATCAGCCCGGCTTCGACGATCGTCCGTTGCTCGACGTGTTCGCGACGCTCCCGCGCGGTGAGGTGCGTCTGGGTGTGGCGGGCAAGATCCACACGCCCGACGACGTGCAGATGGTGCTCGATGCCGGCGTCGACGTGCCGGTGCTGGGCCGGGTGGCCATCCTGCACCACGACTATCCGCGGCAACTGCGGGCCGATGCCGCCTTCGCGCCTCGACGCGCTCCCGTGCCCGGCGACGTTCTCGCGGCAGAAGGCGTGTCGCCGTCGTTCGTGGAGTACCTCGCGAACACGTTCCGGTTCGTCGCCGACTGACGCGACCGACGCATAGCATCGACCACATGGCTGACGCATCGCCCGTCATCGTGGGCATCGACAACGGTGGCACGAAGAACAACGTCACGGTGCTCGATGCCGGCGGCGCGTTCCTCATCGACCACATGATCGAGTTGCCGAGCGCGGTCACCGAAGGCCCGGGTCCGGCCATCGCTGCGCTCGAGGCGGTGTTCGTGCACGGGCTGGAGGTCACCGGGCTCGACCGCAGCCGGGTACGCGCGGTGGGCCTCGACACGCCGGGTCCGGCCTCGGCCGACGGCGTCATCTCGTCGAAGGGTGCCACCAACTTCGCGATGCCCGAGTGGTGGGGTTTCGACGTGCGCGGCGCACTCGAGCAACGCCTCGGTCTGCCGGTCGTGTACACCAACGACGGCAACGCCGCCGCGATGTACGCGCACTACGCGCACTTCGGTTTCACGGCAGCCCATCGCTCGTCGGTGGCCGCCATCGTCGGCACCGGGCTGGGTGGCGGCGTCATCGAGTCCGGCAACGTGGTGGGTGGCGCTGTCGGTATGGCGGGCGAACTGGGCCACGTGCACGTCCCGATGGACGGGTTGCTCGAGCCCGATCAGCCGATGCCGCAGTGCAACTGCGGGTTCCGAGGCGACGCCGAGAGCGTCGCGTCGCTCACCGGCATCCGTCAGAACCTGCTGCCGTACTGGCTGACCCGCTATCCGCATCACGAACTCGCCGCGCTGCCTGTCGCCGACGCCGCGAAGGCGTTGCGCGGGTATGCCGAACGCGGCGACGAGATGGCACGCAAGGTGTTCGAACAGCAGGCGATGGCGCTCGGTCGGCTGTTCACCATCGCGGCCAACTTCACCGACCCACACGCCTACTTCGTGGGTGGCGGCGCCGTGGAGGCTGCACCCGACTTCCGCGACTGGTTCCTCGCCACGGTGGCACAGCACGTCCATCTGCGCGACGAGCAGCGCGAGGTGGCCGAGATCGCACTCGTGCCCGACCTCGACATGGCCGGCGCTCGCGGTGCTGCGGTCGCGGCGCGCAACGCCTTCCCGTTCTGATCAG
>SXKB01000057.1 GCA_005778215.1 Actinomycetota bacterium | reverse complement strand
TCGTCGGGCAGCATCACCGGGATGCCGTTGTTCACCACGTAGCGGCGACGCAGGCGCGGGTTGTACAACCCGCCGTCGTCGCCGAGGTAGTACAGCGGACCCTTGTCGACGGGGCAGGCCAGGACGGCCAGCAGACGGGGATCGAGTGCCATGGGTTCCTCCTCGGATCCGGGGTCAGATGCTCGTGATGAGCGCGAGCAGTTCGGCGACGTGCTGATCACACGCGTCGCGGTCGGGTGCTTCCAGGTTGAGGCGCAGCAGCGGCTCGGTGTTCGAGGGCCGCAGGTTGAACCACCACGGCCCACAGTCGACGGTGAGGCCGTCGAGGCGGTCCTGGGTGTACGCCGAGAACTCGGCAGCGACACGGTCGATGACCACCTGGGTGTCGGTGACCGCCGTGTTGATCTCGCCGCTCGAGGAGTAGCGCTCGAACGGCTTGCGCAGCACCGAGAGGTCGACACCGGCGACGCTGACCTCGCTGAGCATGAGCATGCTCGCGATGAGGCCGCTGTCGGCGCGGAAGTTCTTCAGGAAGTAGTAGTGGGCCGAGTGCTCGCCGCCGAACACCGCGCCGGTGTCGAGCATGAGCTGCTTGATGAACGAGTGGCCCACCTTGGTGCGCACCGGCACCCCACCGTGCTCGCGCACCACCTCGGGCACGGCCCGCGAGCAGATGAGGTTGTGCAGGATGGTGGCACCCGGGTTCGTGCGCAGCACACCCGCCGCCAGGATGGCGGTGGTGGTGGAGCCGCTGAGGCCACGACCCTGTTCGTCGACCACGAACACACGGTCGGCGTCGCCGTCGAACGCGAGCCCGATGTCGAACCCGCCGGCGGTGACCCGCGCCTGCAGGTCGCGCTGGTTGGCGGGCTGGAGCGGATCGGCCGGGTGGTTGGGGAACGTGCCATCGAGCTCGCCGTACATCACCTCGAGGGTGATCTGCGGCAGCCGCTCGAACACGGCCGGCACCACGAGACCACCCATGCCGTTGGCCGTGTCGGCCACGACCCGCAAGGGACGGATGCTCGCGATGTCGACGAAGCTCACCACGTGGTCGGCGAACGCGGCCAGGAGGTTGCGGCTCGACTGGCTGCCCGGCGAGGCGGCCGGCAGCGGCCCCTTGCCCTCGAGCACGTCGGCGGCGGTGGCCTTCACGACGTCGAGACCGGTGTCCTGACCGACCGGCTTGGCACCGGCGAGGCAGAACTTCACGCCGTTGTACTGCGCAGGGTTGTGCGACGCCGTGAACATCGCACCCGGCGCATCGAGCGTGCCGGCGGCGTAGTACACGAGGTCGGTGCTGGCGAGCCCGAGATCGACCACGTCGACACCCTGCTCCATCACGCCACGGGCGAACGCGTCGACGAGTTCGGGGCCGGACGGACGCATGTCGCGAGCGACAAGGATGCGCGGCGTGCCGCAGAATCGGGCGAAGGCAACACCGAGTGCGTGGGCGACGTCGGTGTTGAGTTGATCGGGAACGGTGCCTCGGACGTCGTACGCCTTGATGATGTCGTCGAGCACGCTGGAACGGGAGGAAGGCATGCGGCCCTACACGCTACCGGGGGGTCCGTCCCGCCGCTCCGGAGGCAGGTCGAAGATCGAATCACTCCAGGTCACGTCGACCACGGTGTCGTCCTGGGAGGGGTCGGGCGGCCCCGTGTCGGAGGGCGTGGCGAACTCGTCGCCGTACTCCGACCAGGTGCCGTCGGCGCCCACCACGACCGGTGCGGGCAGGAACGGATGCGGCGACCGGTGGTGCACGTCGCCCACCTTGAACCGCCAGAAGAACAACAGACCGATACCGATGAGCGTGAGCGCATAGGCCGCCATGTCGATCGGGTTGAGCTCGTCGTAGTGGAGGTGCACCGAGGTCTCGGTGGGGATGACCACCATGAAGTTCGGCGACACGCGGTACGGGCCCTCGGCACCGTCGACCTTCCAGTTCGGGAAGTAGCTCACCTTCACCAACACCGGCACACCGATCTCCGACACGTCGAACGACAGGTCCTGGTCGCCCATCACCACGTTGCTGACCTCGATCTCGGGCAGCTCCACGGGTTCGATGGTGGCCGCGGGCACCACGATGTCGACCTTGCGGCCGGGCTCGAGCGGTTCGTTGCCGACACGACGGGTGAGGTCGACCTGCGCGTCGATGCGCTGCCACTCGGCAGGGCCGTCGTCGGCGGGCATCGCCGCCCACTCCTCGGGATGCTGGAAGTAGCTGGTGCCCAGTTCGAGGTGGCGTTCACGCTGATCGCCGCTCCGACCGTTCACCACCACCGGCTGCACGGTGAGCGGCTCGACCACCGGGCTGTCGGCCACGGTGTAGATCTGCCACGGGCCCGACTCGGCCACCAGCGTGAGGTCGCCACGGCTCTCGGCCTGGTCCTTCGCCTTCTGCGTGAACACCATCAGGTACTTGATGCCCATCTTCTGCATCATCGGCACGCCCACCGACGCGTCGTTGTCGGTGTAGCGCAGTTCACGCACCGGGTTCGAGCTGTTGGCGCTCATCGCCGCAGCGGTGAGGAAGTGGTACGGCGTGGTGCCCGACGCCTCGAAGAACAGACCCTCCTGGCTCTGGATGCACCCGTCGGTCCAGTGCGGCAGCAGCATCAGCGCCATCGTGGTGCCGTACGCGCCGGTGTCGCCGTTGTTCTCCCACAGCGCACGGCCGCAGCCTTCGCCATCGTCCGTGCTGCGACCCAGGTCGGCCATCGTGTCGACCAGCCCCTTGTACTCGCCGTACGCCGGCCGGCCCTCGTAGCCCATGAAGTTGTAGCGGGTCCAGCCGTCGGACAGTGCGTCCTTGGCGTTGGGCGTGAGCGTCACGATGTCCCAGCCGCCGATGCCCCAGGCGTAGACCGATTTGTCGTTCTTCGTGGTGATGCGGCCGCCCGGCATCTCCTGGAACGAGAACAGCTGCACCACGAGCACCACCACGCCCACCACGGCAGCGGTGGCCACGCCCGACACCCACAGGTCGCCGGTCGACAGTTCGCGACCGCGCACGGCCTTGATGACGAAGTGCACGGTGTCGACGATGCCCACCATGCACAGCAGCAGGCGAACGAGGTACAGGAACGGCAGCAGACGCGGGTTCCACAGCAGACCGATCACCGGCAGGCTGTCGCGGGCCAGATAGGTGGCCGCCATGAGCGCGAAGCACATGATGCCCAGCCAGGCACCGGTGAGGTTGCGCTTCACCACACTGGACACGAACCCGACGAGCGCGAAGCCCGACACGACCAGATCCCAGAACACGGGGTACTGGAAGAACATGTCCCAGAAGCTGTCGTCGGCGCCGTCGGGGCGGTAGCCGTACTTCATGTCGGTCATGTACTGGTGGTTGAACAGGAACGGCACCACCCAGAACGCGCTCAGCAGCACCGCGGTGAGCCCCATGGTGAAGCCGTAGACGAAGCGGGTCTTGTCCATCCAGACCAGCCACATCAGGAACGCGCCGAGCACCACGAAGATGAGCACGATGCCGTGCGACAGCATCGCCAGCGCGAGCACGATGGCGGTCCAGTTGCGGTACTTGCCGGTCTCGAGACCGCGGGCGAACAGGCCGAGGCCGAGCACCGCGAGCGACAGGGCGATGGAGAACGAGAACTCGCCCGCCATGGTGCTCTTCACGTTGCCGCCGTAGATGCTGAAGCTCTCGTCGAACAGGAACACCAGACCGCCGAGTGCCATCAACTCGGGGATCGGGAAGCGGAAGCGGGCGAGGCGGCCGAACGCCCAGCAGCAGAAGGGCAGCGAGACGATGCCGAGGATGGCCACGATCTTGAAGGCGATGCCGTACGGCAGCACCACGTTCAGCGCCACGATCATCATCGCCGGCACCACCATGTAGAACCGGTACAGCGGGAAGCCGTTGTACCAGTACATGCTCCAGCCCTGGATCTGGAAGTTCGGCAGCAGGTGGTCGCGCAGATAGGCCGGGCCCATCACGTGCGCACCCATGTCGCCACCGGTGGGGGTGTTGTTCTCGAGCACCAGGTCGAGATGTGCCACCTGCAGCACGGCGAACACGCAGCCGCCCACCACCACGAGTGCGGTGAGGTACTGGGCGATGCGCTCGGCCGGCCACGGGGCGTTCAGCCAGTTCATCGGGCGGCGGATGATGCGCTGCCAGATGCGGCTGCCGGTGGACGGCACGGGCATCTCGGTGGGTTCGTCGACAGGTTCGTCGATGCGGTCGTCGGTGAGGTCGCTCATGCCGGTTCCGATTGTTCCATGTGAGAGGTGCCCTTCGCGGGTCAGGTCATCGCCACCAGCACGAGCCCGGTGGCGTTGAACGCCATGTGGGCCACGATGCCCATGCCGAGCCGACGGGTGAGCAGGGCGCACGAACCGAGGACCATGCCCACGAGGAACAGCCCCGGTGTCTCGACGGGCTGGAAGTGGATGACGGCGAACCACAGCGCCACGATGGTGACGCCGAGCCATTCCTGGCATCGACGGGTGAACGCACCCTGCAGCAGACCGCGGTACACCAGCTCCTCCACCACGGGGGCGCCGACCACCACCACGAACACCAGCAGCGCGATGCCCGCACCGGACGCGCTGTCGTACAGGTCCCGGGCGCGTTCTTGGATCTTGTCCATCGAGAACGTGTCGGGCCACAGCGCTCGCAACGGCCAGTACAGCAGCGGCACCAGCACGAGCTGGGTGACCACACCGACAGGGATGCCCCACAGATCGACGGTCTTGAACGACAGACCCCAGTCGCGGACGAACGAACCGCTCCCCCACTTGCGTCCGGCGCTCCACATCGCGACGAGCAGCGGGACCCATCCGGCGACGGCGACGGCGAACAGCCACGCGGGGCCGGCCTCGGCAATGGTGGTGTGCCCCGAAGCAGCCGCGACCGCCACCGCGCACACCTGGCCGATCATCCAGGCACCGAGCCACAGCAGGCTCGCCTGCCCGACGGTCACCGGGGCGCGGTCGGCGTCGGAGCGCAGCGAGGACAGGAACGACGACACGGAGGGCGAGCCTATCGGCGCAGGCTGCGCCGGACCGGGCGGGTCAGCCGGCGAGACGAGGCGATGCGGCGTACGCCAACTGGCGGCGCGCGCGACGGTCCTCGAGGCGCCAACCGTTGGGCACCGACAACCGCACCGTGTGACGCTGGCACAGGTCGTAGCTGTGCGGATCGCGTTCGCCGGACAGGTCGTCGAGCCACACGAGCGAGCGTGCGTACTGGTACGAAAGTGTGGTGATGGCCTCTTCGGCACATCCGGAGCGGGAGCACTGCCGACGCATGTTCCCACGCTAAGCCCGACCGCGCAGGCAGTGGTGGATACCCCTAGCATGTGGCCATGAGCAACCTCCCTCCGCCGCCCCCGCCGCCGCCCCCGGGCCGCGGTCAGCAGCCGGGACAGCAGCCGCCCCCCGGCGGCAGCAAGCGCCCGATGGGTGGATGGCCGCGTTGGACCATCCCCGTGCTGCTCGCCGTACTGGTCGGCACGCTGTTGCTGAACCAGGTCTGGCCGGGCCAGCAGGGCGAGTCCCTCAGCTACACCGACTTCATCGCCGCCGTCGAGGCCGACAAGGTGGTGAGCTTCGAGCTCACCAACGGCAGCAACACCATCACCGGCGAACTCAGCGACGGCACCCAGTTCACCACCACCGTGCGTGACAACTTCCCCGACGCCGAGGAGCGTGCGCTGCTCGAGACGCACGACGTCAACATGAAGGTCAACGCGCCCGCCAGCAACTGGTTGCTCAACTGGGCGAGCCTGCTGCTGCCGTTCTTCCTCATCATCGGCTTCCTGGTGTGGATGAACAAGCGGGCACAGGGTCAGATGGGCAACGTCATGTCCATCGGCCGTTCGCGTGCGAAGACCTACCAGGCCGACAAGCCGTCCACCACCTTCGCCGACATCGCCGGCTACGAGGGTGTGAAGCAGGAGATCACCGAGGTGGTCGACTTCCTGCGCATGCCCGAGCGCTTCCGCGAGATCGGCGCCCGCGTGCCGAAGGGCATGCTGCTGGTCGGCCCTCCCGGT
>SXKB01000056.1 GCA_005778215.1 Actinomycetota bacterium | reverse complement strand
CGGCCACGCTTCACTGCGTCAGGCTCAGGTGCCACAGCAACCACCGGTTGGGGCGTAGGCGGCTTCGGTGCTGGTGCTGGTGATGCCACCTGCATCGGCTTGCTTGGCGAGATCGGAAGAGGTCGCCGCCCTGGGTACCCACCTGCATGCTGGTGCCGAAGATCACGTCGTCGACGGCAGCGGTGTCGATGTTGTTGCGGTCGCGCAGGGCCGACAGCACCGTGGCGCCGAGCTGCTGCGGGTGGATGTCGGCAAGGGCACCCTTGCCGACCTTGCCGACACCGCGGGGCGTGCGGACGGCGTCGATGATGAACGCTTCGGACATTGGGGGGACCTCCTGGATGGCGGTCATCGGACCGCGGAACGACCGGCGGACCGTACCGCGCGAAGGGGTGCGCGGAGCCAGTCGAACGGCGGGTCAGGGGGTGGGGGCGTGGGGGTCGACGAGTTCGCGCTCGCCGAGGGGCTCGTTGAGCACCACCAGGTAGGGGGTCTCCACGCCCTGGCACTCGTAGTCGCCGGCACCGAGCGGATTCACCTTGATGTCGATGATGATCGACTCGGTGGTGTACGTGACCTTGGCGACGATGCGGCCCGTCGCGAGCCGGCCGCTCGTGCAGTCGGCCTCCATCACCAGGATGGGCACCTCTTCGCTCTCCGGCGACATCGTGGCCGCGGGGTCCACCCGCCACGTGGCCGCCTTGGGGTCGTCCTTGAACACGCCGTACGCCACCCACGCCGCGACAGCGATGACGAGCGCGCCCACCAGGAGGGCGATGAGTCGTCGGTTCTTCCCCACCGGTGCAGTGTCACCGATGGGGCGGGCCGTGTCCAGGCACCTACCCCGCGAAGCAGTTGACCGCAGCGTCGTCGATGTCGAGGTCGGCGACGGTGGTGCCGTCCTCGAACACCAACCCCCGTACCTCGGCCCGACCCGACGTGGACCCACACGTCGTGTCGCCCGATCCGCTGGTGGTGACGTGGATGGTGCCAGCGATTGCCGGGCTCTCACCGTCGACTCGCGACTCGCTGATGACGTCGTTGCACATCATCTCGCGCAGGTTCACGCCGCGGCGCAACATCACGGTCACGCCGGGATCACCGACGGAGAACGTGCGGTCGAGGTCGGCGGCGACTGCCTGGCCCTGGTCGATGTAGACCATCAGCGCCACGGTCTGGTCGCTGTTGATGGCGTTGAAGCCGATGGCCCCACAGCCGCCCGCCGGGACCAGCCGGTACTCCACGCCCAGCGTGGTGGTGGCGCAGTCGAACGGCACGCTCTGTGCCGAGCGCTCGAACGTGAAGCAGGTGTTGCTCGACCACTCGCCCGACCCGAAGCTGTCGCGGGTGAAGTCGACGTGCTGCGACACCTGTCCGTTCTCGGTGCGCCACACCCACGCCACGGGCGCGCCCTCCACGGTGGGCATCTGGAAGATGTACAACGCGGTCGTACCGTCCGCCACTGCCTGCCAGAAGCAGTCGCGGCCCTGCACGTTGCCCTCCACGTCGGCGGCGTACGGATCGCGGATGTATTCGGCGCCGCAGAAGGTCGGGTCCTCCAACTCGAACAGACGCCACGGCGCCATGTTGCGGTCGATACCCAGCCCGCGCAGGGCCTCCTCCAGCGCGGCCAGGCCGCCGCCGGCCAGCATCAGGTCGGTCTGCTCCACCACCGTGTCGTCGGGACGCAGCGGTGGTGCGGTGGACGGTGTCTCGCCCACGCTGGAGTCGGGCGTCGCAGCGACGCGGGTGCGCCACACGAACGACGAGCTGTGCAGCGTGTCGCCGGTGTTGCCGCCGAACGTGAACAGGTCGATGCCCATGGCGGTGACGCTCTGGCCGAACTGCTGGTCGAGCCCGTCGGGCAGTGTGGGCACGGTGAGCCACCGACCCGACGGCAGGTCGAGCACCGAACCGGAGGTGTTCGAGAACCACGCCGTCGACACACCGACGACGCCGCTGCCGAAGTCGGGCTCGGGCTGCGGGAGTGGGGTGTAGGCGACCGTGGCCGCGTCGAGGATGCCGCCGTTCGCAACAGTGCGGCCCCAGTTGTTCACCTCGCCCCCGTCCACGCCACCGGTGAGTGGACTGGCCATCACCATGCCCTCCGCGAACACGGGCGGGTACATCATCTCGACGTCGGCGCCCGTCTGCCACGCCATCGTCTCGAGGTCGAATCGGGCCGTGTGCCAGAACGGCACGTCGGCGCCGTTGCCGAGTCGCTCGTAGTCCTGGCTGAACAGCACCAGGTCGCCGTCGACGGCGATGTACTGACGGCCGAACGAGTCGAGCAGCGGATCCGCAGGGATGGTGCGCCACTCCGAGGTGGTGACGTCGAGGAACAGGTCGGGGTCGCCCTGACCGGCCTGCGCAGCGATCAGCAACCCACCGGGTGTGGCCACGGGTGACGAGCCCGAGTAGGCGCCGTCGACGAACGAGCTCTGCACGTCGACACGCGTCCACGCGTCGTCGGCCGTCGAGTACCGGAAGAGCGCGTAGGTGATGGTCGATGCGAGCACAGCGGGGTCGACCTGCGTGAAGTAGTACACGTCGCCGAGCACCGACACCGCGGTGCCGATGTACGACGCCTCGGCCGGCATGTCGGCGATGGTGCGCCACGTGTCGGTGGCCGGGTCGTACGCGGCGCCGTCGTACAACGTGTCGCCGTAGGCGGCGTAGTCGCACAAGGGGCACTCCGGTTGGGTGGTGCCGCCGAACACGATCACCTCGCTGCCGGTCCACACGCTCTTCGCCGCGTTGCGCGGCGACAGCGGACTCGGCGCGGTGCGCGTCCACTCGGCGGCAGGCCCGGTGATGTCGCCGATCTCCTCGTGGCCGCGGTTGCGGGTGACGGCCCACACGCCGACGATCACGACGATCACCGCAGCGGCGGCCAACAGCCCGCGCTGCCAATCCGGTCCGCTGCTGCGCGGACTCTCGAACGAGGTGGTGCTCATCACGAGCGTCTCGTGGTCGGGCGGTGTGACCGTGCCCACCCAGCTGCCGATGGCGGCCAGGTCGTCGTCGATCGACGGCCGAGTGGAGTCATCCATGACCGAGCTCCTTCTGCATCGAGGCCAGCCCGCGTGCGACGAGCGACCGCACCGTGGCCCGCCGCACGCCGAGCGTGTGGGCGATGTCCACGTCGTCCATGCCACCGAGGTGGCGCATCACGATGGCGGCACGTTGCCGATCGGGCAGCTGCAGCAGCAGGTCGCGCAACTCCACCAACCGGTCGGGTGCGTCGGGCGGCGGCGGGTCGGCGGCGAACCGCTCGGCCGTGCCACGCCGGCGCAGGCCACTGATGCACCCGTTCGCCACCGACCGCCGCAGGTACGCGGCGGGGTTGCGGGCGGTGTGCCAGTGGTCGCGCAGGTGCAGCACGGCGTCCTGCACCACCTCCTCGGCCTCGGCCCGACGGCCGAGCATGCCGTACGCGAACCGCACCAGCGACGCGTACTCCGCGCGGTACAGGTCGACGAGATCGGGCGGCCACATGGTGGCGACATCCTTCACCAGTTCGAGCCGTGCATCGTGCGCCATCACCCGTTCGACGCACGAACCCACCGAACTGTTGCAACGGATTCGCGGCAACCCCGGACGCCGCGACGTACGCTCGGCCGAGAAGTGGGGGAGGGCCACCGCATGTCCATCGACGCGGCCGACTACATCGACACCGACCGGTATCCCATCGCGGATCACGGCGCGGCCCGCGACGAACTCCTCGCCGGCCTCCGCTCGGCGCTCGACCGCGACGGGTGCGCGGTGCTGCACGGGTTCGTCCGCCCCGAGCGGCTCCCCGAACTCGTCGCCGAGTGCGACCGTGTGGCCGAGTTCGGTCACCGCAACTTCACCCGCACGAACCCGTACTTCACGGCGGATCGCCCCGACCTGCCGGCCACCCATCCGCTGCGCCGCTTCTACGACCGCTCCAACGCGTTCGTGCCGGCCGACCACTTCGGCACCGACAGCATCCTGCGCGCCATCTACGAGTGGCCGGCGTTCGCCCCGTTCGTGCAGGCGGCGCTCGGCGAGACCGACTTCCATCGCTACGCCGACCCGCTCGCCGACGTCATCGTGAACCTGGCCGAGGAGGGCGGCGGCTTCCCGTGGCACTTCGACACGAACAACTACACGGTCACCCTCGCCATCCAGAACGCCGACCACGGCGGCGACTTCGAGTTCAGCCCGAACCTGCGCACCCCGACCGACGAGAACTACCCCGGCGTGGAGGCGGTGCTCGACGGTGATGCCGATCTGATCCGCACCCTTCGTCTGCAGCCTGGCGACCTGCAGATCTTCAAGGGCCGTTACTCGCTCCACCGCGTCACCCCGCTGGCGGGTGCCACGCCGCGCTACGTCGCGATCTTCAGCTACGTGGAGGTGGAGGGCATGGTCGGCAGCCCCGAACGCACCATGGAGTTGTACGGCCGCATCCTGCCCGTGCACGTCGAGCGTGCCGGGCTGCGCAACGACGCGCTCATCGACTGACCCGGCCGTTACGCCGGGTAGACCTCGATGTCGGTGGCCTTCGCCGCGACGTGCACCTCGTCGCCCGGGCGCAACGCCAGCGCGTCGAGCGCGGCCAGGGTGATCTCGGCCGTCAGTGGCAGCGCGCCGTCGATGCCCAGGCGAGCGCGCTCGCCGAGTCGATCGATGTCGGTGATGACACCGCGCCACACGTTGCGGCTGCTCACCCCAGCCGGCAGGTCGCGGGTGACGGCCAGCGAGTGCGGCCGGATGACGGCGAACGACGGGCCGGCCGGTGCATCGGCGATCACCACGTGCGCGCCCCGGTCGGTGTGCAGCACGCCGTCGACCACGTTGCCGGTCACCAGGTTCACACCCACCAGGTCGGCCACGTAGCGCGACCGTGGGTGCGCGGCCACCTCGGCCAGCGTGCCGGTCTGCACGATGCGGCCCTGTTCGAGGATGGCCACGCGGTCGGCCAGCGCGTACGCGTCGACCGGATCGTGGGTGACCAGCAGCCGCATGCCCGCGAATGACGCAAGGTGTCGACGCAGGTCGCGGCGCACCATCGCGCGCGTCCCCACGTCGAGTGCGGCGAGCGGTTCGTCGAGCAGCAGCACCCGCGGGTCGATGGCCAACGCTCGCGCCAATGCCACGCGCTGCGCCTGACCTCCCGACAGTGCGGCGGGCCGATCGTGCGCGGTGTCGGCCAGGCCGACGCGTTCGAGCCATTCGAGGGCGCGGTGCCGGGCGTCGGCTCTCGACACCTTCCGGGCGCGCAGGCCGAAGGCCACGTTCTCCAGCACGGTCATGTTGGCGAACAGCAGATGGTCCTGGAACACCACGCCCACCGGTCGCTGCTCGGGCGGCACGAACGTGCCTGCGCAGGGCTGATCGAGCACCCGGTCGTCCACCTGCACCACGCCGTCGTGCAACGGCTGCAGGCCGGCAACGGCGCGCAACGCGGTGCTCTTGCCCGCGCCGTTGGGGCCCAGCAGCGCCAGCAGTTCGCCGTCGGCGACGTGCAGTTCGGCGCGCAGGTCGAGGGTGCCCAACTGCACTGCGATGTCGGCGTGCAGGGTCATGCCGACAGCTCCGGTCGTGACTGCCGGCCGAACCAGCGATCGCGCAGCCCCACGAGCACGGCGAACGAGATGGCGATCATCACCAACGCGAGCACGATGGCCGCCTCGGGGTTGGTCTCCAACGACAGGTACACCGCGAGCGGCATGGTCTGCGTGGTGCCGGGGAAGTTGCCGGCGAACGTGATGGTGGCGCCGCACTCGCCGAGCGCACGCGCCCACGCCAGCACGCCACCCGCCACCAGTGCGGGACGGATGGCGGGCAGTGTGACGCGACGGAACGTGTACCAACTGGAGGCGCCGAGGGTGCGCGCGGCGTCCTCCACGCGACGGTCCATCTGACGCAGCGCGGCCTCCACCGTGATCACCAGGAACGGCATGGCCACGAACGTCTGCGCCACCACCACGCCGGCGGTGGTGAACGGCAGGCGGATGCCGAACCAGTCGTCGAGCCACTGACCCACCAGCCCCCGTCGACCCAGTGCGAAGAACAGTGCGACGCCGCCCACCACCGGCGGCAGCACCATCGACAACGTGCACAGCGCACGCACCACACCGTTGCCGCGGAACGGCACTCGGGCCAGCGTCCATGCCAGCGGTACGCCGAACACGAACGACGCGACGGTCGACCACGCCGAGCACCACAGCGACAAGCGCAGCGCAGTGAGCGCATCGTCCTCGGTGAGGTACTCCCAGGCGTTCGACCACGGCGCACGCCACACCAGACCCAGCAACGGCAACGCGAAGAACGTGACCGCGATGGCCGCGAGCACCAACACCACCACCGGCGGTCGAGCGGTCGTACGCCGGGACATCACGCCCGAGATCATCGCGCACACAGTTGGCCAGCCCGGTTCCCCGTTGTTCACCACGCTTTCGGCTGGCGTTCGCCGTACCGCCAGGGCCGTGCCATTCCCGTTTCGTACGGTCCGCCCTGGGCCTGCATCCCCCGCGGGCCCACCTTCTCACCGCCGCCATCACGACAGAGGTCTCCACATGTTCGACACCGACGACATCCCCTCGAACCCGACGTCCAACCCGCATCTGGGCGACATGATCGACGCGCGTCTCAGCCGCCGCAGCCTGCTCGGCGGCGCCGCAGCGATGACCATCGCCGGCCTCGTGGCGGCCAACGCGTCCAGCGTCGCGGCGGCCCCCGCCGGCCGCCGTCCGGCGGTCGGCGCCGCACCGCAGCCGCTGCTCGGCTTCACCGGCATCACCCCCAGCTCCGACGACACCGTGCGCGTGCCCGAGGGCTACGTCTACGACGTGCTCATCCCGTGGGGCACGCCGCTGTTCCCCGGCGTCACCTGGAACGAGGATGCGTCGAACACGTCGGCCGACCAGGCCAAGCAGGTCGGCTTCAACCACGACGGCATGCACTATTTCCCTCTCGACGAGGGTCGTGAGGGCAACCGCCGTGGCCTGCTGGTGCTGAACCACGAGTACACCGACGCCAGCCAGATCTACACGGCCGCCCAGGGCAGCGCCATCACGGCCGATGCCGCCGGCAAGGAGAAGGTGGCCAAGGCGCTGGCCGGTCACGGCGTCACCGTGGTGGAGGTGCGTCAGCTGCGCAACGGCACCTGGACCCACGTGGTCGGCTCGAAGTTCAACCGTCGCATCACCGGCACCACGCCGATGGCGTTCAGCGGCCCGGTCAGCGCCAGCCACCCGATGCTCGCGTCGTCCATCACGCCGAAGCCCATGGGCACGCTGAACAACTGCGCCAACGGGACCACCCCGTGGGGCACCTCCCTCACCTGCGCGGAGACCTGGAACGGCTACTTCGGCACCGCCGACGCCACCTGGACCGCCTCGGCGCTCGAGGCTCGTTACGGCGTCAGCCGCACCGGCTTCGGCTACAACTGGCACGTCGCCGAGCCGCGCTTCGACCTCGCGGTGAACCGCAACGAGACGAACCACTTCGGCTGGGTGGTGGAGATCGACCCGACCAACCCGAAGTCGACCCCGGTGAAGCGCACCGCCCTCGGCCGCATCAAGCACGAAGGTGCCACCGTCACCGAGGCCAACGGCCGCGTCGTGGTGTACACCGGCGACGACGAGAACGGCGACTACGTCTACAAGTTCGTCGGCGACCGTCCGTGGCGCATGCACCGCGCCCGTCGCCGCAGCCCGCTCGACCACGGCACCCTGTACGTCGCCCAGTTCGATGCCGTCGGTGGCGGCACCTGGCTGCCGCTCGTGCACGGCGTGGGCCCGCTCACCGTGGCGAACGGCTGGGTCGACCAGGCCGACGTGCTGATCCGCACCCGTCAGGCCGCCGACGCCGTCGGCGCCACGAAGTGCCATCGCCCCGAGTGGGTGGCCGTGAACGAGAAGAACCGCGACGTGTACGTGGCCTTCACCAACGGCTCGGGCAACGCGGCACCGGTGAACAGCAACCGCAACCCCAACCCGTACGGCCACATCGTGCGCATCCAGGAGGCCGGCGCCGACAACACCGCGCTCACCTTCGGTTGGGACATCTACCTCACCGCCGGTGACCCGCAGTACGACCCCACCGTCCCCGCCACGCAGGAGCTGTTCGGTTCGCCCGACGGCCTGTGGATCGACGACGACGGCCGGGTGTGGATCCAGACCGACATCTCGAACAGCTCGCAGAACCTCGCCTCGCGTGGCTACGACCGCATCGGCAACAACCAGATGCTCGTCGGCGACCCCACCACCGGCGACCTCAAGCGGTTCCTCACCGGGCCGCGCGGCTGCGAGATCACCGGTATCAGCGTCACGCCCGACCAGCGGACGATGTTCGTGAACATCCAGCACCCGGGCGAGTCGACGACGTTCTGGAACACGGCCAGCGGCGCCCCGACCGTCACGAACCCCAGCGCGGTGAGCTCGTGGCCGAACGGTGGCACCAGCCGCCCGCGCCCCGCCACCGTCGTGATCCGCAAGGCCGACGGCGGCCGCATCGGCAGCTGACCGTCGACCCACGACCTCTCCCACCAACAGAAAGCGTCCAACCACGTGAAGAAGATCCTCGCCCTCGGTGCCGCGCTCGGTGCCATCGCCGCCATCCCCGTCGCTCAGTCGTCCGGCGGTGCCACCGCTGCCGCGCCCGGGTGTTCGGCCCGTCCTGCGAACGCGGTGACGTTCGGGCTGCTCGGCCGCTACAGCACCCCGCCGGTCGTCGGCTCCACCGAGACCCGCGCCGAGAACGTGGCCTACGAGGGCCGCACGATGTGGGTGATGAACATCGGCTCCATCGACGTGGTCGACCTGCGCGAGCCGGCCAACCCGGTGAAGGTGGCAACCCTGCCGCTGCCCGGTGAGCCGACGAGCGTGGCCGTGAACAACGGCCTCGTGGCCGTCTCGGTGCCCGCCGCGAACAAGACCGACGCCGGCAAGGTGGTGCTGTTCCGGGGTACGACGAAAGTGGCCGAGCTCACGGTCGGCTCGCTGCCCGACATGGTCACGTTCACGAAGGACGGCCGCCTGCTGCTGGTGGCCAACGAGGGCGAGCCGAACAGCTACGGCCAGCTCGACAGTGTCGATCCCGAGGGCTCGGTGAGCATCATCACCACGGCCCCGCTGCGCACCCGTGGTGCACTGCTCGGCAACGCCACGGCGCCCGTGCAGACCGTGTCGTTCGCAGCGTTCAACGCCGGCGGCCCTCGCGCCGCCGAGCTGCCCGCCGACGTGCGCATCTACGGCCCCGGCGCCTCGGTGGCACAGGATCTCGAGCCCGAGTACATCACCGTCGACGACAACGGTCGCACGGCGTGGGTGAGCCTGCAGGAGAACAACGCCATCGCCCGCATCGACCTCACCCGTCGCACGGTGCGCGACATCGTGGCCCTCGGGTACGCCGACCACTCGGTCGACGGCTTCGGCATCGACGCCAGCGACCAGAACGCCGGCGTGGTGAACATCGCGACGGCTCCTGTGAAGGGCATCTACAGCCCCGACGGCATCGCCAACTACGAGGCCAACGATCGCACGTACGTCGTGACCGCCAACGAGGGCGATGCCCGCGACTACGTGGGCATCAACGCCGCGGGCGCCGAGTTCGCCCGCGCCCGTTCGGTGGCCGACCTGTTGGCCTTCCCCACCGCTGCCGACAACAACCAGCTCGGCCGCCTGAACGTCACCACGGCGTTCCCCGCCACGAAGGACGCCGCCGGCAAACTGACGTCGCTGTACTCGGCGGGCAGCCGTTCGTTCTCCATCCGCACTGCCGGCGGTGCGCTGGTGTGGGACAGCGGCGACACCATCGAGTGCATCGTCAACGAGTTGCTGCCGGCGAACTTCAATGCCAGCAACACGAGCAACACGAAGAAGAACCGCAGCGACGACAAGGGCCCGGAGCCCGAGATCGTCGTGGTCGGCGAGATCGCCGACCGCGACTATGCGTTCGTGGGTCTCGAGCGCATCGGTGGCGTGATGGTGTTCGACATCACGAATCCGACGGCGCCCGTGTTCCAGCAGTACCTCGTCACCCGCGACTTCAGTGTGGCCGCCGGCCCCGACAGCGGTCCCGAAGGGATGGCGTTCGTGAAGGAGTCGAAGAGCCCCACCGGCACGCCGATGCTGCTCGTCGGCAACGAAGTCAGCGGCACGGTGCAGGTATTCGGCCTGCAGCCCTGATCTGGCCCGCGATCCGTCGACCCTCCCCGTCGACACGACGAAGCCCGGTGGTGCGTGGGAGCACCACCGGGCTTCTGCCGTTGGGGGGGGGGGGGGATTCGAGAGGGGTCAGCGCGTGGCGGCGAAGCGGGTGAGACCGAGCTCCTGCTCGATCGCGTGCTTCGGGCGAGCACCCACCACCTGCTTGGTGAGCGTGCCGGCCTCGAACAGGCCGATCGTGGGAATGCCGCGGATGCCGTACTGCTGGGCCACCTGCGGGTTGGCATCGACGTCGACCTTCACCACCTTGATGGCATCGCCGTACTGCTCGGCCAGGGCCGCCAGCTCGGGCGCCACCATGCGGCACGGGCCGCACCACTCG
>SXKB01000055.1 GCA_005778215.1 Actinomycetota bacterium | reverse complement strand
GCGGAACACCTTGCGCACCTCGATGCCCTTCGACCCCGCCTCACGGGCTTCGGTGTCGGGGAGGGCACCGGGCTCGAAGGTGACGAGGTAGCGGGCTGTGGCGGCGGGAGCAGCGGAGGCGATCGACGCGGGAACGACGAAGGCAACGGTGAGCGCAGCACACAGAATCGGGAGCATTCTGCGGAGCATGACGAGGACTGTCACACGAGCCATACGTCACGTCCACCCAAGAGATGTCCAACAAATAGTCACCGTCTCACCACGTTGTGTGGTGGAATTCGGTCCAGTGTCACGGGCTGCGCCGTGGTCGTAGGACGTCAGTACGAGGGGGCGCGACCACCACTGCCCGAACGGGCAGTTTCCGCGTACCGATTTCCAAGATTCGTCACAGAACGTGCCCGTGACCTGCCATCGCCGTGCAGTGACATTCGGCCCTGCAGCGGGCCGACCATCCGTCATAGCGTCGCCGCATGGCCATGAACTGCAAGCCCGTCCCCACCCTCGACGAGCGCATCAACGACATCCGCATGCGCACGGCCGAGATCGTCAACGAGCACATCCTGCCGAACGAGCACCGGTTGTGGGCCGAGCGACGCGAGGGCGAGTCGTTCCACGAACGCACCGAGATCCTCGAGCTGCGCGCCGACATCAAGGAGAAGGTGAAGCAGGCCGGGTTGTGGGCACCGCACCTGCCGAAGGAGTACGGCGGCATGGGCCTCGACTTCCTCGCCCACGCCTACATGAACGAGGTGCTCGCCTACGCCATCGGCGCCGCGTCGCTGTTCGGTGTGGTGGCGCCGAACTCGGGCAACCAGAGCATCCTGGTGAAGTACGGCACCGAGGAGCAGAAGGAGAAGTGGCTGCTGCCGCTCATCGACGGTGAGATCGAGAGCGGGTTCTCGATGACCGAGCCGGCGAACCCCGGCAGCGACCCGCGCTCGCTCACCACATCGGCCGTCATCGACGGCGACGAGTTCGTGATCAACGGCCACAAGTGGTTCACGTCGAACGGCATCGACGCCGACTTCTTCATCGTCATGTGCCGCGTGCAGGACCAGCACAGCACCGACCCACGCAGCGGTCCGATGGTGCAGATCATCGTCCCCACCGCCACCAAGGGCGTCGACATCGTGCGCGGCATCGGCGTGTGGGGCCGCAAGGAGAGCGACCACTGCGAGGTGAAGTACGACAACGTGCGCGTACCGGTGAGCAACGCGCTCGGCCGCGTGGGCGAAGGCCATCAGGCCGCACAGGACCGCCTGGGCGCCGGCCGCATCTTCCACTGCATGAACAGCATCGGCCAGATGTGGCGGGCGTTCGACATGATGGTGCACCGCTCGATGACCCGCGAGGTGCACGGCGGTCTGCTGGCCGACAAGCAGTTCACGCAGGGCGCCATCGCCGACAGCTACATCGACATCCAGACCGCGCGGCTGTTCACCATCCACGCCGCCGAGAAGATCGATCAGGGTCTGCAGGCGGCGCGCACCGACATCTCGGCCATCAAGGTGTACGTGCCGGCCGCCTACACCCGTGTGGTCGACCGGGCCATCCAGGTGTGGGGCGCGGCCGGTGTGAGCAACGACCTGCCGCTGTGGGGCATGTACCAGGGCGCACGCACGCTGCGCATCGCCGACGGCCCCGACGAGGTGCACAAGATCCTCATCGCCAAGAACGTGCTCGGCCAGTACGCCCAGGGCGAGGGCTGGGACTTCGGCAACTGACGCCGACGATCAGCCGTGGGCGCTGAGGGCGGCCTTCACCTTGTTCGCGATGGCAGCGCCATCGGCAGTGGGGCCGGCCTTGGCGCGCACGGCGGCCACCACCTTGCCCATCGCCTTCATGCCCGCGGCGCCATCGGCCTCGGCAGCCGCGATCTCGGCGGCGATGATGCCGTCGAGCTCCTCCTCGCTGAGCGTCGCCGGCAGGTAGGCCTCCAGCACCGCGGCCTCGGCACGTTCGCGCTCCACCTTCTCGGGGCGACCTGCCGTGACGAACGCATCGGCCGTCTCGTGGTGCTTGCGCACCTCCACGGCCACGACGGCCAGCACCTGTGCGTCGTCGAGCACCACCTGCTCGCTGCCCGCGGTCTCGGCCACCGAGATGGCCGCCAATGCCTGACGCAGCGACGACAGTGCCACTTCGTCGCGCGCCTTCATCGCGGCGGTCAACGCGGTCTGCATGCGGGTCTTCACGGAGTCGCTCATGGTGTCAGGGTAGGCCGTGGGGCAGGATGGGCGGGCATGAAATGGAGCGACGCGTGAACACCCTCCTCGGCGCAGTCGGCGATCTCGTGGAAGACGTCGTCGTGCAACTGCTCGAAGCCGTGAACGTGGCGAGCGACACCCGGTCGGTGGTCACTCGCCGCCGTGGCGGCAGCGCCGCGAACATGGTGGAGGCTGCGTGCCGCGCCGGTGGCCGCGCCCGCTTCATCGGTCAGGTGGGCGACGACGCGGCGGGCCGGTGGTTGACCGAGCAACTCGAGTCGGTGGGCGCCGACGTGATGGTGCGCTGGCGCGGACGCACCGGCACCATCGTGGTGCTGGTCGACCCGAGCGGCGAGCGCACGATGCTGGCCGACCGAGCGGCCTGTGTGGAGCTGAGCGATCCCGACCGAGCGTGGCTCGACGGTCTGCACACCCTGCACGTGCCCTACTACTCACTGGTGGGGGAACCGCTCACCAGCACCACCGTCACGTTGGCCGAGTGGGCCAACGAGGCAGGCATCCGCGTCTCGGTCGACGCCTCGTCGGCCGCGCTGCTCGAGCACGACGGCGCCGACGCGGCGCTGACCCGCATGGCGGCGCTGCACCCTCAGGTGGTGTTCGCCAACGAGCTCGAGGCGGCGGTGCTCGGCGATGGTCTTCGTCCCGACATGCTGGGCGGTGCGACGGTGATCGTGAAACGCGGGCCGAGGCCTGCCACGGTGTGGAGGTCGGGCCACGATCCGGTCGACGTCGCGGCGCGCGAACTGACCGAGGTGAAGGACACCACCGGCGCGGGCGATGCGTTCGCTGCGGGTGTGCTGCTGGCGTTGGCCGACGGCGCCGACGCCGTGACGGCCGTCGGCCATGGTCACGACGTGGCGGCTGCTGCCCTGCGCGACAGGTAGCTGGTGCCCGCGCCGACAGCGAGGGCGATGACCACCATCGCGATGCCGACCGTGGTGACGATGTGCGGCGTGAACCCCTCGTCGCCGGGGTTGCCACCGGCGATGCCGAAGGGACGATCACCGGCACCGGCAAGGGCGCTCACCCATTGCCACGCGGCGATCGACATCGAGCCGACCACGAGCGCCTGACCCCACCGCGAACCGGCGATGAAGCCGAGGAACCCACCCACCAGCAAGAGCAGCAACGCGAGGATGCGCATCCACGTGGTGAGCGGCGGCACCGGCCCGTGCTCGGTGCCCAGCGTGAGCGTGAGGAAGCCCTTCCACCAACGCGCCGGACCGACCGACGTGTCGGTGGAGAAGTTGTCGGCGAAGGTCGCCCCGTTACCGGGCAGCAACGGCCCGATCACCACGGCCAACGTGCCCAGCATGCCCAGTGCACCCGCCGCCGGATGCACGGCCGGCGAACCGTCGGGCCCCGAGCCGAACAGGCCGAGCACGAACACGATGCCGCCCATGCCGGCCGCGGCGACCAGCAACCACAACCCGACGTCCATCGTCGTGGAGAGCCGGAACGCCATGCCCGATTCGACGAGACCTTGGCGCACGCTGTCGAGCACCGACACGGCGTCGCCCGCGAGCCACGCGAGGAACCCGGCCAGGCCGAGACCGGCCCCGCCCGCCAGACCGTGACCGACGCGGCGGCCACTCATGGCCAGGGCGCCGCCGATCACCAGCACCACGGACGCCACCACTGCGCCGACGAGCGCGTTGGTGGAGAGATCGTTGGCCTTCACCGACACGTCGGCAGTGACGTCGCCGGCGACCCGGTAGCGCACCATCGTGAGCAGCGCCCCGGTGACGGCGACCGCACTGGTGGCGATGGCCATCATCAACACCAGGGCCCGCAGCGGTGCTGGCCGCACGGCCGCGACGGCGGGTGCTTCGGCGGTGTCGCCACCGGTGATGCGCGGCACGGGGTCGGTGGCGTCGGCCCAGTGGACCGCGGTGTCGGCCGCGCCCGCCTCCCAGGCAGTGCCGATCTGCTCGGCGGTGTCGGTGGTCTGGGGCACGACCCGGAACCTGGCCGTGTCGAACAGCGCGTCGAACTCGGGGCTGTCGACGGGCGGGATCTCGCCGGCGGGAATCGCGATCGGCGCCGTCACCGGCGCGGCCGCCACTGCCGTGGTGGCGGGCTGGGCGATGGTGGGCGGTGGCAGATCGGGCGCTGCAGCGGTGGGCTCGAGCGTCAGCGCGGCACCGCACGTGTTGCAGAAACGCTGGCCGGACTGCGTCGCGACACCGCACGACGGACAGAACATCTCCAACCCCCTGATCGAATCGAGGGCTTCACTCTGCCAGATCGTCGGTGCGCCACGTCGGCAGGCCGGCGGTCTGCAGGTACCGCTCCGCCATTCGGGCGAGCAGGAAGTCCTCGAACTCCCCAGCCGGCAGTGCCGGCGCATAGAGGTGACCCTGCTGGCGCACACAGCCGAGCGCGATGAGCGCGTCGGCCTGCGCGCCGGTCTCCACGCCGTCGGCGGTGACTGCGAGGCCGATCTCGCGCACGAGCGCGATGATCGATCGCACGATCGCCCGGTCGTGCGGGTGGGCACCGATGGTGTCGATCGACAGCCGGTCGATGCGCACCTCGTCGAGCGGCAGGCGACGCAGGAGACTCAGCGACGACACGCCACGGGCGAAGTCGTCGAGGCACACCCGACCCCCGCGGGCGCGGAACGCGGCGAGGTTCGCCGCCGCGCTGGAGAGGTCACCCGTCACGGCGCGTTCGTGGATGTCGACCGTGAGGACTGCAGGGTCGAGGCCCTGCAGCATGGTGGCCACGCTGTCGTTGCTCCACCGCTGTTCGGTGCGCGCCGAGGCGAGGTTGATGCGGAAGCGGAAGTCGTCGGGCAGCCCCAGCATGGCCAGTCGCCGCAGGTGCGGCCGGGCACTGGTGATGACGCGTTCGGTGATGCGGTCGACCAGGGCGGCCGACAGGTCGTCGTGCAGGAACTCCTGCGCCGGCACCACGACGCCGTTCTTCTTCACCCAGCGGGCCAGCAGTTCGGCGCCGACGACGTGACCGGTCATCGCGTCGATCTCCGGCTGGAAGAACGCGATGATCTCACCGTCGTCGATGGCACGGCGCAACGCCTGATCGCTCTCGAGACGCTGCAACAGCTCGTCCTGCATGGAGCCGTCGAACAGCTCCACGCGGTTCCGACCACCCGACTTGGCGCGGTAGAGCGCTGCGTTCGCGTGGCGGAGCAGTTCGCTGGCGGTGTCACCGTGCGGCGGGCCGGCGGCCACGCCGATGCTCACCGACGACGGCATCTCACGGCCCTCCGCGTACACGGGCTGGGCGAGCACACCGACCAGACGGTTGGCCACTGCCGAAGCGGCGGCGACGTCGAGGCCGGGCATCACCACCACGAACTCGTCACCGCCCATGCGGCCGGCGATGGAGCCGGGCTCGAGGCTGCGCTGCAGGCGGTCGGCGATGATGCTGATGAACCGGTCACCACCGCGGTGGCCGAGCGCGTCGTTCACGGCCTTGAACCGGTCGAGGTCGCAGAACAGCAGCCCCACCGGGTTCGCGAGGGTGGCCTCGGCCATCACCTGTTCGAGGAGCTCCAACGTGCCGCGCCGGTTGTACAGCCCGGTGAGCGGATCGTGCGTGGCCTGATGTGCGAGGCGGGCGTTGGTGGCAGCGAGCTGTGCGTTGAGACCGGTGAGTTCGCCACGCTCGTGGGCGAGGTCGCGCACGAGGCTCTCGCTGCGCCACTGCAACTTGATGGCCTCCACCGTGTTGCGGCTGACCACGTGGTGCAGCACCAGCAGGCCGGCGGCGAAGAACAGCGCCAGCGCGCCGAGGCCACGCAGGTCGGGGTCGGACGAGACGAGCAGCGCGACCGAGCAGGCGCCCATCAGCGGGACGACGAATGCGAGGTACATGTCGCGGCGTCCAGCCGTGACGATGCAGCCGACAGCACTGGCCACGGCGGGGAACAACGTGAAGATGAGCGTCATCTGCTCGTCGCCGCCGGCCACCCACGGGCAGAGGCCGAACACGAGCCCGATGGACGCGAACGACACACCGATGAGCACGGTCACCGATCGGGGCGTCGAGCGGGAATCGGTGCGGAGGTAGTACCGGTACAACGCGAAGAGGGTGATCGCCGTGCTGACCACGGCCGCGATGGCCCACCAGCCGACACGCTCGGACGGCAACTCGCTGCGCAGCAGACCACTCACCAACAGCACGAAGGGCAACAGCAGGAACGGCGCCGGCGCGAGGTTGTTGGTCACCAGGACGAGCGCGCGTTCGCGCAGGTACGTCCGAGGTGCCTCCTCTCCGCCGATGAGTGCCGGGTCCGGCATGTGCTGCTGCTCCATTCGTGGGGTCGCGTCGCAGGCGTGCGACGTCCGCCCCTCTTCTTCGGCACGTCATGCCGAACACTTGACGTGCTCGTGAGGGTCCGCACGGGGATACTGGGCGCCGTGCGCGGCCGTTTCGCCCCTTCTCCCACGGGTGCACTGCACCTCGGCAATCTGCGTACGGCGTTGCTCTCGTGGCTGCAGGTGCGCGCGGAGGGTGGTGAATGGTGGGTGCGGATGGAGGACCTCGACCGTGTCACCGCCGCCGAGCACCACGAGCGCGACCAGCTCGCCGCACTCGCAGCACTGGGCTTGCGGCCCGATGGGCCCGTCGTACGGCAATCCGAGCGGTTCGAACGGTACGAGGCCGCGATCTCCACCCTGCGTGAGCAGGGGCGCGTCTACGAGTGCTTCTGCACCCGCCGCGAGATCCGCGAGGCCGCCCAGGCCCCGCACGGCGACCTCCCCGACGGCGCGTACCCGGGCATCTGTCGCGATCTGTCGACCGCACGTCGAACCGCGCTGCTCGACGAAGGACGGCGGCCTGCGCTGCGGCTGCGCACCGACGGCGAGCGGTTCGTGATCGACGACCTGGTGGCGGGCCGGTTCGAAGGTGGGGTCGACGACGTGGTGCTGCGCCGCAACGATCGTGTGCCGGCGTACAACCTGGCCGTCGTGGTGGACGACGCCGCGCAGGCCATCACGCACGTGCTGCGCGGCGACGACCTGCTGTCGAGCACACCGCGTCAGCGACTGCTGCAGCACCTGCTGGGGTTGCCCGCACCGGTGTACGCGCACGTACCCCTGGTGCTGGCGCCCGACGGCACCCGGCTCGCGAAGCGGCACGGGGCGGTCACGTTGGCCGACCTCGCCGCCCGTGGGGTGACCGCCCCGATGGTGCTGGCCCGATTGGGCGCCAGCCTCGGGCTGTGCGCGCCCGACGCCCATGTCACGGCCGACGAGTTGGCCGACGGCTTCGACCTCGACGCCGTGCCCCGCACACCGTGGTCGTTGCCGGCCGAGCAACTCTGACACGATCGTGGCCGTGGCACACGAGTACGACGACCTGCAACAGATCCTCGGCTACCAGGGGGCGATCGACGAGCGCGAAGGGCTCACCGAACTGGGCAACGAGATCTACACGGTGCCCTTCTGGACCCCCCGGTTCTGCGACACGGTCATCCGGGCGGCGGAGGCCGTGGGCGCCTTCGAACTGCAGCCCGACGACCCGGTGCCCGGCCACGAGGTGTCGCTGGCGGTCATCAGCCCGCGTCTGTTCGAGCAGGTGGAGATCGATCTCGGTCGCCGCATCTGGCCGCAACTGCAGGAAGCGTGGCCGTTCATCGACTACCACGGCCTGCGCGACGTGTTCGTCATCAAGTACGAACTGGGACAGCAGGAGCACCTGCGCATGCACCACGACGTGGCCCAGGTGTCGGCGTCGGTGAAGCTGAACGAGGGCTATGAGGGCGCGGTGCTCGACTTCCCTCGGCAGGGGGTCGACAACCTCGCCGTGCCGGTGGGTGAGCTGGTGGTGTGGCCGTCGCTCGTCACCCATCCGCACCAGGCCACACAGCTCCTGAGCGGCGTGAAGTACGGGCTCACGGTGTGGTTCGAGCTGCCGACCTTTTGAGGTCGAGTTGACGTAACCTTGGTGTGAATACCGCCGATCGCAGGGGAACCCTCCACCCATGATCACTCGCCGCACCCGACTCACGCTGTTGAGCCTGCCGCTCGCGCTGGCGAGCCTCGCGTCCGCGTGCTCGTCCACGTCGAACGCCGACTCGGCGCCCACTGCCGCGGTCACCGAGGCACCCACCACCACGACGGCCCCCGCCACCACGGCCGCGCCCACCTCCACCGAGGCACCCACCACCACGGCCGCGCCCACCACCACCGTGGCGCCCATCCCCACCATTCCGTCGAACGTCGAGACGGTCGGGGCGTACGCCGGCGAGATCAAGGCGGTCGGCGGCAACAGCGGGCCCGACACCCAGGTCATCCAGATGCGGCTCACGCAGCTCGGGTTCTGGACCGGCGGCGCCGACGGCCAGTACGGCTTCGCCACCACCCAGGCCGTGATGGCGTTCCAGAAGTACCTCGGCTTCGAGGCCACCGGCAAGGTCGACGCCAACACCGCGGCCTGGCTGCAGGCGATGCCCGAACGGGCTCGCGGTGCCTCGAACAGCGGCACGCTCGTCGAGGTCGACAAGACCCGCCAGCTGCTGTTCATCGTGCAGAACGGCAAGACGGTCTGGACCTTCAACACGTCCACCGGCAGCGGCATCCCCTACGAGGCCGTCAACAAGAAGGACCCCACCAAGGTGGAGAAGGGTGACGCGATCACCCCGAACGGCCTGTGGGCCACCAACCGCGAACGCCCCGACGGCTGGTGGGAGGGCGACCTCGGCCAGATCTACCGCCCGAAGTACTTCAAGGGTGGCGTGGCCATCCACGGCATGACCAGCGTGCCGAACTATCCGGCGTCCCACGGCTGCGTGCGCCTCAGCACCGCGGCGATGGACTTCCTGTGGGACTCCAACCTGGTGCCGCTCGGCACGCCCGTCTGGGTCCACGGCGGCTGACGTGCTGCCGCATCTGGGCGCGCTGCGCCCGTGGACCGACCCGGCCATCACCAGCATCGGGCGGTTGCCGATGCACGTCCCCCTGCCGCTGGGTGCCGACGCACGCAAGAGCCTGAACGGGCACTGGCAGTTCCGGCTGTACCCGTCGCCCGATGCCGTGCCGGCGTCGGCGGTCACCGGGCCCACGCCGGCGAAGGGTCGCACCGTCGCCGTGCCGGGCAACTGGACCCTGCAGGACACGGGCGATCTGCCGCACTACACCAACGTGCAGATGCCGTTCCCGGGCCCGCCGCCGCGGCTGCCCGAGCACAACCCAACCGGCGTGTACCGCCGCACGTTCACCACCGGCCGCGGATGGAAGCGCCACCGCGTGGTGCTGCACGTCGGCGGCGCCGAGAGCGTGCACGCGGTGTACCTGAACGGCACGTTCATCGGCTACGGCACCGACAGCCGGCTGCCCAGCGAGTACGACATCACCGACGCCGTCGTGTCGGGCGAGAACCACCTTGCGATCGTGGTGTTGCGCTTCAGCGCGCAGAGCTACGTCGAAGACCAGGACCAGTGGTGGATGGCCGGTCTGCATCGGGACGTGTGGATCGAGGCCCGTACCCCGGTGTGCATCGCCGACGTCGTGTGCGACGCCCGGTTGCACGTGGCCGAGGGCGGCGGCACCCTGCGCGTGCGCGCCTCGGCCGACTTCCACGGCGAACCGACGCGCGGCTTCCACACCAGGGTCACGCTCACCGGCCCGAACGGCAAGCGCGTCGGTCGCCCATCGGTACAGCCGGTGCCGCACGCCGAGGCCATCCCCTACGTGTTCACCGGGTTCACCAGCGAGCACTCGTTCGCGGTGCCGAAGGTGTCGCCCTGGTCGGCCGAGTCACCTGCCCGCTACCGGGTCGATGTCGAACTGCTGTCACCTGCCGGTGTGGTGGTCGAGGCCACGCACCAGATGGTCGGCTTCCGCCACGTCGAGGTGCGCGACCGCCAGCTGCTGGTGAACGGACAGCCGGTGTGGATCTTCGGCGTCAATCGCCACGACCACCACCCCGAGCGCGGCAAGGCGGTCACCGAGGCCGACATGCGCGCCGACCTGCTCACGATGCGCCGGCACAACATCACGGCCGTGCGCACGTCGCACTATCCCAACGACTCGCGCTTCTACGACCTGTGCGACGAGCTGGGCATGTACCTCATCGACGAGGCCAACATCGAGAGCCACGCGTACAACACCTCACTGTGCGACGACCCGCGCTGGCGCAGCACGTGGCTCGAGCGCGGTGCGCGCATGGTGCAGCGTGATCGCAACCATCCGAGCATCATCCTGTGGAGCCTCGGCAACGAGAGCGGTTACGGCAGCAACCACGACGCGCTCGCCGGTTGGATCCGCAGCGTCGACCCCAGCCGCCCGCTGCACTACGAGGGCGCAGTGTTCCACGCCGGATGGATCGACGGTGGCCTGGCTGCCAGCGACATCGTCTGTCCGATGTACGCACCCATCGACGCCATCCGGTTCCACGGCGAGTCGGGCAAGGGTACGCGGCCGCTCATCCTGTGCGAGTACAGCCACGCGATGGGCAACAGCAACGGGTCGCTCGCCGACTACTGGGACGTCATCACGTCCACGCCCGGCCTGCAGGGCGGGTTCCTGTGGGAGTGGAAGGACCACGGCATCCGCCAGGTGCTGCCCGACGGCACGGTGCGGCTCGCATACGGCGGCCAGTTCGGCGACACCCCGCACGACTGCAACTTCGTGGCCGATGGCCTGGTGGGCAGCTACGGCGAGCCACACCCGGCGATGCGTGAGGTGGCCTGGGTGTACCGCCCGGTCACCGTCGCCGCCGGACGACGCAAGGGCACGCTGCGCGTCTCGAACCGCCAGTCGTTCACCGACCTCTCGGGTCTGAAGGGCGAGTGGGAGTTGCTCGTCGACGGCGCCGTCGTACGCCGCGGAGTGCTGTCGCTGCCGTCCGTCGCACCGCACTCGTCGGTCGACGTGCCGCTGCCGTGCGACGCCCCGCTCGACGGCGAGGCGTTCCTCAGCGTGCGCTGGTACACCAAGGCCGCGCAGTGGTGGGCGCCTGCCGGGCACCTGACGGCGTGGGACCAGGTCACCCTGCACACGGTGCGCAACCGCACCGTGCCCCTCGGCGACGCCGACGGTGGGGCGAAGGCCATCGATCGCCTGCTCGTGCGCCCGGTCGAGCTGTCGCTGTGGCGTGCCGCCACCGACAACGACGGGTTCAAGCTGATGCCCGAACTGCGCGAGCGCATCCGCGTCGGCGGCCGCGCGCTCGGCGAGTGGCTCGAGGCCGGCGTCGACCGGCTGCCGGCCGACCAGCTCGTGCAACACACCGTCGATCGCCGTGAGGTCGACGGCGGCATCGAGTTCCACCACCAGGTCACCGTGCCCGAGTCGCTGGCCGACCTGCCGCGCATCGGCGTGTCGTTCGCCGTGCCCGGTCGCTTCAGCGAGGTGCGCTGGTATGGCCGCGGCCCGCACGAGAACTACCCCGATCGCAACCGCAGCGCCATGCTCGGCACGTGGGAGCAGGCGCCCGATGCGCCGCCCTATCTGGTGCCGCAGGAGTTCGGCCTGCGCACCGACTGCCGGTGGTTCGAACTGGTCGACCCGAAGAAGGAAGAGTCGCTGCGCATCGACGTGCTGCAGCCCGCCGCGCTGCACTGTTCGGCCACGCACTTCGAGACCGGCGATCTGTACGCCGCCGCCACCGAGACCGAGTTGCGACCGCGCAAGGAACTCGTGGTGCACCTCGACGTCGCGCACCGCGGCATCGGCACCGCCAGCTGCGGCCCCGACGTGCTGCCGCAGTACCGCATCGCGCCCGGCACCTACCGCTTCGCCTACCGCCTCAGCCGCTACTGAGCTGCGTCAGTCGTCGGGTTTCTGGGCGTGATTCGTCCCAGTTCGGCTTCTGGGCGTGATTCGTCCCGGAAACCGGGACGAATCAGCGCCAGTTCGCCGCCAGCGGCGGCCCTACGAACCGGGGCCCCAGATGTCGGTGTTCGGTCCCGACCCGGGACGGCGGTGGGACTCGCGCCGGTCAGTCGTCGGCGGGGGTGGCGCGACGGACGCGCAGGGGTCGGTCGTCGGCGTTGCGGCACTGGCCGGTCTCGAGGTCGAACCGCCAGCCGTGCAGGGTGCACACCAGCTCGTTGCCCTCGATCTCGCCGAACACGCTGAGGTCGGCCTCGCGATGCGGGCACGCGCGCTGCACGATCCAGTCGCCGAGGCGGATGTCCTGGTCGGCCATGCCGCCCCGATCGGGGTCGAGCTTGCGCAACGCCTCGCTCTCGGTGCGGCGCATGCGCTCGACGTCGAGCGACTTGAAGAAGTTGTAGACGTACTCGTTGTACTGACCCTTGCGCCACGCGCTGAACCGGCACGACAGGAACAGCGCATTGCTCCAGTCGTTGGCGCGCGTGGCGACGACGGTCTCGACCAACTCGCGCTGCACCTTGAACCAGAAGCCATGGTCCTCACCGGCCCACTCGCGCACTTCGCGGCGCGGGAAGTCGAGTGCAATGGCCAGGTCGCCGGCGCGGAACACCACGATGTCGCCGATGGCGTCGCACACGGTGGGCGCCATCGCCATCAGCGGCTCGAACCACGCCTTCACGGTGGCCAACAGGTCGGGGGTGGCGGGCAGCCACGCCGCCTTCATGTCGGCCAGCCAGGGCAGCCAGTCGGCCTGGTACTGCTCGAGGTACGCACGCTTGTGGGTGAAGATGTCGTCGACGGTGGCCTGCGACATCGGGTGCGTCACCCGGAACTCGCCGTCGGTGCCGAACTCGATCTCGGTGCCGGGCACGGCCAGGATGCCCTGGTGCCGTGCCTGCTCGAGCATGGTCATGAAGCTGACCTGGTCGGGGAAGATGCTCAGCTCGTCACCCTCGATGACGTTGAACTGGAACAGGTCGGGGTCGAGGAACGCGGGCGGGCCGGCACTGGGCACCACGGCCCGGGCGCCGATGGTCTCGACGTACCGCATGGCACGCGAGAACTGGCTGTCGACCTTCGCATCGATGAGCGCACGCATCCGCTCAGGGGTCTCCTGGTACACCATCGGATACCAGATCGCTCCCGAGTACTGCAGCCAGTGCAGGTCGACCGGGCCGTGGTTGCGCAGCGCGAGCAGGTCGTTGGTACGGCAGTCGTTCTGGTTCACCAACCGGCCGGTGCCATCGCTGATGACGATGGCGCTGTCGCCGCCGGGGCCGTCGGTGATGCTGGTCTCGACGTGGATGGCGATCTTCAGGTTCGGGCCGAGCGCCTTCTCCTCGCCGTCGACGGTGCGCACGATGTTGTAGAAGCCGAGGCCGCGCAGAATGCGCTCGAGTTCACGCGTGGGGTAGCCGGGGATGAGGACGGTGGTGTCCTTGTTCATCCGGTCGCGCAGGAAGTCCTCGTCGAGATGGTCGGCGTGGATGTGCGAGATGTACAGGTACGTCGGGTTGCAGATGCGCTGCATCAACTCGTCGGACAGCTGGTCGTTCCGCGGGAACACGAACCACGAACCGTGGAACTGCGGGAGGAACCAGGGGTCGCAGGCGATGGACCCGTCGACGGTGTCGACGAGGATGCCGGCGTGGCCGATCGAAGTGGCGCGCATGACGGAAGGTTACCGACGCGCCTGCATCACGGCCCAGGGACCCAAGTCCCCAGCCGAGCGTGTCGACGGATCAGGCGACGGGCGGGTCGGTGTACTGCTGGCCGGCGCGCGAGACGTGCTCGGTCCAGGTGTTGCCGTCCCAGTAGCGCAGCTCGAACCGGCCGGCCGGGTCGGCGTACCACCCGGCGGGCACGGCGGGGGTGGCCGCAGCGGCCGGCTGCGCAGCGGCGGCCGGCTGGTACGTGGACACCGGCTCGGCGGCCGGCTGGTAGGTGCTGGTGCTGTCGCTGATGGGGGCCATCGAGGTGGCGGCCGCGGCAGCGGCAGGTGCCGCCGACTCGGGAGCGACAGCCCAGCCTGCGGGCTCGGCGACGGCAGGCTCGGCGACGGCGGGCTCGGGGGTGACCACGGCGGCAGCGGTGGCGGCACCCAGCGTGGGGGCGAACGAACTGGTCTCGGCCACGGGGGTCGACTCGACGACCGCCGCAGCAGCCGGCGCGGCGGCCGACGCAGCACCGGCTTCACGAGCCAGGAACGCGGTGACGTCGCCACCGGTGGGGACGATGCCCACGACCGACCAGCCCTCGGCCGACTTCTCGGTGAGCTTGGCGGCCAATGCGGCGGGGTCGTAGGACGAGGCGCTGACGGAAGAGAACTCCTGCATGCGACAGAGAGTAGCGCGCTGACCGCCGGTGCGGTCCCGGCTTCAGCGGCGCTTCAGTGAAGGTGCACTCAGGCCGGGAGCACGAGCGTGTGCACGTCGGCCTCCGACGGCGGCCCATCGTACACCAGTGCACCGTCACGCAGCGCCAACAGGCGGCCGACGCGGCCGACGAAGGCCAGTTCGTGCGTGGCCACCAGCAATGTGGCACCCACCTGCGCGGCCTCGTCGAGCAGTTCGAGCAGGGTGGTCTTGCCGTTGCTGTCGAGGCCCACGAACGGCTCGTCGACGAGCAGCACGTCGAAGGGTCGCACCATGCCGAGGGCGATGGCGGCCTTCTGCCGCAGGCCACGGCTGAACGTGGTGGGGATGTCGTCGCGGCGCGCGCTCAGCTGCAGGCGCTCGAGCAGTTCCTCGGCCTTGCCCTGCCATTCGGCCACGCCGTGCAGCCGACCGACGTACTCGAGGTGCTCCCACAGCGACAGGTCGTCGTAGAAGGTGGGGGTGTCGGAGAGCCAGCTGAGGGACCGGCGCGCCTCGAGCGAACCCGACACGTGGCCCATGATGCGCGCCTCGCCCGCGCTGGGGTCGAGCAGGCCTGCCGCCATGCGCAGCAGCGTGGTCTTGCCGCTGCCGTTGTGGCCGACGAGCGCGACGTGCTGCCCTTCGGGTACCTCGAGGTCGAGCGGCTCGAGCGCCGGGCGGTCGCCGTAGTCCTTGGCGAGCTGGTGCGTGCTGAGGGCGGCGGTCATGCCGAGCTCCTTTGCTGGGACGTGTACGCCCTGCCTTCGTCCATGAAGGCGCGGATCTTGCGACGGAGACGGTCGCGCAGGCGCACCCACTGGAACACCAGCAGGACGACGAGCAACGAGCCGAGGGCGCCGCGCACGGCGGCAGCCACCACCGAATCACCGCGCTCGAAGGCAGCCCGCGGCAGCAGCACGGTGCAGGTGGTGAGCGTGCTGACGACGATGGGCCAGACGATGCGGATGGCCGTGGTGAAGCCGACCATCTCGGGTGGCATGAAGTTCTGCTGCGTGGGTGCGCTGGCAGGGTCGGGCATGTCCTTGATGATGCTCACCACGCCGCCGGTGGCGCCGCCGAGCAACGTGGGGAACGCGAGCACGAGCGCCGGGGCGACGGCGTCGCCGTGTGCGCCGAGGGCGAGCCAGGCGGCCACGGCGGCGACCAGCGCGAAGGGCAGCAACGCCACCGCCGGTGCGAACAGGTGCCGCGACATCAGTTCGCCGCGTTCGACGGGGAGCGCGTCGGCGCGGTCGGCCTGATCGACCTCCTGCGACAGCGGCTCCATGATCTCGAGGCCGAGCACGAAGCCGAGCACGGCGGTGCCCAGGAACGCCGGCGTGGTGCCGCGCACCACCATGGCCTGCAGCACACCCATGCCGGCGGCGATGGCCGCCATGCGGATGAGGCGTGGCACGGGGAACCGCAGCAGGCCGTGCCAGCCGCGTCGCCACACCGTGCCGGTGAAGCCCTTCGACGCCCCTGCAACCCCGAGCCGCACGTAGGGGCGGCGGCGGGCGTGTTCCTGGTTGAGCTGGCGACGCAGGAGGATGACGGTGCGCAGGTCCTGCATCGTGACCGCGAACCGCAGTTGCGCCACCAGGGCACTCCGGCGGGCGAGCGCGTCGAGCGACAGCCGTCGCAGCAGTGCCATGCCCACCACCACCATCGCCAGGGCACCGGCGAGGGCGAGCACGTCGATGCCGCGCACGCGCCAGCCCCACAGCGCCAGACTGCCGTCGAGGTCGAACGGACCGACCACGCCCCACGTCACGGCAGCGGCCTGCCAGGCCACGCCGACCAGGCCGAGCGAGGTGGCGAGCCAGCGAGGCACACGCAGCGTGTGTGCGAGGAGCGCGGCGCCCACCCACACGGCGGCGAGGTTGGCGCCGTAGAGGGCACCCGACCCGAACCAGGCGATGGTGGAGCCGGGCAGACGACGCCCCGCGAGTTGACCGATCACGCCGCCGGCCATGGCACCGGTGAACACCGCGCTGCGCAGTCGCTGCACGGCCGGCTTCCACAGCGCACGCCGACGGTCGATCGGGGCGAGCATCACGTACACCACGTCGGCGGCCTCGAGCGCCACGGGGCCGCCCTGGGCGCCGCCCCGCACGCCGGCCATGAAGGCGAACGCGACCAGCAGTCCGAGCACCGCAGGGCCGTGCGACAGCACGTCGGCGGCGACCGCCTCGCTGACCGGTTCGTCCTTGATGGAGTTGCTGATCCACAGCACGGCACCGCCGCCGAAGATGCCGAACAGGTAGACGCGGTAGGCAGCTTCGAACCAGTCGAGGTTGCCCAGGCGGTGCAGTTGGCGACGACGGCGCAGATCGCGGAGCGCGTCGAATCCGACCGACGGGGCGGTGTCGCTCATCGGTGCGGGCCCAGCTCGGCAGGACGGTCGGGATCGGACGACCACCCCGACCAGCTGGCCACGTACAGCCGCGGCGGGGTGAGGCCGGCCCGCTCCATCGCGAGCACGTTCATGCAGGCACTCACGCCCGAGCCGCAGTACGCGATGGCCTGTCCCTCATCGGCGCCCAGTGCGGCGTAGTGGCGGCGGAGTTCGTCGGGTGACTTCATCCGACCATCGGGGCCGAGCACCGACGCCCACGGCGCGTTGCGGGCGCCGGGCACGTGGCCGGGCCGCGGGTCGATGAGGGCCACCTCGCCCGTGAACCGCTCGGCGGCGCGTGCGTCGAGCACGGCGCCGCCTGCTGCGGCCTGTGCCAGTGTCTCGTCGGCGTCGGCGAGGCGGTCGGTCGGCCACGGACGTGGGGTGAACACCGCCGGCGTCGGGGCGGGCGCGGGGCCATCGACCACGGACCGGCCCTCGCTGGTCCACACGGTGAGGCCACCGTCGAGCACCGCCGCATCGCAGCCGAGCATGCGCAACATCGTGACCAACCGGCCGGCGGTCATGCCGCCGGCGTCGTCGTACGCCACCACCAACGAGTCGTCACCGATGCCCAGCGCCCCCATCGCGGCGGCGAAGGCTTCCGGTGTGGGGAACGGGTGACGGCCTTCGGTGGCCGGACGATCGTGCGCAGCCAGCGCACCTTCGAGGTCGACCCACAGCGCACCCGGCAGGTGACCGGCTTCGAACGCAGCGAGGCCGTCGCGCCCGTCGAGGTACCAGCGGACGTCGGCCACCACGGCCTCGGGATGCGCGTCGAGAAAGGTCGCGTCGACCACGGGTTCGATCACGTGCTGCATCCTGCCATCACATTTTCGCCATTCCGCGTCAGAATGGGGGAATGTCCGCCCAGACGTTCCACGACATCGCCGCGGTGTTGGCCATCGTCGCCCTCCTCGGTGCCGTGGCGTTGGTGGTCGTCCGTCTCGTGCCGGCCGTCGCCACCGTGCGCATCAGCGCCGCCGTGCATCGCGTGCAGCTGTGGGCGGCCGCAGCCGTCGCCGTGGGCGCCACCGTCGGCAGCCTCGTGTTCAGCGAGCACTTCGGCTGGATCCCCTGCCGGTTCTGCTGGTTCCAGCGCATCTTCATGTTCCCGCTGGCGGTCATCCTCGTCATCGCCGCCATTCGGCGCGATCGCGGCGTGAAGTGGTACGCCGGTCCGCTGGCGGCCATCGGTCTGGCCATCAGCACGTACCACAACTTCATCGAGCGGGGCTTCATCGCCGACTCGAAGGAGTGCGCAGCCACCACGCCGTGCGCGGTGCCGAACCTCATCTCGTTCGGCGGGCGCGACGAGGTCACGTTGCAGCCCACCGGTTTCCCCTCGATCACACTGGCCGTGATGGCGTTCTGCGGTTTTGCTGCCATCCTGGCCCTGTTGCTCCTTCCCGAACCTCTGGAGGCTGAAGAAGATGGCGAATCGTCAGCGGGCTGAAGCTCGCCGCAAGGCTGCTGCGAAGGCAGCGAACGGCGGCAGCGGTTCCAAGACCTGGATGTGGGTCACCATCGGCGTGCTCGTGGTGGTCGCGGTCGTCGGCGTGGTCATCGCCACCAGCGGCGGCGACGACAGCCCGGCTGCGTCCGACACCACGGCAGCACAGGGCGGCGGTCTCGACGACCTGCCCATCAGCCAGCCGGTCACGGTGACGGGTGATCCGCTCCCCGCGTACAGCCCCGATGCCGGCGCCGACGAGGCCATCGGCCTCACTGCGCCCACGCTCGACGGGTTGAACTTCAACAGCCAGCCCATCAAGGTCGACGCCGCCGACGGCGCCTACATGCTGGTGTTCCTCGCGCACTGGTGCCCGCACTGCAACGCCGAGGTGCCGAAGCTGCTCGACTGGAAGAACAGCGGCGCGGTCCCCGCCGACCTGCGCGTCATCGGCGTGGCCACGGCCGTGTCGGAGACCGCGGTGAACTTCCCGCCGGCCGAGTGGTTCTCCAACAAGGGCTGGGCGTGGCCCGTGCTCGTCGACGAGGCGCAGGGCGACGGCGCTGCCGGCAAGGCCGCCCAGGCCTACGGCGCCACCGGCTGGCCGTACTTCGTGATCGTCGGCGCCGACGGCAAGGTGAAGGTGCGGGTGTCGGGTGAGGTCGAGCCCAGCGATCTGCAGAAGATCGTCGACGAGGCCCTCGCCAGCTGATCAGTCGAGTGCGCGGTGGGCCGCTTCGGTGGCCTGCCGCAGCACCTCGCGCAACGGCATCCCCAACGCACGAGCAGCGGCAGCGGCGTCGTCGTGCTCCACCTTCATCCGCCCGGCGGTGACCTTCACGCCGATGGCGTGACCCTGCACGTGCACGGTGTGTTCGTCGCGCTGCTGCGGCCAACGCTGCAACAGCGTGCCGCGCAGGCCCAACGAACCGGTCTCGCGCACCAGCACGGCGCTGACCTCGGCCGCCCTCGCCGGATCGCACAGCGCATGCACGGTGTGGGCGGGCCGACCCTTCTTCATCACGATCGGTGACGCCCACGCGTCGTGCGCCCCCGCGGCGAGCAGCGCGGCGATGGTGTGGGCGATGACCTCACCCGTGGCGTCGTCGACATTGGTCTCGAACAGCTGCACCGGCTGGCCCGGTTGCGGCGTGAGGTTCACCGCGGGCTCGCTGCCCACCACCACCTGCACCACGTTGGGTCGACCCGGAATGTCGGCCGAGCCGGCGCCGTAGCCCACCGACTGCACGGTGAGGGCCGGCATCGGGCCGAACTCGTCGGCCAGCGCCGTCATCAGTGCCACGCCGGTGGGGGTGGCCAGCTCCTTGCGATCGGCGATGCCGCGGCTGGGTGCGCCGCGACGGGCGAGCAGTTCCACCACGGCGGGGGCAGGGTTGGGCAGTTCGCCATGTGCCGCGTGCACCGTGCCCTGGCCGACGGTGATGGGGCTGCACACGATGCGGTCGATGCCGAGCACCTCGAGTGCGGCGCAGGCACCGACGATGTCGATGATGGCGTCGACCGAGCCGACCTCGTGGAACTCCACGTCGTCGGGCGGCATGCGGTGCATGGCACCCTCCACCTCGGCGAGCAGCCGGAAGGTGCGCTGCGCACGGTCGCGCACACGCGGCGGCAGGTCGGCGGCGTCCAACAGGTCGCGGATCGCGGCGTACGGCCGGTGACCGTGGTGCACGTGATCGTGATCGTGATCGTGGTGGTCGTGGTGGTGATCGCCGTGCGCGTGGCCTTGGTCGTGCTCGTGCTGATCGTGCGGCACGCCGTCGTGCAGCAACGAGTGCTGGTGCTCGCCGAGCACCGCCACGTGCGCCTGGGTGGCGGCGATGCCACAGCGCAGCACCGGTTCGAAGCTGAGTGCGTAACCGTCGAGTTCGAGTCCGGCCAGCACGGCGGCCACCTCCACCGGATCGGCACCGGCGTGCACCAACGACGCCATCGTCATGTCGCCCGCCGTGCCGGCGAAGCAGTGGAACCACGCGGTGCGACTCACGGGCACATTCTCGCGATCGCGCAGCCGGCACCGAAGCCGTTGTCGATGCCCACCACCGTGACACCGCTGGCGCACGACGCGGTCATGGCCAGCAGGGCGGTGACGCCCTCGAGGCCCGAGCCGTATCCCACGCTGGTGGGCACGGCCACCACCGGCGCCGAGGTGAGGCCCCCGATCACACTGGCGAGCGCACCCTCCATGCCGGCCACCACCACCACGGCGTCGGCCGAGGTGATGCGGTCGAGGTGGGCGAGCACGCGGTGCAGGCCCGCCACGCCCACGTCGGTGAGCCGGTCGGGTTGGAAGCCGTAGGCGTGCAGCGTGAGCACCGCTTCGTCGACCACCGGCACATCGGCCGTACCGGCCGACACCACCAACACCTTCGCCATGCGCGACGGATGCGGTCGGCGCCACAGCACACAGCCGGCCTTCGCCTCACCGCCGGGGTGGGCGGCCAGCAACGCTGCCTCCGTGTCGGCCGAGACCCTGGTGACCAGCACCGGACCGGTGCCGTGGGCGAGCAGTTCGCCGACGATGGCCAGGCACTGCTCGGTGGTCTTGCCCTTGCCGTACACGGCCTCGGGCATGCCCTGGCGCAGCGCGCGGTGGTGATCGACGAGCGAGTCGCCCACCTCCGAGAACGGCAGACGGCGCAGTGCGGCGACGGCATCGTCGGGGGCAATGGCGCCCGACCGCACGCCGTCGATGAGTTCGGCCAGTTGCTGCTCGTCCATGACCCGACCATTGTGCCGGGAAAGGGACCGACGGGTCGCCACGTCCGCGCAATAGCCTTGGCCGCCATGACCTCCGCCACGCCGAGCACACGCGTCGGTTTCCTCGGGCCGCTCGGCACGTTCACCGAACAGGCGCTGAAGACCCAGCCCGATCTCGCCGCGGCCGAGCACGTGCTGTATCGCACGATGCCCGACGTGCTCGACGCCGTGCAGCAGGGGGAGGTCGACCTCGGTTTCGTGGCCATCGAGAACTCCATCGAGGGCGCGGTGAACCTCACGCAGGACGAACTGGCGTTCAACCACGATCTGCTCATCCAGCGCGAGGTGGTGCTGAGCATCGAGCACTGTCTGATGGCCAAGCCGGGTACCACGCTCGCCGACGTCGACGTGGTGCTCAGCATCCCGGTCGCGAGCGCGCAGTGCCACGCCTACCTGCGCAACCACGTCGGTCAGGCGGCGCTGAAGGCCGCCAACTCCACCGCCGAAGCAGCGCGCATCGTGGCCGAGGAACTCGGTGCGGGGGCGGCGGCCGTGGCGCCGCGAGCAGCGGCCGAGCTGTACGGCCTCGACATCCTCGCGGCGGACATCGCCGACCACCCGGGCAACCAGACCCGATTCGTGGTGGTGGCGCGCGAGGGGATCCCCGCTCCCACCGGCCACGACCGCACGGCGCTGGTCATCTACCAGCGCGCCGACGAGCCGGGCAGCCTCATCTCCATCCTCCAGGAGTTCGCCGCGCGTCGCATCAACCTGTCGAACCTGTTGTCGCGTCCCACCAAGGACGGCGGCCTCGGCGACTACTGCTTCGTCGTGTACGCCGACGGTCACGTGGCCGACGAACTGGTGGCCGATGCGATGCGCGCGTTGCGCATCAAGCAGGGCAAGGTGAAGTTCCTCGGCTCGTATCCAGCTGCGGGCGAGCACGCCGCCCAGGTGCGCGACGACGCCGACGCCCGTTGGCGCGATGCCGACGAGTGGCTGCAGCGCCTGCGCGACGACATCCGCTGATCACAGCGCCAACAGCACGTCCCGCAGTCGCATGACGGCGGCGTTGGTGCGCATGGTGGATCGGGTGACGAACTCGACACGGCGGGCGTGACCGACATCGATCGACCGAGCGATCGCCACACCGGCCGGCAGATCGACCAATGCCATCTCGGGGAGCAGGGTGACGGCGCCCGCCGCGCGCACCACATCGAACGCGATCCGGTGATCCTCGGTCTCGACGATCACGTTCGGCTCGAACCCTGCGGCACGGCACACCCTGCGCGCGGCGTCACCGTGCCGACTGTGCGGGCCACCCAGCACCCAACGGTCATCGGCGCAGTCGGCGAGCTCCCGCACGCGCTTCCCCTTGGGGACCACCAGTCGGAGAGGATCGGTCCGGAGCAGCGTGCGGTGCAGTTCGTTGGAGCGCAGGTCGACGGCTTCGGCGTCGGTGATCGCAGCATCGGCCTCGTGTGCTTCGACCAACTGCACGGCACGCTCGGGCTCGGCATCCACCACCACGATGTCGATCTCCGATGCGAGCCGTTGACGAACCGGCAGCAGCAGGGTCGGGATGGCGGTGGGGAACGAGGCGATCGCCAAGGTGGCCTGATGGTGGCCGGCGGCGCGCGCGGCATCCTCGAATCCGGTGCGGACGAGGTCGAGCAGCTCGCCGGATCGTCGCGCGAGCACCTGGCCGGCCGAGGTGAGCACCACACCACGGTTCGAGCGCTCCACGAGGGCGACACCTGCTTCGCGCTCGAGGACGGCGAGCTGTTGCGAGACGGCCGACGGCGTGTACCCGAGCGAGCGAGCGGCGCCGGCGACCGTGCCGACGGTGGACAGCGCCAGGAACACGCGCAGCCGCTCGAGCGACGTCGGTGAAGGAACCATCAGCGCAACTTACTGCAGCAGTCACTTATCGTCGTTTTTCATTGTGGTCGGCGGATGGCACGATCGCCGCATGTCGATCGAGACACCCGCAGAGGAGCGCACCGTGGCGCCGTTGCCCTGGATGGGTGCCACGGCCAACGCACGCCGCCAGCAGATCATCGGGGAGCTCGACCTCCGCGACCTGCGAGCCACCGACCAGCGGTTGCACGCCCTGGTCGAGCGCAACCGGGAGATCCACGACCGCGACTGCATCAATCTCAACCCCGCCACCAACACGATGAACCCTCGGGCCGAGGCGGTGCTGGCCGCGGGGCTCACCACCCGGCCGTCGCTGGGGCATGCCGGCGAGAAGTACGAGGTGGGGCTCGAGGCGATCGAGGAGATC
>SXKB01000054.1 GCA_005778215.1 Actinomycetota bacterium | reverse complement strand
GATGCCCTGGATGTTGTGCTCGCCGAAGCCGTTCTCCAGCATCGTCGGACACTCGAGCGCCTCCACAGCGACGATCTTCGTGCCGTACAGGTCCTTCAGGCGGTCGCCGGCGGCGATGGTGCCCGCCGACCCGGTGGCGCTGGTGAACGCCGCCAGGCGCAGGTCGCGGCCACTGGCCGCCTTCGCCGTCTCGAACACGTGGGCGAGCGCACGGCCCGTCACCTCGTAATGGCCGAGATGGTTGCCGAACTCGCAGAACTGGTTGAGCACGAAGTTGCCGGGATCCTTCGCCAGCTCGTTGCAGGCGTCGTAGATCTCCTTCACGTTGCTCTCCGTACCGACGGTGCGGATGACGTCGTCCTTCGGGTTCTCGCACCACTGGTCCAGCCAGTCGAACCGCTCCTGGCTCATGCCGGCCGGCAGGATGGCCACGCCGCGCGACGCCATGATGCGGCTGATGGCGATGCCACCGCGGGCGTAGTTGCCGGTGCTCGGCCAGATGGCACGGTGGCGGGTGGGGTCGAACTGGCCGGTCACCACGCGAGGCGCGAGGCACGCGTATGCGGCCAGCACCTTGTGCGCGGTGATCATCGGGAACCGGTCGCCGAACGCCACGATGATGGGGCTGGCCACGCCCGTGAGGCTGCTGGGCAGCACGATGTGGTCGGGCACGCTCACCCGGTTGCCGTCGAGGTCGTTGTACCAGTGCACGCGCCACAGGTTGCGAGCGTCGGGTCCGTTCTTCGGAGCGTCGCCCACCAGGGCAGGATCGACGGTGGACGGGTCGGCCAGTTGAGCGAAGGTGGGCAGCACGATGCCCCGCTCGCGGAACCGGGCGACGCTGTTGTCGAGCGAGGCGGCGTCGACCACACGGTCGGCCAGACCGAACTGGTTCTCGAGCGCGTGCGAGATCGGGTCGGCCGTGGTCTGGGTCATGTTTGACATTTTGTCAAACAACGAGGCCGTTCGCGCGAACGTCTTTCTCCAAGCTTTGCCTTTCGAAATCGCTATCCTGGCCGCATGACCGATCGAGCCGATGGCGCCCCCCACGATCTGTCCGGCGCGAAGCGACGCATCGTCGAGCGGCTGAAGCGTGCCGACACGGTCACGGCACCCGAACTGGCCGCCGAGTTCGGCCTCACCGACACCGCCATCCGTCAGCACCTCGAGGCGCTCGAGGCGGCCCAGCTGGTGCAGCGCTCCACCGGCCCGCACAGTGGTCGTGGCCGTCCGCCCACCCACTGGAGCCTCACCCCGGCGGCCAGCACCCTGTTCGCCGACCGCCACGCCGACCTGAGTGTCGAGCTGCTCACCTCCATCCGCACCGCGCTGGGCGACGAGGCCCTCGACAAAGTGGTGCGCACCCGCGCCGAACGCCAGCTCGCCAGCTACCAGGGCGTGCTGCAGGGCGCCGGCAGCGTGCACGAGAAGGTCCAGCGCCTCGCCACCCTGCGCAGCGCCGAGGGCTATCTGGCCGAGGCCATCGAGGCCGACGACCACGTGGAGCTGGTCGAGCACCACTGCCCCATCCAGAACGCCGCCGACCATTGCGGCGGTCTGTGCAGCGCCGAGCTCGACCTGTTCCAGCGGGCGCTGGGCCCCGACGTGCACGTGGCCCGCGAGCAACATCTGCTCGACGGCGGCCAGCGTTGCGCGTACCGCATCACGCTGCGCTAGCCGGGTTCCCTCGCTCGCTAGGTTCACTGGCCATGGCCGACTTCCTCCTCGGCGGGCAGATCGATCCCGCGCAGCACCAACGCACCGACGCCCCGACCTCGGTGCCGAGCGGCGACCTCACCACCCACGGGGTCATCGTGGGCATGACCGGTTCCGGCAAGACCGGCCTCGGCGTGGTGTTGATCGAGGAGGCCCTGTCGGCCGGCATCCCCACCTTGCTCATCGACCCGAAGGGCGACCTCACCAACCTCTGCCTCACGTTCCCCGCCCTCGCCCCCACCGATTTCGAGCCGTGGGTGAACGAGGGCGACGCGCAGAAGGCGGGGCAGACCGTGGCCGAGTTCGCCGCCGCGCAGGCCGACACGTGGACCAAGGGGCTGGCCGGCTGGGGCATCACCGCCGAACGGGTCGCGGCACTGCGCGCCGCGGCCGAGTTCACCATCTACACACCCGGCTCCACCGCGGGCGTCGGCCTCGACATCGTCGGTTCGCTGGCTGCGCCCGCGGGCGTGACCGACCCCGAGATCCTCGGTGACGAGATCGAGGGCTTCGTCAGCGGCCTGCTGGGTCTGGTCGGCATCGACGCCGACCCGCTCACCAGCCGCGAACACATCCTGCTCAGCAACCTCGTGATGCACGAGTGGGGCGCGGGCCGAGACCTCGATCTGCCCACGCTGGTCGGCATGGTGCAGCAGCCGCCCCTGCGCAAGCTGGGCGTGTTCGACCTCGACCAGTTCTTCCCGCCGAAGGACCGCACCGCGTTCGCGATGCGGCTCAACGGACTGCTCGCCTCGCCGTCGTTCGCCGCATGGATGAGCGGCACGGCACTCGACATCGACCGCATGCTGCACGCCGCCGATGGCCGCCCGCGCTGTGCCATCGTCACCACCGCACACCTCGGCGATCAGGAACGACAGTTCGTCACCACGCTGGTCCTCGGCAAGCTGGTGACGTGGATGCGCAAACAGAGCGGTACCACCGACCTGCGCGCCATGCTGTACATGGACGAAGTGGCGGGCTACCTGCCGCCCACCGCGGCCCCGCCCACGAAGAAGCCGATCATGACGCTGATGAAGCAGGCGCGTGCGTTCGGAGTGGGCGTGGTGCTGAGCACGCAGAACCCGGTCGACGTCGACTACAAGGCGCTCTCCAACGCGGGCACGTGGATGATCGGCCGTCTGCAGACCGACCGCGACAAGGCCCGCCTCCTCGACGGGATGAGCGCGGCCAGCGGTGGCGTGGACACGAAGGCCGTCGGCGACACCATCAGCGGACTGGCCAAGCGCGAGTTCGTGCTGCGCCGGGCGGGCAAGGACCAGCCCGAGGTGTTCACCACGCGCTGGGCGATGAGCTACCTGCGCGGTCCGCTCACCCGCGACCAGATCAGCGTGCTGATGGCCGACCAGAAGACGGCGGCCGCGCCGGCGCGCGCGGCCACTGCCACGCCCGTCGCACCGGCCCCTCCCCCGCCGCCGGCTCCCGGCACCCTGCCTCCG
>SXKB01000053.1 GCA_005778215.1 Actinomycetota bacterium | reverse complement strand
CTCGGCTGATGAACGAGCCGCACGCCGCCGACGAACTGTTCGCCTCGCTGCTCGACGGCATGCCGCAGAGCGCCGATCGGCGGCACGCGCAGCAGTTGCTGCGTGCGGCGGTCGACCTGGTGCAGCAGCACCCCGAGACGCTCGACCTGAAGATCGCGGCGGCCGCGCTGCAGGAGATGGGCGACGCGTTCGCGATGTTCGCTCACGCGAAGGACGCGCCGAAGGTGTCGATCTTCGGCTCGGCACGCACCCTCGAGGACGACCCGCTGTACATGGCCACCAAAGAGGTCGCGTACCGGCTGGCGGTGGAGGGCTGGATGGTCATCACCGGCGCCGGCCCGGGCATCATGCAGGCGGGCATGGAGGGCGCCGGTCGCGAGAACTCCATCGGCGTGTCCATCCGTCTGCCGTTCGAGCAGGGCGCCAACCACGTCATCGAGGGTGACTCGAAGTACGTGAGCATGAAGTACTTCTTCACCCGCAAGCTGATGCTCATCAAAGAGAGTCTCGGCTTCGTGTGCCTGCCGGGCGGCTTCGGCACGCTCGACGAGACCTTCGAGCTGCTCACGCTCACGCAGACCGGCAAGGGCCTGCCCGTGCCCATCGTGTTCCTCGATGTGCCGGGCGACCCGTACTGGGAGACCGTCGACCACTTCGTGCGCGAGCAGTTGGTGGAACGCGGATTGGTCAGCGAGGCCGACCGGTCGCTGTACCTCATCACCGACGACTGCGAGGTCGCGGTGAACGAGATCATCGGCTTCTACCGCAACTACGACTCCATGCGGTACGTGGGCGAGACGCTGGTCATCCGGTTGCGTCATGAGCCCACCATCGATCAGCTGCGCCTGTTGAACCAGCGGTTCGGTCACCTGTGCAAGAGCGGCGACATCCATGTCAGCGATGCCATCGGCCCGGAACGCAAGGACCACGACCGCGTGCACCTGCCGCGTATCGCGTTCGTGTTCGCGAAGCACGGCTACGGTGACCTGCGCGAGATGATCGATCTCTGCAACACGTTCGTGGAGGATTGACGTGCACGTCACCGAGCTGTGGCAGTACCCGGTGAAGTCGATGATCGGCAGCCGGGTGGCAGAGGCCGACTTCGATCTGTTGGGCATGGCCGGCGACCGCACGTGGGCGCTGCGCGACACCGTCACCGGCAACCTGGCCAACACGCGCCAGACCCCGGGCATCATGCAACTGGCCGCGCACCCCACCGCATCAGGGCACGTCACCATCACGCTCGCCGACGGCCGCGCCGTGCACAGCAACGACACCGATGCTGCCGACGTGCTCTCCGACGCCCTCGGCCGCGCCGTGGTGCTCGAGCAACTTCGCCCCGCGACCGACCTCGACTACTACCGACGCAAGCCCGATCCGTCGGTCACCGATCCGATGGCGTACCTGCGCGAGATCTTCGCCCGCGAGGACGACGAGCCGCTGCCCGACTTCGAGAAGTTCGGGCCCAACGTCGTCGAGTTCGACTCCCCTCCCGGCACGTTCTACGACTGCTACCCGTTGCTGGTGATGACCACGTCGGCACTCCGCTCGATGCAGGCGGCACTCCCCGACTCGGTGGTCGACGTGCGGCGGTTCCGGCCCACGTTCGTGGTCGACACCGGTGACGAGCCGGGCCATCCCGAGTTCGGGTGGAGCGGCCGCCGGTTCCGCATCGGCAGCACCGTCATCGAGGTGGTCAACGATTGCCCGCGCTGCGCGGCCATCACGAAGCAGGTCACGCCCGACATCCCGCAGGACCGGGCCATCCTGCGCCATGTGGTGAAGGACCTCGGGCAGGCCGTTGGCGCCTACGCCGTCGTGGTGGAACCCGGCACCATCACCCAGGGCGACGACCTGATCCCGCTCTGATTTCTCGTCCGACGTGTCACCCTCCCACAGGGTCGGCGACGACGTGAGGGATGATGACCATCGTGGACGTCGAGGCCGAGTACCGGGCGCATGCCGCCGATCTCGTTCGCTACGCCACGGTGCTCGTGGGTCCTCATGACGCCAACGACGTGGTGAGCGACGCGGTGGCTGCCACGATCGCCCGTGGCTCGCTGGCCGAGGCGCGCGACATTCGGGCCTACTGGTTCGGTGCCGTGGCGCGAACGGCAGCGGACTGGCATCGATCGTCGTTCCGCCGCCGCTCCCGCGAGCGCCGTGCAGCGGAACGGCTCGACACCATGGTGCCCTCCACCCCCGCCGACGCCCGTGCGCTGCTGAGCGGGCTGAGCACCCAACAGCGCGCGGTGGTGTACCTCACGTACTGGCTCGACTGGCCGGTCGACCGCATTGCCGAGGCGCTCGATGTCAGCCACGGCACGGTGAAGAAGCAGTTGGCGCGAGCGCGTGATCACCTGAGGGAGGTGCTGGGCGATGACCGACCATGACGACCGCCTCGAAGGACGCATTCGCGACCTTGTCGGCCTGGCACAGTCCGACGCACCCGATCCGATGGAGGCAGAACGGCCACGCCGAGCTGCGACGCGCAGCGTGGCCGCACGTGTCGCAGTGGTTGCCGCTGCGGTCGTACTGGTGGTGGCCGGCGTGGCGGTGCTCAGCCGTCGCAACGGCACCGATCCTGCCGCGGTCACGGTCGACTCTCCGGCGGCGACCAGCTCCTCGCTCGCGGCGTCGTCGACCACGGCGTTCGATCCTGCGGCGTGCGGCCGCAACCTCGGCTACCCCTACGAGGAAACGGGTACCGTGCACACCGTGGTGCCCAGCCAGTTGCCGCTCGACGTCACGATCGCTGCCGCCACACAGGCGGTCTGCACCGGCGGCACGACGACCGTGTCGATCACGCTGACCAACCCGACCGATGGCGTCGTCGACCTGCAGCCGACCCCGGTGGTCCTGTCGGCCGGCATCGAGAAGTGGGTCGTCGGCCAGATCCTGCTCCAGACCCTTCAACCCGGGGCCACCCGCACCTTGGAGGTAGCCGTGTCGGTGGGGCCGATCTCCCCAGGCCAGTACTTCGTCTCTCTCTACGGCTTCGAGGCCAGTGCAGTGCTCGAGGTGTCGGGTCCGCAGGTGTGCGTGGGTACCGACCTCGTGTCGGAGGTCGTCGACAACGGCGGCAACGGCATCGATCTCTTCCAACTCAGCAGGATCACCAACCGGGGCACCGCACCGTGTGTAGTCCTGCCCCCGGTGTTCGTGATGGGCATCCGCTTCGACGCGACGTCGGGGGTCATTCCGCTGCAGCCTGGCGCCGGCGCGTTCGGCTCGATCCGACCGGCGCTCACTGACTTCGTGCTCGACCCGAGCGAGTCGGCCGCACTCGCCATCACCACCTCGCAGCGGTGCGACGGCGAGCGCGAGGTCTACGACATGCTCGACGTACGCCTCGGCGTTGGCAACGACCCCGATGGCACTCGCGCCGTGCCAGCCGGCCGTGACGTCGACGTGACGTGCGGTCTCTGGCTCAGCCAGTGGCTCGAACCCTGACCCCACCGCTCACGTCACGTCGCCACACCGGTCTCCGTCAGCGTTTCCTCGGAGGTTCTTCAGAACAGTTGCTGACACAGAGGCCCAGCGATGCGTGGCTCAGTCCTCGGGGGTTGCGCCGCGCAGGAGGTGACTGGCCTTCTCGATGGCGCGACGGGCCTGGGTGAGTCGCTTGTCGTCGGCGGGGCGGCCGGACTTCTCGGCGGCCGCTTCGCGCAGCTGCTCGAACTGCAGCTCGTCGAGCTCCTCCACCACGGCGTCGAGCCGCTCGGCCAGATGGTCGTACGGCCCGCTCACAGCGCCGACGCCAGCAGATCGATGGGATGGCGCACCACGAGCCCTGCAGCGGCGAGATGCATCGCACAGCCGGGGTTGGCACTTGCCACCACGCCCGAACCGGCGCGGGCGATGGCCTCGAGCTTGCGGTCGCG
>SXKB01000052.1 GCA_005778215.1 Actinomycetota bacterium | reverse complement strand
GGGCGTCGGCGGGTGGTGGGTGGCCCTGCGCCCCGACGACGAGTCACCGCCCGCTGCGCAGGCCGCCGCCGCTGACACGGGGATGAGCCCGTCGCTGGCGCCCTTCACGGTGTCGCTCGGCGTCACCCCCGATCGCGCCGAGCTCGACTTCGGCACCCGCGTCGGGTTCACCGCCGACGTGGTGTCGCCCGCCCCCGTGCACCGGGTGGAACTGTGGGACGGGGGCACGCTGGTGGCCGCGAACGTCACCCGCGACCCGGCGGGCGCCACGTCGTTGCACGCGCAGTTCGCGTGGACCGCCGTCTCGCCCGGTCGTCATCTGCTCGCTGCGCGGGCCATCGCCGTGGACGGCACGCGCAGCTGGTCGCGCAGCATCGGCGTCACCGTCGGCCTCAGTCGTGAGGCGGCCACCGGTGGTGCGGTGCTCGTGCCGGCGGAAGCCGGGGAGACCGCTGCAGCGACCGCGGCCCAGCTCGGTGTCGACCCGGCGTCACTGGTGTTGCCCGACAGCGGCGGCACCACCGCCGCCGATGCTCCGGACGCACCCGTTGGCCCCGCCGTCGCGGTGCTGCCGCCGCCCGTGGAGGGAGGTGATGACCCGGAGATCGTGAAGGTCGAGGGCATCGGCACCACCACGACCGAGACCAGCACGACGACGACCACCACGACCACGACGCCGGTCACCACGACGACGACGCCGGTCACCACGACGACGACGCCGGTCACCACGACGACGACGCCGGTCACCACGACCACGACGCCGTCGGACGACACGCCGTTGCTCGTGGGTGGCCTCGTCGTGATGCAGCCGACCCAGTACCTCGGGCTGTACCCGTTGCCGCCCGCCGACCCGGTCATCACCATCACCGCCGACGGTTGCGACGTGCGGCTCACTCGCACCGAACCGCTCGACACGGTGCTGTACCTGCACCGCAGCGACGCGGCCCACCCGTGGTATGCCAGCCGCGGCGCAATGGCGAAGGGCGCTGCCGAGTTCGTCGACACCCAGTTGATGCCCGGCATCTACACCTACGTGGCGGCATCGGAGGACGACCAGCAGCAGAGCTCGCCCGTGATGGTGGTGATCCCGTCCTCGTGCGGCGAGCAGTCGGGCTGGACGGGGGACTTCCGCATCGTCAACGGCGTGCTCACCGTGCCCGCCCCGGGCAACGGCTACTTCGTGTACCTCGGTCCGGTGGGCACCACCGAGGGCAGCGGTGGATGGGTGCGCATCCCCGAGGACGATCGCGCGGTGATCAACGCGAAGAGCACCGCGGTGGAGATCACCCACCTGCTGCCGAACTTCTACAACATCACGTCGTGGACCGCGGAGCTGTGGCGCACCGACGGAGTGGACGCAGTGAAGGTGGGCGACGCCCAACTCACCGTGCCCGACGGTCTCACGGTCGACGACGTGGTGGGGTGGGGTCTGACGTTCGATCTCACCACCAAGGGCGGCGACCGCTCGATCGTGCTGAAGAAGAACGCCACGGAGCAGTTCGCATGGGAGGCCGACTACGGCGTGAACCGAGTCGTGTGGCAGGTGCTGGCCAAGCCGCTGCCACGTACCAACGTGTCGCTCACGCCGCCGGGACTGTTGGCGGTCGGCGTGTCGGAGACGCCCGCGCCGCACCACGGCTTCGGCTACTTCTCGTTCGACACGGGCAAGATCCCGCGCACGGCGCCACCGGAGCCGGCCAGTTCGAACAGTGGGTCCGGGGTCGGCGTGCCGGTAGGCCTCGGTGCATCGCTGGGCACCAGTCCGGTGCAGCCGCCGTCGTTGCCCACCGACGCCGGCGCAGTGAACTACGCCACCCCGTATCCCGACGACTTCGTGCTCGATCCCAACCCCGCCTCGCCGCTCGGGGTGGAGGAGATGTTCGGCAGCATCGACACTGCCGCCGGCGTGGCCGTGTACGTGCGCGGCATCCCGATGATCGGCGCGCAGGTCACGGGGATCGCGTCGCCGAGCGTGGCGCTGGTGATGCCCGAGCAGCCCGGCGTGGGCGACCTGTCGTTCCAATCGGTCACGCTCGACTCGGGCAGGGTGCCGAACCCGGCCTGGCAGCGCTGCGCGGTGGTCGACGTGCCGTGGGACGACTCATCCTGGGTGGCGCCGTCCGACGTGCCCTCCGGCGAACTGGCCGCGTTGCAGAGCGTCTACTACTCCGACGGTGAGTACTGCCGACAGGACCCGGCGCCGAAGGAGATGTCGTGGGACGAAGAGCTGTGGGCGCTGCTCGAAGCGAGCGGCCAGCAGTTCGTCGGCTTCTACGACGCCGCAGCCTCGGCCTACAACTCGTTGGTGGTCTACGCATCGCAGGCCATCGCCGAGTGGAATCCGATCTGCGAGGCACTCGGCGGCAGCGCCGCGCAGACATGTCGTGACGCGACCAAGGCCATGGCGGCCGTGGCCATCAAGGCCGCGATGACGTTCCTCGGACTGCCGCCCGCGCTGCCGACGAGCAGTCAGCTCATCGCCAGCGCACGCGCGGCGCTCGAGGCCGACCTCTCGCTGTTCGCCGCGGAGTGGATGCAGTCGGTGGGCGTCCCCTGCGAGGAGTACGCGCAGGATCCGTCCACCTATGCCGACGCGCAGACCGCGGCATCCAAGTTGGGTGTGTCGCTCGACGATCCGCTGGTGGGCGAGGACGGCCAGGTGAACCTGTGCCGCGAACTCGCCCGGGCGCTGTTCGACGAGTTCGTCGAAGCGGCGCAGGCGTCGTTCAACGCCCAGGTGTCGACGGCGCTGGGCGGTCCGTCGCAGTCGGTGCCCATTCCCGGGTTCGAGATCTCGGCTCACCCCGCCGGACGGTGGAACCCGATGGTGGTCACGGTGGTGGCCCTGCCCTCCACGCCGGGTCTCGACCCATCGTTCGTGTGCACCGCCTCCATCACGAACTTCTGGAACATGCGTCACGACTACGGCACCGTCGTCACCCTGCGCCACCAACCCGATGGCACGTGGCAGGGCACCGCGCTCATCAACACCCTGCCCGATGTGGCCAGTGACGTGGCAACGCTGTACTCCGACCTGGCGTACTTCGGCCCCACCCCCACGTTCGCGCCCGAGGTGTCGGTGGGCAACGACGGCTGCTTCGGCGACCAGAAGATGAGCGCCACCGACGTGCTCGAACCGGCCTTCCCCGACCCCTGACGGTTCAGTTCGGGTAGGCCGCGAGCACGCGCTCGACTTCCGGTCGGGCGTTCACCAGCGCCGCCACGGCACGGTCGTCGAGCAGTCCGGCGTCGCGCATGCGGTGCAGTTCTTCGATCGCCTGGTCGATCGTCCAGGGCCGCTTGTACGGCCGTGTGCTGGAGAGCGCATCGAAGATGTCGGCGACGGCGACGATGCGTGCCGCCACCGGGATCTCGTCCTGGCGCAGGTGGTCGGGATAGCCCGAGCCGTCGAGCTTCTCGTGATGGTGCAACACGATGTCCCTCAGCATCTGGTGATCCGGTACCTGGATGCGGTCGAGGTCGCGCAGGATCGAGTCGACCATCGACGCACCCAGCGTCGTGTGCGTCTTCATCACCTCGAACTCCTCGGGCGTGAGCTTGCCGGGCTTCAGCAGAATGCGGTCGGGGATGCCGATCTTGCCGATGTCGTGCATGGGAGCGAACAGGAATATGTGCTCGACCTGCTCGTCGGTCAGTCCGAAGTCGGCGGCACTGTCGCGGGCCATGATTCGCGAGTACCTGGCCATGCGATCCATGTGGTGCGCGGTCTCGTTGTCGCGCAACTGGGTGAAGTCGCGGGCGATCAGGATGGTGCTGAGCACCGACCCGATGGCCGACATGTCGTTCACGACGGCCAGCGTCACCAGGCTGCAGTACACGACGAGTTGGCGGATCACGACCGGCGTGAACGCGGTGGGGTCGCGCGAGTCGAAGAACACGAAGCCGAGCAGCTCGCCGTGGTGGAACATCGGCACCGTGAGGCTCGACAGATACCCCTCCTGCTTCACGTACTGGGTGTGCGGGGTGGCTGTGTCGAGTTGGTGCGGAATGTCGGTGAGGGCGCGGGGCATGCGCGTGCGGGCGATCTCGCTGAGCGACCAGCTGTCGCTGAGGCGATATTGATACGACGTGAGGGCCCAGCCGTCGTGCGTGCTGTTGATGAAGGTCTTCAACAGATCGTCCTTCGGCTCGTACAGCGCGAACGCCATTCTCGTGATGGCCGGGGCGACCTCGCGCACTCGGTCGTGGAGCTCGCCGATCTGCTCACCCAGTGAACGCATCGAGTCGTCGAGCGGCACCGGCATGTCGAACACCACCGTGCCCTCTCCCCTGGTCTGCTCGGTTGCCATGCCGCCGCCTCCGATCGTCGGGACATCGATGTCGGCTCGGCCGCACTTGGTGTCCACTGTCATTGGAACCCTCGCCGTCCAGTCGAAACAGGTACGAAGGTCCATCAGTCGCCGCGCGTTCGCTCAGCTCCGCGCCGATGCTCAGCGGCGTCGGCGGGCCATCCAGACCGCGAAGCCCGACACGACGGTCGCCACCAGCGCCAGCACGATCGCCAGCGTCGCACCCCCACCGCGACCAGGGTCCTGTGCCACGGTGGTGGCGGTCGAGGTGTCCGGTGCAGTCGCGATCACCGGTGCCAGGGTGGTGGCCGGCACCATGGTGGCGGGTGCGGTGCTCTCTGCCGCCAGCGTCGACGGGGCAACCGTGGTGGGGGCCACGGTCGAGGCAGGTGGGGTGGCGTACCACTCCATCACGCCGGCGACACCCAGGTCGCGGTTGGGGATGTTCTCGACGGCCGTCCCGAACTGCTCCACCACGCCGGTCGACACCGTGAAACGCGCCGGTACCACGCCCGTGATGATCACGCCGTAGTCGCCCGCCTCCGCAGTGGTCGACCAGTCGAGGTAGCGGCGGTAGCTGGTCTTCGTGAAGGGCTCGTCGAAGGTGCTCACCTCACCGGGCTGCAGGTCGATCGTCTCGCCGCTCGGTGTGACCACGGTGATCGTGGGATACTGATCCACCGACATGCCCCTCTCGGGGTCGAGATTCGGTACGAGCGCCGAGAGGTTGAACGTCTGGCCGGCGGCGTAGCGCACCCGGAAGGCGCGGGTGTCGCCGGGGTCGGCGACGGCACCGTAGAGGGCGAACGAGATGGTGCCGTCCACCAGCAGGGGGCCGTCGTCCGGCGTGGTCTGCTCGGCCGTGAGGATGATCGGGTCATGAGCCGAGACGGTGCCGGCACCGAGCGCGAGCACCGAGGCGACAGCAGCGACGGCGACGAGGGCGATGGGACGGACACGCATCGGCACAGCGTTTCGCATGCTCGGTCGGCGTGCCGGATCGTGCGGCACGGTTGGCTCGAGCGCCGACCCCTCGTGCGCACGACCTCGTGTGTGCCGAAACCCAGCGACCGACAGCACGCGCAAAGGCCCCGCCGAAGCGGGGCCTTGGTGGGCGAGGGGGGACTTGAACCCCCACATCCTTTCGAATACTGGCACCTGAAGCCAGCGCGTCGGCCATTCCGCCACTCGCCCGAGTGGAAGCACAACGCTAGCAACTCACCTCGGTTCGCCCAACCCAGAAACCCCAGGTCCGCGCGGTCATCTGCCTCGTGCAGGGCGCGCCCCCTTGCGGACACCCCCACCACTAACCTGGCATCCGTCATGGGTTTGCAGTCATTCGAGCACGGTCTGGAGCGTATGGTCGAGGGCGTGTTCTCACGCGGCTCTCGTTCCTCCATCCGTCCCGTCGAGCTCGGTCGTCGTCTCCTGAGGGAGATCGACGACCACCGCAGCGTCGACGTGAAGGGTCGACGCATCGTCCCCAACGCCTTCACCATCACGCTCAGCGCCAAGGATCATGCCGGTTTCGCCGACATCGAGGAGGCGCTCATCGGCGAACTGGCCGAGACCGCGCGCGAGTACGCACGGTCCGAGGGCTATCACTTCATGGGTGCCGTGTCGGTGGACCTGGTGGTCGACAACTCGCTGAAGGCAGGGCGTTTCACCGTGGCCAGCCGCATGAAGGAGACCGGCGGCGTGGCGGGCGTCGGCTCGCTGGTGCTGCCCAGCGGTGAGCGCGTCACCCTGGGCAAGGAGACCGTGACGATCGGCCGCCTGCACGACTGCACCATCCCGCTCACCGACGGCAATGTCAGTCGTCGTCACTGTGAGGTGCGTCCCTCGAGCCGTGGCTACGTGGTCGCCGACCTCGGCAGCACCAACGGCACGAAGGTGAACGGCCTGCGCATCCAGGGCGAGCAGGCCCTCGCCGACGGCGACATCGTGAGCGTGGGCAGCACACACCTGCGCTTCGAGGCGTCGTGAGCGAGGCCCAGCTCAACATCCTCAACTACGCGTTCCTCGCGCTCATCTACCTCTTCTTCGCGCGCGTCCTGTGGGCCGTGTGGTCGGAGGTGCGTGGCCCGCGGCTCGGCGTGCAGCCCGCCACCCGTGCGGCCGGTGACGCCACCGCACCGGCGAACCGCCCTGCCGTCACCGTGCCGACCGGCCGCAAGCGGCGAGGCGTGCCGGCGAAGCTGGTGGTGCTGGAGCCGAAGGTGCGCAAGGGTGCTGGCTACGCCATCGGCAACGAGATCACGCTCGGCCGTGCGCCCAGCTGCGCGATCGGCCTCCCCGACGACACGTTCGCCTCGCAGTTGCACGCCCGTGTGTTCGTGCGCGACGGCGCCACCTGGTTGGAAGACCTGGGCAGCACGAACGGCACCCATCTGAACGGCGAGAAGCTCACCGCGCCGGTGCAGTTGGCCATCGGCGACCGCGTGCAGGTGGGCAGCACCATCTTCGAGGCGCAGTGAGGAATCCGTGACCGAACCCGTTCGTCCTCCGCTGCTCGCCTGGGGTGCCGCCACCGATGCCGGTCGCGTGCGCAGTGGCAACGAAGACGCCTACGTCGCCGAGGCGATGATCTTCGGCGTCGCCGACGGCATGGGTGGCCACCAGGCAGGCGAGGTGGCCAGTGCCATCGCCGCCAGCACGCTGCGCGATCGTCTCGCCGCCGGCGCCACCACCGTCGACGTGGCCGTCGCCGCGGTGGTGGAGGCCAACGCGGCCATCTTCCAGGGCGCGCACAACAACGCCGAGCAGCGCGGCATGGGCACCACGCTCACCGCGCTGGCCGTGCTCACCACCGAGGGGTCGTCCCCGCGGTTCGCGCTGCTCAACGTGGGCGACAGCCGCACGTACGTGATGCGCAGCGGCCGTCTGCGCCGTGTGTCCATCGACCACAGCTACGTGCAGGAACTGGTGTCCACCGGGCACATCACCGAGCTCGAGGCGCGCAACCACCCGCGCCGCAACATCGTCACCCGTGCGCTGGGCATCGAGCCCACGGTGCGCGTCGACACGTGGGTGCTGCCGCTGGTGAAGGGCGACCGCTACGTGCTGTGCAGCGACGGCCTGGTCGACGAGGTGGAGGACTCGGTCATCGCCCAGATCCTCGCCGCGCATGCACAACCGCAGGCCGCGGCCGAGGCGCTGGTGGCAGCAGCCAACGACAACGGCGGCCGCGACAACACCACCGTGGTCGTGGTCGACGTGCTCGAGGGCGACGAGCCCAGCATGGACACGGCCGATCTCGACATCGAGACCGCGTGGGCCGACGAAGCACGCGATCGCCTCATCGATGCCGAGGCGGTCACCGAGGTGCGCGACGTCACCCAGGTGATCCCGATGGTGGTGATGGCAGCCGAAGCGCCCGTGGAGGAACCGCCTGCGCGGCGCAAGGGCCTGGGTGTGCTGCTGTTCGTGCTCGGCTTCGCCGCGATCCTGGTGCTCACCATCACGCTCATCCTCGTGGTGCGGCACAACTCGTCCGACACGCCCGCCACCACCTCCACCACGAGCACGTCGAGCACCTCCACCACCTCGAGCACCAGTTCCACCACCAGCACCACGACGCCGCGCTCGACGACGTCGTCGGCAGGTCCCTGACCCATGGCGAACTCGCCCATCGCCGCCGCGCGACGCAACTCCGAGTTGGGTCTGGTGGTCATGGCTGCCGGTATCACGGCGGTGGCGTACACGCTCGCTGCGCTGGGCAAGAACGCCGAACTGCCGGCGCGCATCATCCCGGTCCTCGTCGCGCTGCTGGGGCTGTTGCTGTCGGCCCACATCGCGACGCGGCTGCTCGCCCCCGGCGCCGACGGCACGTTGCTGCCGTTGGCCGTGCTGCTCAACGGCATCGGGTACGTGGTCATCGCCCGGCTCAGTGACCGCCTCGCCGCGTTGCAGACCACGTGGACGCTCATCGCCGTGTCTGCGTTCGTGCTGACGCTGTTCTTCGTGCGCCGGCCATCCGATCTGGCGCGCTACAAGTGGACGTTCCTGTTCATCGGTGCCGGCCTGCTGATGCTGCCGCTCGTGCCCGGCATCGGCACCAGCGTGGGCGGTGCCCGCATCTGGGTGAGCATCGGCCCCATCAACTTCCAGCCCGGCGAGTTCGCCAAGCTGGCCCTGGCGCTGTTCTTCGCCGGCTACCTGGCCGACAACCGTGAGCTCATCGCCGCCAGCACCCGGCGCATCGGGCCGCTGCACATTCCCGAGCTCCGCTTCCTGCTGCCCATCACGCTCGCGTGGGGGTTCGCCGTCGCGGTGATGGTGGCCGAGAAGGATCTCGGCTCGGCGCTGCTGTTCTTCACGCTGTTCACCGTGATGATGTGGGTGGCCACCGAACGTGCCGTGTACCTCATCATCGGGCTGCTGTTGTTCGCCGTGGCGGCGTTCACCGCGTACCAGTTGTTCGCGGTGGTGCAGACGCGCGTGTCGGTGTGGATCGATCCGTGGTCGCAGTACGAGGGCAAGGGCTACCAGATCGCGCAGGCGATGTTCGCGCTCGCCAACGGCGGCACCGGCGGTACCGGCCTCGGCCTCGGCAGCCCGACGAAGATCCCCGCGGCGAAGACCGACTACATCTTCGCCGCCATCGGTGAGGAGATGGGTCTGGTGGGTGCCACTGCGGTGCTCATCGCGTTCCTGTTGCTCATCGGCGCCGGTCTGCGTATCGCCGTGCGGGCCGAGCGTCCGTTCGAGAAGCTGCTCGCCACCGGACTCACCACCATCCTCGGCATGCAGGCGTTCATCATCATCGGTGGCGTGCTGCGCGTGGTGCCGCTCACCGGCATCACGCTCCCGTTCGTCAGCTACGGCGGCTCCAGCCTGCTCGCCAACTGGGTGCTGCTCGCATTGCTCATCCGTCTCAGCGACACTCAGGCGCGGCGCAGCGGTGAGGTGCCCGACGTGCTCACCCTGGGCGAACGCATGGAGGCCCGTCGAGCACGACGCGCCGAGCGCAAAGTGGCGCGCGCGTGAACAAGCAGATCCAGAAGCTGGCCGCCGCGTTGCTGGTGCTGTACGTGGTGCTGTTCGTGCAGCTCAACGTGTTGCAGGTGGGCAAGCGCGAGGCGCTCGACTCGCACCCGCAGAACAACCGTCAGACCATCCGCGACTTCAACCGGCCGCGCGGCCCCATCGTCACGGCCGACGGCGTGGTGGTGGCGCGCAGCGTGCCCACGGCCGACGGCGGCCAGTTCAAGTACCAGCGCGAGTACCCCACCGGCGACCTCTTCACCAACGTGTCGGGTTACTACACGTACAGCTTCGGCAGCACGTCGCTGGAGAAGACGAAGAACGACGTGCTCATGGGCGACACGGTCGCGCAGAAGGTGAACGGCGTGTTCGGTGGCGTCGACAACAGCGGCAGCGTGCAGCTCACCATGCGTGAGGACGTGCAGCGCGTGGCGGCGGAGGCGTTGGGTGAGCGCGAAGGTTCGGTGACGGTGATGGACCCCATCACCGGTGCGGTGATCGCGATGGTGAGCTACCCGCGGTTCGACGGCAACCTCGTGGCCACGCACGACACGCAGAAGGCCGAGGACGTCTTCAACTTCTACAACAACTACCCCGGCAAGCCGCTCCTGGCGAACGCGTACCAGGAGAACTACATGCCGGGGTCGGCGTTCAAGATCGTCACCCAGGCCATCGCGCTCGAGAACGGCATCGTCAGCATGGACAGCACGTTCCCGGTGGAGACCGAGTGGGTGCCGCCGCAGACCAACGACCCCATCCAGAACTATGGCGGCAAGCCGTGCGGCGGCACGATGGCCGAGGTGTTCTACCGCAGCTGCAACATCCCGTTCGCGCAGATGGCGGTGATGCTGGGCCCCGACAAGATGGTGGCGGGCACACGCGCCTGGGGCATCGACGAGAAGGTGCCCATCGACCTGCCGGGCGCCGTGGCCGGCAACTTCGAGTACGCGAACGGCGAGCCGATCGACTTCGCGAACAACCTGCCGCTGCTCGCCATCGGCGGCTTCGGCCAGGCGAACGACAAGATCGTGCCGTTGCAGATGTGCATGATCGCCAGCACCGTCGCCGCCGGCGGGAAGATGATGAAGCCGTACGTGGTCGACGCCACGCTCGCGCACGACGGCTCGGTGCTCGAGCGCACCAGCCCTGAGGTGTACAAGACGCCCATCTCCGCCTCCACGGCGTTCACGCTCACGCAACTGATGATCGACGTGGTGAACAAGGGCACCGGCAAGCCGATGCAGTTGGCCAACGGCATCCAGGCCGCCGCGAAGACCGGCACCGCCCAGCTCAACGCCACCGGCGAACCGCAGCGGTCCCATGCGTGGATCACCGGCTTCGCCCCGGCCGAGGCGCCGCGGTACGCGATCTCGGTGGTGCTGAAGGGCACCAACGACGAGATCAGTGCCTCCACGGGTGGTCGCCTGGCGGGCCCCATCGCCAAGACCGTGCTCGACTACCTCTTCTCCACCGAGGCGCCCTGATGCGGCCCGACCCCATGTTCCGTGTCGCCTTCGGTATCCTCGTGTGGCGATTTCGCCGAGAAAGGCACCAGTGAGCGGACAACCCGAGCGGACCGTCCTGAACGACCGCTACGAACTCCAACAGCGCATCGGACGCGGCGGCATGGCCGACGTGTTCCTGGCGCGCGACCTGTTGCTCGACCGGCCCGTCGCCATCAAGGTGCTCTTCCCCGAGTTCGCCGTCGACCCCAACTTCGTCGAGCGGTTCCGCCGCGAGGCCCAGTCGGCCGCGAACCTCAACCACCCCAACATCGTGGGCGTGTACGACTGGGGCAAGTATGCGAACACGTACTTCATGGCCATGGAGTACGTGCAGGGCCGCACGCTCGCCGACATCCTGAAGGCCAACGGCCACGTCACCTCGCAGCAGGCGGCCGAGATCGCCAGCGAGGTGGCGGCGGCGCTCGGCTTCGCCCACCGCAACAACGTGGTGCACCGCGACATCAAGCCGGCCAACATCCTCATCGGGGCCAACGGCCAGGTGAAGGTGGCCGACTTCGGCATCGCGCGTGCGCTCAACTCGCCCACCGAGAACAGCCTCACCCAGGCCGGTTCGGTGATGGGCACGGCCACCTACTTCTCGCCCGAGCAGGCACAGGGCGCGCAGCCCGATCCGCGCAGCGACCTCTACTCGCTGGGCATCGTGCTGTACGAGATGGTGGCCGGGCGTCCGCCGTTCAACGGTGAGAACCCGGTGAGCATCGCCTACAAGCAGGTGCACGAGAACCCGCAACCGTTGAACCAGCTCGTGGCCGACGTGCCGAAGCCGTTCGAGGCCATCGTGGCCAAGCTGCTCGCGAAGAAGCCCGAGGTGCGCTACCAGACCGCCGAGGCCGTGCGCGACGAGCTGCGCCGGTTCCGCAACGGTGAGCCCGTGCAGGCACTGGCCGCCGTGCTCGGCACCGCCGCCCCGGCAGCAGCGGCCGCCGGTGCCGTGGCCGCCACCACCGCGCTGCCGCGCACCTCGAACCCGCCCACCATGGGTGCCACCTCGGCGATGCCGCGCACCACCATGCAGCCGCAGCAGGCCCGCCCGCCGCAACGCAAGGACCGCACCGGCATGTACGCCGTGGTCGGCTTCCTGGCGCTCATCGCGCTGGTGGCCGGCGCCATCGTGCTGTTCAACGTGCTCGCCGACGACAAGCCCACCGAGTTCCCCATGCCCAACGTGGTGGGCATGACCCTCGAGGAAGGCATCACCGCGCTGCAGGATGCGGGCCTCACGCCCAACCCGGTGCAGGAGGCCAACCCGGCCGTGGCGCCGGGCACCATCGGCCGCACCGAACCGGTGGCCGACACCATCGTGCGTCGCGACCAGACGGTCGACGTGTTCTTCACACCGGCGGTCACGCCGTTCCCGCTCGAGAACATGGCGGGCAAGACCCAGCAGGAGGCCATCGATGCGCTCGCGCTCGTGGGCCTGTCGGTCGACCCCACCATCATCACCGAGAACAACCCCGACGTGGAGGCCGGCAAGGTCATCCGCACCGACCCCGCCGCCGGCACCACGGTGCAGCAGGGCGACATCGTCAAGCTCGTCGTGTCGGCCGGCCCCAACCAGGTGTCGGTGCCGCCGGTGGAGGGCCTGTCGCAGGCGAACGCCGAGGCGCTGCTGAAGAGCGACGCGTACGGGTTCGTGGTCACCATCCAACAGGAAGCCAGCGCCAGCGTCGCGCTCGGCAACGCCATTCGCACCGACCCGGCCGTGAACACGCTCGCCGACAAGGGCGCGGCCATCACGCTGTTCATCTCCAGCGGCCCCGACAAGGTGAAGGTGCCGCCGCTGGTGGGCACCACGCAGGCGCAGGCCGAGGCGAAGCTGAACGAGCTCGGCCTCACCGCCGACATCACCTATCAGTCGGTGCCGTTCGGCGACCCCAGCAGTGGCCGGGTCATCGGCCAGACCCCCAGCCAGGGTGTGGAGGTGGAGCCGAACTCGGTGGTGAAGCTGCGCATCGCGCAGCCGCTGCCGGCGCCCACCACCACGACCACGCCGCCCACCACCACGCTGCCGCCCACCACCACGGCGCCGGCCACCACCACGACCCTTCCCTGAGTCGTCGGTGATACTGCGTGCTGCTCAGGCGGCGCGGTGCAGGAAGTTGCGCAGCAGGTCGTGCCCGGCCGCGGTGAGGATGCTCTCGGGGTGGAACTGCACGCCCTCGATGGGCAACGTGCGATGGCGCACACCCATCACGATGCCGTCGCACGTGGCCGTCACCTCGAGGCAGTCGGGCATCGTGGCCGGGTCGATCACCAGGCTGTGATAGCGGGTGGCGACGAGCGGTGTGGGCAGCCCCTCGAACACGCCCTTGCCCGCGTGGTCGATGGGGGACGTCTTGCCGTGCATCAACGACGGCGCGCGCACCACCGACCCGCCGAACACGTGCCCGATGGCCTGATGGCCGAGGCACACGCCGAACACCGGCACACCCGACTCGGCGAACGCGGTGATGGCGTCGCAGATGATGCCGGCGTCCTCGGGGCGGCCCGGGCCGGGTGACAGCAGCACGAGGTCGGGCTGCAGCGCCTGGGCCTCGGCCACGGTGAGCTGGTCGTTGCGCACCACGATGGGTTCGGCACCGAGCTCACCGAGGTACTGGACGAGGTTGTAGACGAAGCTGTCGTAGCTGTCGATCACGAGCACGCGGGGCACCGCTACAGCCTGCCCGTTCCGGACGTTCGTTGTCGAATGGGTTCGGGCGCGTACACTTGCGACCCGTGGCACCCCCGAAGCGAACGACATCCGGCCGAGTCACCCCCAAGGGCACCAAGCCCGGCCAAGCGGGGGCGATGGCGAAGGAAGCACATCACCACGAGAGCTCGATCTCCCAGTCGTCGCGGTACACGCCGCCGGCGAAGAAGGAGCTGTACGAGAGCCCGAAGTGGGTGCCCATCATGATGCTGGTGTTCATCGCCATCGGCGTGCTGGCCATCCTGTCGCGATACGTGGTGCCGGCCTTCGAGAACACCAACATGCCGGTGCTCGTGGGCCTCGGTTTCCTGCTCGCGGGCCTGTTCACCGCCACGAAGTGGCGATAGCGGCCGTCCACAGCCGCACCGCCCGGCGACTTACATCGCTGTAGTTTCTACCCAAGGTTGTCCACAGGCTGTGTGCAACTGTTCCACCCGGTTCAGTCGTACAGCGGCGCGACGATGTCCATGTCCTCGAGGCAGTGGCGCGGCGGCGGCGGGTCCTCGTCGGGGGCCATTTGCACGCGCAACTCCAGTCCACACACCGCGCAGCGGTATCGGACGTTGATCTTCCGCAGCTCGCCGGCCGGCGGCGGTGGCGGCAGCGGTGTGGTCATGCTGCGCAGGAAGCCGATCCCGGTTTTCCACAGGACGTAGCCGCCCAGCAGGCCGATACCGACCCAGATGATGGTGGAGAACTCGGGCACGGGGCCAGGCTAACGAGCCGTCGTGGCGATCAGAGCCGGCCGATGCCTAGAGCCGCTCGATGATGGT
>SXKB01000009.1 GCA_005778215.1 Actinomycetota bacterium | reverse complement strand
TCGCGGCCGAGCCACCGGCCAGACCGTCGAGGCCCTCGGTGACGTTCACCGCGTTGCTGGTGCTCCAGATGATGACGCCGAGGTCGAGCACGAACAGCGGCCACGGCACCTGCCAGCCGGGCAGGTCGGCACGGGTGAACGAGATGGTCTCGCTCACGCCCGTGGCGGCCACCAGCCACCAGGCGATGAGCACCGACATGCCGAACGTGATGTAGCTCTTCTTCTTCCAGAAGATGCCCCGGTTGTGGCGCTTGCGCACCTTGATGTAGTCGTCGAGGAACCCCATGCCGGCCATGGCCAGCAGACCCACCCACATGATGAGCACCTGGTTCGAGATCGCGATGCCCGGCCGAAGGTGCGCGACCAGCCAACCGATGATGGAGGCGCCCACGATGGCGATGCCACCCATGGTGGGCGTGCCCTGTTTGGCCATGTGGTGCTCGGGTCCCAGGTCCTCCTTGCCGAGGATCGGCTGACCGGCACCGGCCTTGCGGAAGAACCGGATGAGATACCGGGTGCCGAACAACGCCACCAGCATCGCGGTGGCCCCGGCGATCATGACGGCGATCACAGGGCACCCTCCAGCACCGCACGCGCCTCGGCGCGGTCGTCGAACGGCAACACCTCGTCGCCGATGGTCTGCGTGGTCTCGTGGCCCTTGCCGGCGATCAGGACCAGATCGCCGGGCTGAGCCCCCTGGAACGCCGTGGCGAAGGCTCGGCGTCGGTCGGGCTCGCTCACAACTCGGTCACGGTAGTCGCCAGGTACCCCCTGAAGGATGGCATTGATGATCTCGAGCGGATCCTCGGACCGTGGATTGTCGGACGTGACCACCACCCGATCGGCGAGTTCGGCGGCCACCGCACCCATCTCGGGACGCTTCTCGCGGTCGCGGTCACCGCCGCAGCCGAACACCACGGTCACCCGTCCGTCGCCCACCGCTGCCCGTGCCGCGGCGAGCGCCTCGCGCAGGCCGTCGGGCGTGTGGGCGAAGTCGACGATCACGTCGAAGGGCTGCCCAGCCTGCACGGACTCGAATCGACCCGGCACCGAGCCAGCGGTGAGCAGACCCTGCGCCACGACCGCCGGCGACAGCCCCAGTTCGGCAGCGGCGGTGGCGGCGGCGAGGCTGTTCATCGCGTTGAACGCACCGCCGAGGCCCACCTCCACACGCACGCCACGCCAGGTGTACGAGTGACGGGTCGCACTCACGTCGAGGTCGGTGACGTCGGCGAGACCGAAACCGGTCATCGGGACCGGGGCAGCATCCACCAGCAGGCGGCCATGCGGGTCGTCGACGTTCGCCACGCCGCGATCGGTGAGTGTCCGCTCGAACAGCATCGCCTTCGCCGCGAAGTAGCGCTCGACCGTGCCGTGCAGATCGAGATGGTCGCGACCGAGGTTGGTGAACACACCGACGTCGAAGTGCGCACCGGCGACCCGGTGCAGCGCGAGTGCGTGCGACGACACCTCCATCACGACGGCGCGTTTGCCCTCGGTCACGAAGGCGGCCAAGCGTTGCTGCAACTCCGTCGACTCGGGCGTGGTGTGCTTGCCGGTCAGCGTGCCGATGACACCGGTGGGCATGCCGGACGCCTCGAGCACCACAGCGAGCAGGCTCGTGGTGGTGGTCTTGCCGTTCGTGCCGGTGACCCCCACCATCGTGAGCTGCCGTGCCGGGTGCTCCCAGAACGAGGCGGCCAGGAACCCCATCGCGACACGCGTGTCGGGCACCACCACCTGCGCCACCGGCAGGTCGAGCGGATGGTCCACCAACAGGGCGGTGGCACCGGCGGTCACGGCAGCGGCAGCAAACCCGTGACCGTCGGCGGTACCACCCCGGAGGCAGCAGAACAGGAAACCCTCACGCACCTGACGCGAGTCGTGGGTGACCCCGCGCACCGTGGTGCCCGCGTCGCCGCGCAGCACTGCGTCCCGCAACGCTGCTCCGGTGACCACTTCGCCGAGCAGACGATCGGCCATGGTCACCCTGCGCTGCAGCCGGTGTCGCCGGGGCTGGGGGCGATGGTGAGTTCGTGGATCGCGGCCGTGGCCACCTTGGCGAACAGCGGGGCCGCCGCCTTGCCGCCGAAGCGGTCGCTCGACGTGGGGTCGGGTTCGTCGATGGTGACCAGGATGGTGACCTTGGGATCGTTCGACGGGAAGAAGCCGGCGAACGACGCCCGGTACTTGCGGTTGGTCTTGTCGCCGTAACCACCGCCGTCCTGGGTCTTGTAGGCGGTACCGGTCTTACCGGCGACCGAGATGCCCGGCACCCGAGCGTCCTTGCCCGTGCCCTCGCACACCACGTCGGTCATCATCGAGGTCATCGCCGCGGCCGCCGCCGAGGAGATCACCGGATGGGTGTCGGACGGCGCAGTCTCCCGCACCTCACCGTCGGCGCCGATGGTGCCCTTCAGCAGCTTCGGCGCGACGAACGTGCCGCCGTTGGCCACGGCGTTGATGGCGGCCGTGAACTGCACCGCCGACGCCTGGTAGTGGTAGCCGTAGGTGACGGTGACGTTCTCGGTGCCCTGCCATTCGGAGGCGGGGTCGATGATGCCCTTGGTCTCGCCGGGGAAGTTCAAGGCGGTGGCGTGGCCGAAGCCGAAGCGATCGAGGTAGTTCGACAGTTGCTCGCTGCCGATGCGGTCGGAGAGGAGATAGGTGCCGAGGTTCGACGAGTGCACGAGGATCTCGCGCATGCTCATCGGGATGTCGCCGTGCGGCTCGGCATCGCTGATGGTCTGCTCCCACTGCGTGCCCTTGTCGAACGTCTTCTTGCCCGGCACCGTGATGACGGTGTCGGGGTTGGCGGCTCCCATGTCGAGCACCGCAGAGAGGCTGAACACCTTCGCCACCGAGCCCGGCTCGAACGGCTCGACCACGGCGAGGTTCGCCGAGGTCACCGCCAACGCCTGGGTCTCCTCGTCGCGGGCCACGTTGGCCACGGCGTAGATCTCACCGGTGGCGGTGTCCATCACCACGACGGTGCCACCCTTGCCCTTCACCTCGTCGACACGGGTGAGCAGCGCCTGCTCCACCTGGAACTGCAGCGAGCGGTCGAGCGTGAGCACGAGGTCCTCGCCCGGCACCGGCTCGATGGTGGTGGCACCCGAGCCGGGGATGGAGCGCCCCTTGGCATCGTGCTCGCGGACGCGCTCGCCGTCGGTGCCGGTGAGGATGTCGTCGTACTGCAACTCGAGGCCGGCCGTGCCGGTCCCGTCGATGTCGGTGCGGCCGAGGATGCTGCGGCCCACCGCGCCGCTGGGCATGATGCGCTTGTCCTCGCGCACGGTGTCGATGCCCGCGAGGTTCAGCGCCATCACGGCATCGGCCGTGTCGTCGTCGATCTGACGGGCCACGTAGACGAAGCTCTTCTCCTTCGCCGCGAACGCGACGAGCAGCTTCTGCTGGCGCTCCTCGTCGAGGTTCAGCATGGTGGCCAACACCTGCACCGTGCCCTCCGGGTCGGTGACGAGCTTCGGGTTGGCGAACACCGTGGCGCTGGGGACGCTGAGCGCGAGCTCTCCCCCGTCACGGGCGAAGATGGTGCCACGCTGGGCGTGGAGCACACTCTCGCTCACCCGCTGGGCACGGCCGGCCTCGACGAGCGAGTCGCCGCCGACGGTCTGCAGGATGGCGACGCGGGCGATGACCGCCAGGAACAGCAGGGCGGTGAGCACGAAGACGAACTGCATCCGCTTCCGGGTGTCGCCGGCACGGAACGTCATCCGGAAGCCGGGGGCACCGCGGCGCGGTGCGCGCTTGGCGCGCAGCGTGGCCGTGGAGCGGGCGGGGGGCGCCTTCTTCACGGCCGGCGCGCGACGGGGAGCCGGGGCCGGCCGGCCGACGGACGACCGGTCGGTGGCGGGGCGGCTGGGCTGGGGGCTGCGGCGACCGCTGGTCTTCGGGGCGGTCCTGGCCGCGGTCTTCGGTGCGGTGCGGCCGTGCGAACGGGCCCCGTGCGAACGGGTGCGGGTGCTGTCGCTCACGGGGCTCCTCCGGCCTGGGCCTTCACGGCGGCGTACTCGGCGAACTCCTGCTCGATCGTCTGCTCGCGGTGTGGATCGGCGGGCACACCCGTGCGCTGCACGTCGGCGATCACCGAGGGATCGATGGTGACGAACTGGGTCTGCGTGGCGGGCACCATGCCGAGCAGTGCGGCCTGCTCGGCCAGACGGCCCGGTGAGCGCAGTTCGGCGCGCTCCCGGCGCAGCACGTCGAACTGCTCGTGCGCGGCACGGATGTTGCGATCGAGGGTGTCGAGCGTGAGTTGACGGCGGGCCAGCTGGGTCTGGAAGGCGGCGGCGCCGAGCATCAGTACGAACACCAGCACCGAGCCGGCGATGATCCAGCGTGCCGTCCGTCGCTGCGGCGCGACGACCACCAGCTGCGGGCGGCGAGCGACGTGGGCCACCGACGCCGTCGACTTCACCATCGCCCGTTCCTGGGCGCCGCCGTGCACTCGGCTGCGCACCGCAGTGGTGCGCGCCGCTCGCTCGGAGCGCTCGACTCGGGCTGCCATGGCCATGGTGGGAGTTCCTGTCGTTCGGTTCGGGTCAGATGCGTTCGACGACGCGGAGGCGGGCGCTCGCGGCTCGGCGGTTGGTGGACTGTTCGGTGGTGGAGGGCGTGCGGGGCACCCCGCGCACCAGGCGCACCGTGTGGATGGCGTCGCACACGCAGGGCAGTTCGGGCGGGCATTCGCAGCCGCCGGTCTCCGCCTGACGGAAGGTGGCCTTCACGATGCGGTCCTCGCCCGAGTGGTACGAGAGCACGGCGAGGCGGCCTCCCGGCACGGTGTGGTCGATGGCAGCCTCGAGTGCGGCGGGCAGGGCGTCGAGTTCGCCGTTCACCTCGATGCGGATGGCCTGGAACGTGCGCTTGGCGGGGTGGCCACCCGTGCGCCGCGCCGGCGCCGGGATGGCCGACACCACCACTTCGGCCAGCCGGGTGGTGGTCTCGATCGGCCGGGCAGCGACGATGGCGTTGGCGATGCGCTTCGCGAAGCGCTCGTCGCCGTACTGCTGCAGCACCTTGGCCAGCTGGGCGGCCGGGTAGCCGTTCACCACGTCGGCCGCCGACCACGGCTGGCTCTGGTCCATGCGCATGTCGAGCGGCGCGTCGTTGCGGTAGCTGAAGCCGCGCTCTGCCACGTCGAGCTGCGGCGAACTGACGCCGAGGTCGAACAGTGCGCCGGAGAGGTGATCGATGTGCAGTGCTTCCATGGCGTGACGGAGGCCGTCGAATCGTGTGCGGTACACCCTCACCCTGTCCCCGAACCGGTCCAGCCGCTGCTGTGCGGCGGCCAGTGCCCGTTCGTCGCGGTCGACCCCGAGGATCGACACGTGCGGCCAGCGCTCGAGCAGGTGCTCGGCATGGCCGCCACCGCCGAGCGTCGCGTCGAGGACGAATCCTGCGGGAACGGTCTCGAACAGTGCGCCGATCTCGTGCACCATCACCGGGAGGTGATGGAACTCGGGCTCGGCTGCGGTCATCGGAGACCGCAGCCGATCGTCCGGCTGCCTGCAGCCCCCCGGCTCACGAGTGCCGCCGGGATGTCTCCCCGGTCGGGCGAAATGGAAGCGGGCGGAGTGTGGGCTGTCCAGTGTGCGAGCCGGAAGGCTGCAGACGGCCGGGCGATGCATTCGATGACGAGGTCGACGTGCTGAACGGTGGGAGTGGTGCGGACTCGACGTGTTGCCTCGCTCCTCCTTCTCGTGATGGAACTGGGACGGCTTCGCTGGGCGGACAGGCCGTCCAGGAACTGGAAATGACAGGTCATCACGGGTTCAGAACCCTCCTGCCATGGACTCGGTACCGGCGTCGTCGACCTGCTCGTAGCGGGTGGGCGCCCAGATCTCGAGACGATCGAAGCTGCCGGCCACCACCACGGCGCCCGACAGGGCCAGGTCGGCGTACTCGCGCAACTTGTCGTCGATCTTCACGCGTCCCTGCTTGTCGAGCGTCACCAGTGACGCCGATGCGGCGAGGGCGCGCAGTTCGTTGCGGGAGGCCTCACCGGCGCGCACCCGGGCGGTGAGGAGCGCGGCTTCCTCTTCGAAGGTCGCAGCGGGCACGACGGACACCGACTTGTCGAGGCCCTTGGCCAGGTAGCAGTGCTCGCCGAGGCGGTCGCGGAAGGCAGCCGGCAGCGCCAGCCGTCCCTTGTCGTCGAGTTGGCGTTCGAACGCCCCGACGAACAGCACCGCGCCTCCACTTCCCTTCCCGCCTGCCTCTTCGGAATGCGGACGGCGATCCCGCACCCCTGCATTCCCCATTTTGCCCCCACGAACCCCCTAAGTCAACCATTTCTCCCCACTTTCCCCCACCACCACCCCGCCGGTCCCCCACGCGCCCCCACCGAGGTCACAGGGATCCCACCGGAACGGTGGGATCCCGGTGACCTCGACGCCGAAACGGGCCGAGGCCGCCCGCCGCGACCGACGTCGCGGCTGCGCCACCGGAACGGTGGGATCCGTGTGACCTCGACGCAGGAACGGGCTGGTCAGGCCGGAGGTGCGGTGTCGAGCAGTGCCTGGCGCACGTCGTCCCAGGTGGCGGGCACGACCGCCGCAGCCGGGGCCAAGCGCGCCGCAGTGGGGCGTGGTGGGGCGACGAGGGCCGCCACGATCTCGGGCCGCCAGTGCAAGTGGCACATGCTCTGGAACCGGGCGAACGTGCGGGTGCGGCGCTGGCTGATGCCCACCACTTTCGATTCGCCGACCATCACCTCACCGGTGCCGACGCCCGTCCAGCACACCTGCCGCGACCAGTCGTCGCTGCGCAGACCACCGGTGTGCACCTCGCCGGCCACACCGAGCCCGGCCAGCGCGACCGCCCACCACTGCCCCACCCACACCATGGCGCGTCCGACATCGGTATCCCAGCGGCGGTCGTCGACCGGGATGACGACGTCGAGCCACACGAACTCGCCCGGCCACAACAGCACCGCACCGCCACCGCTGCGCCGACCCACGACGTCCACACCCAGCGCCGAAGCCACACGGCCATCGACGTCGGACGACGACTGTGCCGAGCCGAGCACCAGCGTGGGCCGGTCGACGGTGTGGAAGGTGAGCGATCGTGCCGGCTCGGGCACGGCACCATGGAACGCGGCCGTGTCGCCGTGAGAGTGATGGAGCGTCCAGCCGGCGGGCACCCGGCCAGCGTACGAGGCGCCCGGGGCCGGCGGTCAGCTGGCCACGAGCAGGTACGGCTTCCACTCGTCGGGCACCCGCGCCACCGCCACCGTGACCCAGGTGTGCTCCTTTGGCGCTCGAGGCGGCCTGGCCAGCACCATGTTGGCCTCGGCAGGCGTGCGATCACGCTTGCGCAGGTTGCACGGCCGGCACGCCGCGGCGACGTTCTCCCACTCGTGGCGACCACCACGACTGCGCGGCACGATGTGGTCGATGGAGTCGGCGAACCCGCCGCAGTACTGGCAGCGGTACTCGTCGCGGGCGAACAACGCACGCCGCGACAGCGTCGTGCGGCGATGGAACGGCGCCTTCACCATGTAGCGCAGGCGCACCACCGACGGGCTGGGCAGGACCAACGTCGCCGAATGGAGTTCGGTGCCGTCGTCGGCGACGAGGTCGGCACGTTCGGCGAGGACGAGGCAGGCGGCCCGACGGGCGGGCACCACGGAGAGCGGCTCGTAGGTGGCATTCAGCACCAGCGCGCTCCGCATGGCAGTGCTACCTGCCCGCTCCTGGCCTCATCCGGCCTGGTCCTGTCGCTTGCACCACGCGAGGTAGTTCAGCACATCCTCGGCGACCACGGGAGCATTTGCCGCCCCGTACTGGGTGACCAGCCGGAACTGCACGTAGTCGGACGGGGGCACCGGCAGGAACGGTCGCTGCCGCCACCAGTCGCGCGGTGTGGTGCGCCACCACATCCGTACGGCCGTACCCCACAGGGACGGGCGCACGGCCACGGCCAACGCCACCTTCACGGCGGCGCGCAGGGTCACGCCCGCGGTTCCTTCGGCAGGCCGAGGACCATCTCGCCCATGATGTTGCGCTGCACCTGCGACGACCCGGCGTAGATGGTGCCGGCACGAGCGTTGAGGAACGTGCCGACCCAGCTCCAACTGCTGTTCGGCGCGCCCGCGTCGTCGGTGCTGAACGACGAACTCGGCTTGCGGCCGGTGGGCACCATCGCCTCGGCACCGAGGATGTCGACGGCCAACTCGGTGACCACCTTGTGGTACTCGCTCCAGTACAGCTTGCCGATCGCCGCGTCGGGACCCGGGTGGTGACCGGCGAGGAACTGGGTGAGCACGCGCATGCCGTTGTAGCGCATGATCTGCACCTTGGCGTACGCGTCGGCCAGACGCTGACGGATGCGCGGGTCGTTCGCCACACCGCGCTCCTTGGCCAGCAGCAGCAGTCGGTCGATCTCGGCCTGGAAACGGATCGGGCCGGTGGCCGCCGCTTCGCCACGTTCGTAGCCGAGCAGGGTCATGGCCACCGCCCAACCGTTGTTGAGGCCGCCGACGACCTCGCCCTTGGGCGTCGTGGCGTCGGTGTAGAAGACCTCGTTGAACTCGCTCTCACCCGAGATCATCTTGATCGGACGCACCTCGATGCCCGGCTGGCGCATGTCGACCAGCAGGAACGAGATGCCCTTGTGCCGCGGCGCATCGGGGTCGGTGCGGGCGAGCGTGAAGATGTGATCGGCCAGGTGACCGGCCGACGTCCAGATCTTCTGACCGTTGAGGATCCACTGATCGCCGTCGAGCTGGGCCTTCAAGCCGAGGTTCGACAGGTCGCTGCCGGCGTTGGGCTCGGAGTAGCCCTGGCACCAGGTGTCCTCACCGCTGAGGATGCGCGGCAGGGAGTGCGCCTTCTGCTCGTCGGAGCCCCAGTTGAGCAGCGTGTTGCCGAGCATCTGGATGCCGAACACGTCGTTCGGGCCGCCGGTGGGCACGCCGGCCTTGGCGAACTCCTCGGCGATGATGACCTGCTCGAGCGCCGACAGGCCGCCGCCGCCGTATTCCACCGGCCAGCCAGGGGCGAGGTAGCCAGAGCTGTAGAGCGTGGCGCGCCATTCGGTGACGAAGTCGGTGAGTTCCTGTCCGTCGAGCTGGCCCGTGCCGCCCCAGTCCTTGGGCAGCTTCTCGGCGAGGAAGGCCTGCACCTTCTCGCGGTAGGCCTCGGCTTCAGCGGTGTACTTCGGATGCATGAGCGGATGTTACCCACGGGTACGGCCGCGAAGCCATTGGACGGCCACGTGGCCGCGCGGGTCGGCAGCGCTCAGCGCGGGGCGACGCGGCGGGCCAGTGCAGCCGCACCGACGAGCGGAGCCAACTGACCCAGACCGGCCGGCACCACACGGAATCCGGAGGTGAACGACAGCCGGGCGCGCTGGTCGAGTTCCTGCTGCGCGGCGGAGAAGAACGGCTCGCCGAAACCCAGCGCCACCGAGCCACCGATGACCGCCATCTGGAGGTCGCAGATGGCGCCGAGCGAGGCGAGCGCACGCCCGGTGAGCAGACCCGTACGTTCGACGATGGCCTGCGGCGCACGCTGCGGCGGGCGGCCGGTCTCGTCCTCGATGGCCTGGCCGCTGCAGTACGCCTCGAGGCAGCCCCGGCCGCCGCACCGGCAGTCACGGCCCTCGGGTTCGACCACGATGTGGCCGATGTGGCCGGCGTTGCCGAGGCGGCCTTCGAGCAACTTGCCGCCCGACACGATGCCACCGCCGACACCCGCACCCATCACCACCGCCACGAAGTCACGCACGCCCATGGCCGCACCGCACCACGCCTCGCCGAGCGCCACGGCCTTGGCGTTGTTGTCGAGCACGGTGGGCAGTTGCGTGAGCGTCTCGACCTCGTCGGCCAGAGCGAACTCCTTCCACGACGGGATGTGCAATGGCGAGACCGAACGCGTCGTGGGGTTCATCGGTCCGCCACAGCCGATGCCGGCGGACACCGGTGGCGTGGGAGCGGCAGCGAGCACGCGCAGCACCACCCTCGACAACGCCGGCCACACGTCGCGGGTGGGCGTCGCCACACGGTCGCGCACGAGCACCTCACCGGTGTCGGCGACGATGCCGACCGCCAGCTTGGTGCCGCCGACATCGATGGCGAGGTAGCAGGTGCTCACCCGGACGACCGTAGTCACTTCGCCTGCCGCCATCCCGGCACCCCGATACGGCAGGCCACCGAGACGCGTCTACCCTGTCGCACGTGACGGCCGCCCCCATTCCGCCCTCCCCCACGTTCGCGCAGCTCTTCGACGCGATCACCCAGAACATCGCGTCGGTGGTGCACGGCAAACGCGAGGCCATCGACCTGGCGGTGATGTGCCTGTTGTCGGAGGGCCACCTGCTCATCGAGGACGTGCCGGGCGTGGGCAAGACCAGCCTCGCGAAGGCGCTCGCCGCGTCGATCGACTGCACGTGGAAGCGCGTGCAGTTCACCCCCGACCTGCTGCCCGCCGACCTCGTGGGCGTGAGCGTGTTCCAGCGGGCCACCGAGTCGTTCGTGTTCCAGCCCGGCCCGATGTTCGCCAACATCGTGCTCGCCGACGAGATCAACCGT
>SXKB01000051.1 GCA_005778215.1 Actinomycetota bacterium | reverse complement strand
TTGCGCGCTCGTGGCCGTGGAGAACGGCCAGATCATCGCGGTGGGGCGGTGGATGCGACCGGCCGAGGGCACACCCGACGCAGAGGTCGCGTTCGTCACCTCCGACGGCGAGCAAGGCCGTGGCATCGGCACGCTGCTGCTCGCGATGCTCATCGAACTCGCGCCGGAGTACGGCATCACCACGTTCACCGCATCGGTGCTGCTGGAGAACCACTCGATGACGAAGGTGTTCCGCCACGCGGGTTACGACGTGAAGATCGTCATCGAGGACGGTGTGCGCGAGGTGCGCATCGACCTCACCTCGCCGGTCGACGGCTAGTCGAGCGCGTCGACCACGTCGTCGACCACCCAGCGCACGAGCTGTCCGGCGTCGGCCATCAGCGCGCTCGGTGCCTCGCCGCGTTCGCCGTTGGCGCGCACGTGCAGCGCGGCCTCGATGGCGGGGTGGAAGCGTTCGGGCACCGTCTGCAGGCCGTACTCGCCGGCACCCCGCTTCGACGTGACGTCGCCGGTGAACGCCGTGTAGTGCAGCCGCAACGCACCGAGGGCACACCACACGAACGACTCGCCTGCGAAGGAGCGGTCGGGTTGCTCGGCACATGCCCTCACCACGTCGTCGGCCAGTTCGGCCCAGTACGTCTGCAGGTTGTCGGTGACGAACCGCACCCGTGCCTCGGTGTCGACGGGGATGCCGATGGTGTCGGGCGAGGGTCCGCGCACGGTGACGCCATAGGTGGCGAGCGTGTACCAGGTGACGGGGTTGATCTCGAAGCAGTCGCCGTCGTGGTGCAGTTCGCCGTGCAGCGTCCACGGGCGGTGCAGGCCGGTGGCGGGCTCGACCACCAGATCGCCCCACGCCAGGTACGGGCCGTCGACGAACGGCAGCGGTTGCCGCTCGGCCAGCAGCGCGTGCACCGTGCGCAGGTTGCCCTGGTCGTCGTCGGTGGCCGGCTCGGCGGTCACGACGACGACGTCGATGTCGCTGGCACCCCGCACCCAGTCGCCCAACGCATACGACCCCACGACGTACAGGCCCTCCACCAGCGCCGGATCGACGGAGTCGACGATGTCGAGGTAGGTGCCCAGGGCGGTGGCGACGTCGGGAACGGGGGCGGTCACGGCGTCGAACGTACCCGCCCCGGTGTACGTTCGGGCTTCATGACCGGTATCGATCTCGACGCGGTGCGCGCCACCGCCGACACCCTCTTCGCGCCCGACGCGGCCCACGGCACCAGCCTCGCGCTGGTGGTGATGCAGTCCGGCGAGGTGGTGTTCGAACGCTATGGCGCGCAGCCCGACACGATGTTCGGCCCGGGCGGCCCGGTCACCGCCGACGACACGCTCATCTCCTGGAGCATGGCGAAGAGCATCACCCACGCCGCCGTCGGCATTCTGGTGGGCGAGGGACGGCTCGACCCTGCGGTGCCTGCGGCGGTACCGGCCTGGAAGGGCACCGACAAGGAGGCCATCACGCTGCAGCAGCTGCTGAACATGCAGCCCGGGCTGCTGTTCGTGGAGGACTACGTCGACGGCTCGGTGAGTCACGTCATCGAGATGCTGTTCGGCGAGGGCAAGGACGACGTGGCCGGGTACGCCGCCGCGCTGCCCCTCGCACACGAACCGGGCACGGTGTGGAACTACTCGAGCGGCACCACCAACATCATCGCCCGCATCGTCGGCGACGTCGTCGGTGGTGGACGCGAGGGCATGGAGGCGTTCCTGCACGACCGGTTGTTCGCACCCGCCGGTATGACTTCGGCCATCCCGAAGTTCGACGCTGCCGGCACCTTCATCGGCTCGTCCTACGTGTTCGCCACCGCCCGCGACTTCGCCCGGTTCGGCGAGCTGTACCGCAACGACGGTGTGGCCGCCGACGGTACCCGCGTGTTGCCGGCCGGCTGGCGCGACCACGCTCGCACCTGGGCCGCCAGCGACCCCGAGGGCGAGTTCGACTACGGCGCCCAGTGGTGGCTGTGGCGCGAGTATCCGGGCAGCCTGGCGTGCCACGGCTACGAAGGCCAGTACACCGTGGTGGTGCCCGACCGCGAGTTGGTGATGGTGCACCTCGGCAAGGTGGCGGCCGATCTGCGACCGTCGCTGAACGTGCACCTGCGCGCCATCATCGAGGCCGCACACGGCTGACGGCGACCCGACGTGTCGGTGCCGCGGCACCGAAATCGACTAGCAATGTTGCGTGACGTACGACCCGGGACCCCTCACCGGTGAGCTGCCCCGCGTCTCGCTCGACGACACGGGTGGCCCGCCGCGCCCCCGTCGCGTCCGTCCGGTCCGCCTCACGCTGAAGGCGCTCGCGGTCGCCCTCGTCGTCTGGTTCTTCGTCATTCCGCTCATCCCAGGCCTGCGCAAGGCGGCCACCGATCTGCGCACGGTGAACCCTGCGCTGCTGGCGGCGGGCCTGGTGCTGCAACTGTCGGCGCTGTTCTGCTACTCGCTGCTCACCCGGGCTGCATTGGGGGAGAGCGCCAAGATCATCTCCCGGCTGCGCCTGTTCCGCATCCAGATGAGCACCAAGGCGCTCAGCAGCGTGGTGCCCGGTGGCAGCGCCGCCGGTTCGGCGCTCGGCTACCGCCTGCTCACGCTCTCCGGCGCGCAGGGCGCCGATGCCGGGTTCGCACTCGCCACCGCCGGCCTCGGCTCGGCCGTGATGCTGAACGTCATCCTGTGGGGCGGCCTCATCGTGTCCATCCCCGCCCGCGGTGTGAACGCGCTCTACGGCACGGCCGCGGTGGCCGGTGTCGTCATCATGGGCGCCGCCGCCGCCCTGGTGTTCGGTCTCATGGAGGGCGCTGCTCGCGCTGAACGGCTGCTGCGCTGGTTCGCCCGCAAGTTCGGCTTCAGCGAGGAGCGCGCCGGTGCTGCGGTGCGCCAGGTGGGCGGTCGCCTGGAGGACCTGGCCGCCGATCGCCAGCTGCTCGTGCGCGTGGCCGGTTGGGCCGCCGCGAACTGGGTGCTCGACATGGCCTCGCTCTGGGTGTTCCTGCGTGCGTTCGGCCCGGCCGTCGATCCCGACGCCCTCATCATCGCGTTCGGTCTCGCCAATGTCCTCGCCGTCATCCCCATCACCCCCGGTGGCCTCGGCGTCATCGAAGGTGTGCTCATCCCCACGCTGGTCGGCTTCGGGCTCACTCGCTCGGAGGCCACCCTCGGCGTGCTCAGCTACCGGTTCGCGCAGTACTGGTTCCCGATGGTCCTCGGCGCCCTCATGTACGCCAGCCTCCGGTTCGGTCCGTGGAGCATCAACCGACGCGAGAAGCTGAAGACACTCCGCGAGCTGGCCGCCGAGACCGAGACCAACCGGGAGAGCGCCCTCGACTTCGCCGCTCGATTCGGTCGACGGCGGCGCATCCCCGAATCGGTGGCAGGCCATCCGTCGAACGGTGCCGCCTACGACGATGCCCCGATCCCGCCGCCCACGGTGCTGCCGAACGATCAGCCGCCGGGCGAACCCGAGCCGCAGTGGCCGGCCCGTGGCCCGAGCCGAGGTGGAGCGGACGACCAGTCCTGACTAGCGTCGCACGCATGACCGTTCATGAGCGCCCCTTCGGCCGCCACCTCGAGGACTTCGTGGTGGGCGACATCTACAAGCACTGGCCGGGGAAGACCATCACCGAGTACGACGATCATCTGTTCTGCATGATCACGATGAACCACCACCCGTTGCACACCAACGACTGGTTCGCGCAGCAGAGCGTGCAGGGCCGCAACGTGGTGGTCGGCAACCTCGTGTACTCGCTGGTGCTGGGCATGAGCGTGCCCGACGTGAGCGGTGCGGCGATCGCCAACCTCGAGGTCGAGACGCTGCAGCACAAGTTCCCCACGTTCCACGGCGACACCATCCACGCCGAGACCCGGGTGCTCGACGTGCAGGAGAGCAAGAGCAAGCCCGACCGCGGCATCGTGACCGTGGAGACCAAGGCGTTCAACCAGGACGGCAAGGAGGTGTGCTACTTCCGTCGCCGCGTGATGGTGTGGAAGCGGGAGTTCGCACCGCAGCGGCCGCGTCCGTACGACGGCGACACCGCCTGGGACTGACCCCATGACCCTCACCGGGCGCGTGCTCGCGTGGGGAGTGCCACGGCTGCGCGACCTGCCCTGGCGACACACCCGCGATCCGTGGGAGGTGCTCGTCAGCGAGGTGATGTTGCAGCAGACACAGGTGCCTCGGGTGATCCCGAAGTGGCACGCGTTCCTGGCCGAGTTCCCCACCACCGCGGCGTGTGCTGCCGCGCCGCTGGGCGACGTGTTGCGCTGCTGGCAGGGGCTCGGCTACCCGCGCCGGGCACGCAACCTGCACGCCACGGCGATGGAGGTGGAGCGCCTGGGTGCCTTCCCCCGCTCGCTCGACGGGCTGCTCGCCCTGCCCGGGGTGGGTGCCTACACGGCGCGTGCCGTGCTGGCCTTCGCGTTCGAGGCCGACGCCGCCGTGGTCGACACGAACATCGCCCGGGTGTATGCCCGGCACGAAGGCACTCGGCTCACGCCCAAGCAGGTGCAGACGCTGGCCGACGCGCAGGTGCCCGCCGGCGACGCGTGGGCCTGGAACCAGTGCCTCATGGACCTCGGCGCCGTGCTGTGCCGGCCCAGCGCCCCGGGCTGTGCCGAGTGCCCCTTGGTCGACACCTGTGCCTGGCAGGGGAGAGGCGACGACCCTGCCATCGGTAGCGCCGGCGTGAGTCGCACCCAGGCCCGGTTCGAGGGCAGCGACCGGCAGGCGCGAGGCCGTCTGATGCGAGTGCTGTCGTCGCGCCCGGTGCCGGTGACCGACGTCGCGGCGGTGATGGGTTGTGCCACCGATCGTGCCGACCGGCTGGTGGCGTCGCTGGTGCACGACGGCCTGGTGGTGCGCGACGGCGATCGACTGCGCCTGCCCTGACCGCAGTGGGTCACACGAAGGGAACGACGAACACGCCGCTCCGGTCGGCCAGCACCCTGGTGGCCGTGGCCGCGACGATGCAGGCCTGGCTGCTGGTGCCCGGGGCCACCACGCCGAGGTTGGCCGAGTTCTCGCGGCCCGCGTAGTTGACCAGCGAGCTCGTGTCGGCGCCGCCACAGGGGCGCAGCGTGACGTGACCGGGGCTGGTGCTGCCGTTGTTCGCCGCCGTCACGTTCATCACCGACACGGCATCGATGGTGACGGCGCGTGATCCTTGGGCCGCGATGTCCACCAACTGCAGCACTCGCGTCGGCGCGACTGCGCGGTAGACCAGGCCGCCCTCCACCGACTCGTCGTGGAACCATCCTGCGACGTCGACGATGGCGTGCACGGCACCGGACCCGGCGCGTACACACACGCCGCCGTTCGCGCCCAGCGCCAACAGCGTGCCGGTCGCGGCGGCGCGGCCGCCGAGCACGGCGACGGTGCCCGACGCCGGCGGAGTGCCGCACGGGCCGGGGTACACCTGCAGTCCGGTGGGCGCACCGCCGGACGCCTCTGCGGTGACGTTGAGCCACACGCCGGTTGCGGTGGCGGGCACACCACCGATGCCGGCGATCGGTACGTCGATCTGGTTGCCGGCGAGCACGCCCTTGGTGGGAGTCACGGCAGTTCTCGCCGGTCGCGTGTCGAGCCACCGCACGGGTCCGACGGGGTGGAACAGGGTGCCGCCCGGTGCGAACCATCCCGTGAGTTCCACCCGCAGGTCGACCGGCGCGTGGGTGTAGATGCAGACGGAGCGGTTCGTCATCAGCGACACCGCCACGCCGCTGGTGGTGCGACCACTCTCGTAGTTCACGTTCGACGTGTTCGGTCGAGCGGCACAGTCCCACACCGTCAGGTGCCCAGCGGTGCAGGGGTTGATGGCCGTCACGTTCAGCACGGCACTGCCGGCGTTGGCATCGGTGAGCGACGGCTCGAGGTTCACCGTGACCATGCGGCCCGCGGCCACCTTGCCGAGGCCCAGCGACGCCGAATCGAAGACGCGCACGGGGCGGATGCCGACGAAGCCCTCCTGTGCACCCGGCGGGGTGGTGGGCGTGCCCACTGCGGGCGGTGTGGTGCCGGCGCGGGTGTTGACCGCGGTGCACTCGGTGATCTCGCTCGCGTCGATGCTCGACTTCAGGTACTGCGCCAGGGCCATGCCGCCGGCGCGGGTCATGTGGATGTCGTCGCGCTCGAACCAGGCGCGCTGCGTGGTGATCGGCTGCGAGCGGGTGTAGGCGTTCCAGTCGAGCACCACCAGATTCGGGTGGCGCACCTTGGCGGCCTGCAGGGTGGCGTTGTGGTTCGCGTAGTACGCGCCGTAGCCGTACGAGCTCGACGTGCGATACGTGAGCCAGAACACGCGCGACACACCCTGCGACTCGGCCTCGCCCATGATGGCGTCGATGTCGTCGGCGATGCTCGGGTAGTCGTCGTAGCCCGCCATGATCACCACGGCCTGACCGAGGCGACCCTTGAGGTTGGTGCGCATCTCGGGGAGCACGCTCACCGGGGTCCAGCGCAGACCGGAGCCGCGATCGGTGCGCCCCACGCAGCTGTTGGCCATCAGCCGGCGGCAGCTCTCCACCGACCACTGCAGGTCGTAGGTGGTGCCCATCACGTCGTAGATGGCAGTCTCGTTGCGCGCTTCGTCGTACCACCGCATCGCTGCCGAGGTGCTGTCGCCGAGGACGGTGACCTTGGGGCTGCCGGCTGCAGGCAGCGCACCGCGGAGGCCGAGCTGACGCCCCGTGATGGAGGTGACGATGCCGTCGGCGTACAGGCCGCGCTTGCGTTGGAAGTCGCGCACGGCCCCCACCGACACGGCGTCGTAACGGGTGTCGACCACGATGCTCGCGTAGCCGAGCTCCTGCAGCCGTTGTTCCAGACAGGTCACCGCAGCGTTGGTGACCCCGGGGGTGAGACGCACGGTGACGGTGCACGACACCGCCGAGGCGACGGGCGCGTCGGCGACCGGTACCAGGGGTGCTGCAACGGCCGCCAGCACGCCGGCGGCGGCGAGGAATCGGGAGATCATCGGGGGTTGGTCCACCTTGTCGTCAGGCCCGCAGGCCGCCGCGATCAGGTGGTGATCGAGGCGACGATGGCATCGTACGCCAGATCGGCGTAGGCCCGCATCTCGTCGTCGGTGCGGTCCTGGATGGGGTGCGGGGTGAACACACGCGCCACATCAGGGAAACCGAGCGCGTTCGACTGCGCGATGGCCGCGTCGACGAACTCCGCCGACGCGACGAACACACCGGGGAGGCCCCGGCGTTCCAGATCGACGATGTCGTGCACACTGCACGACGTGCAGCTGCCTCAATCGGCGAGGGCCTCGATGACCAGCGTGCACTGGGTGGCGATCTCGTGCCGCAGATCGACCGGTGCGGGCTTCGTGAAGGTGGGCTTCTTGTACCGACGCACCTGCGCGCCGGCCTCGGTGAGCCGCAGCTGCAGCTGGTCGAGGAACACGTCGCCCCGCGGCTTGGAGATGTCGAGCAGGCCGATGACGTGGCCGTCGAAGCTGGCGGGTCGGGGAAGGCGCTCGCGGTGTGGGACCGAACGCTCGCCGGTGGGGTCGAGGACCACTCTGCTCATCCTGCCGCTCCGTTCATCGTTGCTCCGGCGGTGGCACCAGCGTAGGCGACCGGCCAGGTGACGGGTTGCGAACCGGTGGCGCCGTTCGCCCAGCCACCGATCATCATCGAGAACAGCCCGGCGCCGCCACCCGCATGCACCAGCAGGATGCCCTCGGGGCGGAACTTCGGCAGGGCCGGCGCATCGCGCAGGTGCTCGGGCACGCCGTCGGCGATGCCGCCCGCGCCGTGCACCAGTTCGCTGCCGGGGAACTGCAGTCGTGCGTGCAGTTCGCTGAGCACCCGGTCGCGGTCCCAGCCCGCCTCGGCGAACACCCTGGCGTGCTCGGGGCCGACCACCAGGATCGCATCGAACGCGATGATGAGCTTCGGGTTGTGCAACGTGCGCAGACACGCGGCGAACACGGTGGCCAGTTCCTCGGCCGTCCGAGCCTTCTGGTCGACGATGCAACGCGGCCCTTCCCCGGCGAACACGGTCACGGTGTCGGCGTGTGCGTCGTACCCACGCGACTGCGCCAGCGAGGTCCACGGCGACGACGTCTCGAGCTCGGCGAAGCAGAAGCTGATCTTGCCCGGATTGCCGTGCGTGGCCCGATCGACCTCGCCGGGGCGGCCGCCGCCGACGTTGCGCACCACCAGTTGCACGGCGCGACCAATGGTGAGGTTGGCGCGATTGCCCTGCCCCAGTGCGTTACCGCCACCGTTCATGCCGATGGCGCGGGTGCCGGGCCCGTTGCACACGATGACCGGCCCGACCGGCATGGTGGTGGCCAACACACCGTGGATGTTGAACTCGTCGGTGCACACGGCCTCCACCGCTGCCAGCACCCACGGCAGGTACTCGGGCTTGCAGCCGGCCATCACGGCGTTGACCGCGACCTTCTCGACGGTGACGGGCACCAGGTCGGGCGGCACGATGGCCACGATCTCCTGTGGGTCGCGGTGCGTGCCTTCCAGCATCCGCAGCACCCGTTCCTCCGTGGGCGGTACCACCGGCAGCCCGTCGGTGAACCCGCGGTCGAACATCATCTCGAACTCGTCGTCGAGTTCGGCGAGTTCGAGCCGACGCGACTTCAGCACGTCGCCACCGAACGCCGCGGCGAGGCGCGGCGCCAGGTCGGGGTCGACCGACATCGAGCCGCACCCCGGGCGCATCACCGGCAACGCTGCACCGAGCGTGGGAATCCCGGTGATGCGCTGCCAGTCGTCGCGCAGCCAACCGACCGTGCGTTCCACCTCGACGCCGTCGACGACGCGGATCAGCGTCGGCACCGTCTCGATGTTGTGGTGCCAACTCCACGACAGACCGGCGTCGTGGGTGGCGTCGATGCCGTCGGGGAAGGTTGCGTCGTCCTGGGTGTACACGGTGGCGGCGAACTCGGCGAGCAGTGGCGCCACCATCCGGCACGTCTCGCACTCGCGTTTCACGAACACCACCAGCCCGTCGGGCAACGCGGGTGCACCCGGGCGGGTCACGCCAGGAACTCCAGCACCTTGGCGTTCACCACGTCGGGCCGCTCGAGCTGCAGGAAGTGGCCGGCACCGTCGACGAACTCGAACGCGATGTTGGCGGGCGCCATGCCGGCAGACAGTTCGGCCACCTCGATGCCGATGCAGCCGTCGTTGCGGCCGTGCAGGTACAGCATCGGCTGCGTGGGGAACTGCGAACCAGCCGCCTGAGCAGTGTCGAGCGCGGGGTCCTTCAACCCGTCGCCGAGCGTGGCGCGGTAGTAGCCGAACGCCGCTGCGAGGTTGGCGGGATCGCGCAGCGCGTCCTTCACGTTCGCCACGTCGGCGGTGCCGTCGTAACCGGGCGACCAGTCGCGCCAGATCTTCTCGATGAACTCGAGGTCGTTCGCCGGCACCACCAGGTCGGAGAGCGGGTGCTGGAAGAAGAACATGTACCAACTGCGCTTCAGTTGTTCGAAGTTGCCGAGGAACGCCATGGCGATGGCCGGCCCGGGCGGCACCGCCATGGTGACCACCTTGCGCCACCGCTGTGGTTCGAGCACCGCCGCCGCGTGCGTGCCCGACGCGCCCCAGTCGTGCCCGATGATGACGGCGTCGTCGCCGCCGCCGAGCGCCTCGTGCAGCGCGTTGGCATCGACGCCCAACACGCCCGACTGATACCGGCCGTCGGCGGGCACGGCGGTGGGCGCGTAGCCGCGCTGGAACGGTGCAACGGCCCGGTAACCGGCGTCGGCGAGGGCCGGCAACAGGTGCCGCCACCCGTGTGCGGTGTCGGGGAAACCGTGGAGGCACAGCGCCAGCGGGCCGTCGCCCTGCGTGAGGACGGCGAACTCCACGCCGTTCGCGGTGACGGTCTGCTGCTCCGTGGCGGTCATGAGCGCAACGTAGTCGCGCCATGACAATGGTCACGTACGGGGCGGTTTGCCGCAACCTGGGTGGCGACTATGGTGACCCACATCGGGGACCAAGGTTCGATGCAGGTCACGTTCTATGGAGTGCGTGGTTCCACGCCCTGCCATGGCGAAGACACCCACAAGTACGGCGGGAACACGTCGTGCGTCGCTGTTCGCATTCCCGGCGAGCAGCCGATCATGTTCGACCTCGGCACCGGTGCGCGGTACTTCGGCGCCACGCAGACCGCTGCCGAGCCGTTCCGCGGCACGTGCCTGCTCAGCCATCTGCACTGGGACCACACCCAGGGGCTGCCGTTCTTCACGCCCATCCTGAAGCCGGGCGCCGAACTCGACATCTACGCGCCGCAGCAGGACGACGGCCGCCCGCTCACCGAGGTGTTCGAGGAGATGATCTGCCCGCCGGTGTTCCCGGTCACCATTGCGCAGTTCGCCGGCACCGTGCGGTACCACGAACTCAACGACGACGACTTCACCATCGGCAGCGTGAAGGTTCGGTCGCGGTTGGTGCCGCACCTCGGTCCCACGCTCGGTTTCCGCGTCGAGTGGAACGGCCACAGCGTGGTCTACATGAGCGATCACCAGCAGCCGCACGACGGCTCGTTCTCGCTCACCCAGGGTGCGCGCGACCTGGCGGAGGGTGCCGACCTGCTCATCCACGACTCGCAGTACACCGCGGCCGAGTTCCCGGCGAAGAACAACTGGGGCCACTGCACGGTCGATTACGCGATCTGGCTGGCGCAGGAGTGCGGCGTGAAGAGGCTCGCCCTGTTCCACCACGACCCCACCCGCACCGACTCGGCACTCGACGAGTTGCACGGCTGCGTGGTGGGCGAGGGGATGCAGTTGCTGGTGGCCCGCGAGGGGCTCAACGTCGAGCTCGGCTGAACGGGCCTCGGCGCATGGGTGTGGTCGCGGCCGTCATCACCGGTCTGGTGTTCCTGGTGGCGGCCATCACGAAGCTGGCGGCCCCTGCAGCGTGGCGTGCGCAGGCATCCGACCTGGGCGTGCCATCGACGGTGTCGTCGATGGTGCCGTACGTGGAGGCCGTGCTCGGCGCATTGCTGCTCGTGCAGTTCCAGCGGCACGTGGTGGCGTGGTGCGCGGTTGGGGTGCTCGCGGCATTCACCGTGCTGCTGGTGGTGCGGCTGGCACAGGGACGCCGACCTCCATGTGCGTGTTTCGGTTCGCTGACGCCGAAGCCCATCGGGGCAGCGAGCGTGGCGCGCAACATGGTGTTCATCGCCGTGGCCGTGGTGGCCGCCACGTTGTGATCGCTACGCGAGTTCGGTGAGCACGAACGCGAGCACGCGGGCCTCGTCGCGCCACACCTCGTAGCGGCCGCTCGGGCCACCATGCCCGGCGTCCATCTCGCAACGCATCATCAACGTGGCGTCGTTGGTGCGCACGGCACGCAGCTTCGCGATCCACTTCGCCGGCTCGTGATAGCTGACGCGAGGGTCGTTCAACCCAGCCGTGATGTAGATCGCCGGATACGCCGTGGCGACCGTCTGGTCGTACGGCGAGTAGCTCAGCATGTATGACGCCATCGGCTCGGTGCGCGGGTCGCCCCACTCCTCCCACTCGGTGACGGTGAGCGGGATCGACGGATCGGACATCGTGGTGACCGCATCGACGAACGGCACCTCCGCCACCGCAGCGCGGAACAGGTCGGGGCGCATGGTGATGCAGGCCCCCACCAGCAGGCCGCCGGCGCTGCCGCCGCGGATGGCCACCTTCTCCGGATGTGCCCAGCCCTGTGCGACGAGGTGCTCGACGCACGCGATGGTGTCGGTGAACGTGTTGCGCTTGTGCTCGAGCTTGCCCTGCAGGTACCACTCGCGGCCCAGTTCGCCGCCACCGCGAGGATGCACCAGGGCCCACACGTGGCCGCGGTCGAGCAGCGACACCCGGGCCACGCTGAACCACGGCGGGGTGGACGCCTCGTAACTGCCGTAGCCGTACACCAGCATCGGAGCCGTGCCGTCGGCCATCGTGTCGCGATGGCGCACGATGTCGACCGGCACCTGTGCGCCGTCGGCGGCCGTGGCCCACAACCGCTCGGCGGTGTACTGGCCGAGGTCGAGACCCGGCGCCGGTGTCTGCTTCAACAACGCGCGTTCCCCGGTACGGACGTCCTCCTCGTACACCGACGCGGGCGTGGTGAGCGACTGCAGGGTGTAGCGCACCGTGGTGGCGCGCCACTCGGGGTTGCTCTCCAGCTCCACGTCGTGCGGTTCGTCGCTCACGTGCAGTACGCGCTCGGTGCCGTCTCGGAACAGCACCCGCAGGCGAGGTTGGGCGTCGGCCCACTCGTGCAGGACCAGGTGATCGGCGAACGCCTCCACCGAGGTGATGCGGTGGCCGGCGACGTGCGGGGTGAGTTCGGTCCAGACGTGCGGCTGCTCGATGGGCGCGGTCATCAGGCGGAAGTCGGTGGCGTCGAGGTTGGTGAGCACCACCCACCGGTCGCCCCAGTGCTCGAGCCCGTACTCGAGATCGGGCGTGCGTTCGCGCACCAGCAGTGGCTCGGCGTCGGGTCGGTCGGCCGGGATGAGCCGCACCTCGGTGCTGATCTTGCTGGCGGTGTCGATGACGATCCACTCACCGCTGCGGGTGAGGTCGATGTAGACGTAGAAGCGTTCGTCGTCCTCCTCGTACACCTTCACGTCGTCGGACTGCGGGGTGCCGAGCGTGTGCCGCCACACGCACGACGGTCGCATCTGCTCGTCGGCGGTCACGTAGAACAACGTGCGGCCATCGGCCGACCACGCCGTGCCGCCCCAGGTGGTGCCCTCGAGTGCGTCGGACAGGTCCTCGCCGGTGGCGAGATCGCGGAACCGCATCGTGTACTGCTCGCTGCCGTCGGTGTCGCTGCTCCACGCCAGCAGGGTGTGCTGTGGGTTCACGTCGAAGGTGTTGATGGCGAAGTAGTCGTGCCCCGCCGCCTCGGCGTTCTCGTCGAGCATCACCTGGTCGGTGGCCGTGGCGGCGCTGCGGCCTCGGCAGTGGATGGGATAGCTGGAGCCCTCCTCGGTGCGGCCCACGTACCACCAGTCGTCCTTGCGCACCGGTGCCCACAGGTCGGTCTCCTGCACCCGCGACTTGATCTCGGCGAAGATCGTGTCGACCAGTGGTGAGTGCTCGGCGAACCATGTGTCGCTCCACCGGTTCTCGGCCTCCAAGTAGGCAATGGTGTCGGGGTCGTCACGGTCGCGGAGCCACGCCCACGGGTCGTCGGCCGGGCCGGTGGGTCGCGTCCACGTGTGGGGAACCTGCTTGGCGATGGGGGGTTGCACGCCTCGCAGGGTAGTGGCACGACCGAGCACGTCGATCCGGCTGCCGGTAGCGTGCGGCGCCATGCGGGTGTGGATCGACCAGGATCTGTGCACGGGTGACGGACTGTGCATCGACCACTGCCACGACGTGTTCGTGCAGCTCGAGGACGGCATCGCCTACGTGGCGGAGGACGGCCTGGCACTCAACGACCCCGGTGGATCGGGCAGCCTCGCCACCGTCGATCCCCGTCATCAGCAGAGTGTCATCGACGCCGCGCTGGCCTGCCCGGGCGAGTGCATCTTCATCGAACTCGGCCGCGCCACCACCACCAGCATCACCGCCGCCTGAGCCGCCCTGAGCGCGACTGATCGGCAAGGTCAGGCGAGACGGCCGGTCGGCCCGGGTGCCCGCACAGAACAGCAGCTGGGTTCGATGCATCTGGCGCTGATTCGTCCCGGAATCCGGGACGAATCAGCGTCAGAAGCCATTTCGGAACAGATCGCGCCCAGACTCCGGCGAGGGCTCGGGTGCGAGCGGGGTCGGAGGTTCGGCCACGATGTCGAGTTCCGCCGCAGGTTCCGCGTCAGTCTCCTCGACGGACTCGGACTCCCCGATGGGCACAGGCCGGCGTCGGCGGCGGACGAGCACCACCACCAGCACGACGAGACCGATGAACAACACCAGCCCGCCCAGGCTGAACAGGGCGCGCTTGGTGCCCACGCTGCCGGCCTGCTCGACGGTGTCGACCACCTCCTGCGCCGCGGCACGCGCAGCGTCGTGGTCGCCCTCCTCGAACGCTGCGGTGGCCACCGCCAGGTCGGCGGGGAGGTCGGTGCCCCACAGTCCGATCGTGTCGAACAGGCCGTCGTCCTCGGCCTCTGCCGCGACGGCGGCGAGCACGGCGTCGGCCGTGTCGATCTGCTCCTGCACCGCCGCACCCACCTCGGGCAGTGCGTCGTCGTCGGCCGCCTCGTAGTCGGCCTCGAAGGTAGCCGGGTACTCGGCGCCGAGCTGCTCGGCCTTGTCGTCGAGTTCGTCGCGCAGCGTCAGCACCGCCTCGGCCTCGTCGATGCGCTCGGCCGCCTCGTCGAACGACCACAGGTTCATCCGCTCGCGCACCTCGAACGGCGGCGCCCAGGTGTCGCCGTGCTCGTCGAGGGCGGCGTACTGCTCGCGGGCGTCGTCTCGGTCCTCGAGCATCGTCACCTGCGACTCGTCGGCCACGTACTGCTCGATGAGGTCGCGCGCCTCGGTGGAACCGCCGAGCTCCTCCACCAGGTCGAGGAACCGGCGCCAGTCGGTGGATCGGTTCACGTCCTCCGGCTCGGCGTCGCCGACGTACGCGATGGTGCGGTCGGCGATGGCGGCGAACACCTCGCGCATCGTGTCGTCACCGATCTCGTCGACGATGCGCTGCACCACGTCGTACGAAGCGTTGTAGCCGTAGGCCTCCACCTCGTCGGCGCCGTCGGTGAAGTTCGGGTCGCCCCAGTCGTTCAGTGCCACGCGGCCGGGATCGGTGTCGTCGATGGTGGTGGGCTCCACCACATCGCCGCCGAGTTCGGCGACGGCCTTGTTGGAGTACACCTGTGCGAAGCCCTCGCTGAGCCAGCGGTCACCGAACCAGTCGTCGCTGAACCATGCGTGCGACAACTCGTGCAGCACCACTTCCTGCTCGAGGTCCTCGCCGATCTCGATCTCCTTGTCGCGTGCGCTGAACCAGCCGGCGTAGCCGTACAGGTAGGGCGTGTATGCCTGGCGCACTTCCACCGAACCGTCGATGGGCCACGGCTGGCCGATCAGTTCGGCCATCGCGGGCACGCCGTCCTCGATCTGTGCCGTGACGAACGCCTGCCACTCGGCGTCGCCGGGCCAGGCGCGCACGTCGAACTCGTCGCCGTCGGGGGTGCTGACCTCGGTGCTGGTGAGCGCGCCGTCGTTGCGGGCGGAGATGAAGATGTCGAACTCGTCGGGGTTCGGGATGTTGGTGGCCGTGTAGACGGTGTTGCCGTTCTCCACGGTCTGCTGCGCGTCGCTGCCGAAGGCATCGACCACGAACCCGGGCGGCACCACGACGCGCACGGTGACCTTGCCGTCGTCGCCCACGCCGAACGCGTCGAACGCTGCATAGGCCGGGTTCACCCGCGACGGGTTCTCGCTGCGCGGCGGCAACCCGGTGATGTCGTAGGTGACCCGCACCCGCTCGGACTCGCGGTAGTACAGGTCACTGGCGAAGTCGATGTCGTGGACGAGGTAGGCGTCGGTGCCCGGCACGGCTCGCGGGGTGGTGCGCAACGCTCGTCCGCTCGGTGTGGTGGCGGCGAGGTTGACCGCCTGTGACGGCACCGGGAAGGAGATGCCGGTGAAGTACCGCCGGTTGATGATGTTGCCCTTCACCTGGTCGGGGAGCGTGTTGGTGAGGGTGAGGTCGGCCACCACGCGCACCACGCTCGCCGCGGCGTCGATGGTGTAGGTGGTGGTGTTCTCGAACGTCAGGCCGTCGTCGTCGGCGTGGGCGAGGGGAGCTGCCGGTGCGAGCATCACGACGGCCGCCGTGAGGGGGAGCAGAGCGGCCAACGAGCGTCGGAGCATTGCGACAACGTATTCGCCTGACCAGGCCGTTGTCAGCGCAACCAGCTCGGGTGGGCAACACTGATTCGAATTGTTACTATGTCCGTAGTGCTAATTCGCCCCTCATGGATCGGACGTCCACGATGACCTCCTTCGACCTCGACCTCAGCAAGTACGACCTCGGCTGGAGCGACACCGACGTCGAGTACGCCTTCAAGCCCGAGAAGGGCCTGAACGACCGCGTCGTCGACCAGATCAGCTGGTGGAAGGGCGAGCCGAACTGGATGACCAAGCTGCGCCAGCGCAGCCTCAACCTGTTCGACCGCAAGCCGATGGCCGAGTGGTTCGCGGTGAACATGCCCGACATCGACTTCCAGGACATCTTCTACTACCTCAAGCCGGCCACCGATCAGGTCAGCGAGTGGGACGACCTGCCCGAGCAGATGAAGGCCACGTACGAGAAGCTCGGCATCCCCGAGGCCGAGCGCAAGTACCTCGCCGGTGTCACCGCTCAGTACGAGAGCGAAGTCGTGTTCCACCGCAACCGTGAGGACCTCGAGGCCCAGGGCATCCTGTTCTGCGACATGGACACCGCCCTGCGCGAGTACCCCGAGCTGGTGAAGCAGTACTTCGGCACGGTCAGCCCGCCCGGCGACCACCCAGGGCGGGGCGCACGGTCATGGCTGGCAGATCACGCGCAGTTCGGCGGTGGGCAGCGGCATGCTGCGGCGCGCGGTCACACGGCCCTCGGACTGGCGTGAGAGATCGGCTTGCCATCC
>SXKB01000050.1 GCA_005778215.1 Actinomycetota bacterium | reverse complement strand
GTGTCGGGTGCCGAGCAGTTCAGGCACTCCGATGCCAGGCGGTTCTTGCCCAGCTCGGCCGCGATGTACGCGTAGTCGAGGTTGCTGAGGCCCTCGCCGGTCTCGGCGTTGGGGAGGAAGAAGTTCCACAGCCCCTGCGCCTTGGCCTTGGCCTTCACGGTGTCGAGCAGTTCGAGCTGACCGGGGGCCCAGCTCCAGCGGTCGGCGCGGTTGGCGCCGAGGCGATGGAACTCCTCCGTGATGGGGTCGACCTCGTCGCGGATGAAGGCCTTCACGGCCTCGTACAACGGCCGCACCCCCTCCGACATGCGCAGGTCGAAATCGTCCATGCTGGCGCTCTTCAACGCACCACCGGTCATCTGGGTACCTCCTGGTCAGCGATCGCTGACAGGAACGTAGCCCGCAGCCCCTTGTCGCTCACGATCCGGGAGCGTCAGAGGTGGTAGGCCTCGGTGTGCCCGTCGATGCCGATGGCCTGACCACTGATCATCGACGAGGCCGGCGAGGCGAGGAACAGGCACAGATCGGCGATCTCCTGCGGTTCGACGAACCGCTTGATCGACTGCCCCGACAGGTACTCGTCCTGCACCACGGCAGGGTCGACCTTGCGGTCGGTCGCCTCCGCGGCGATGACGGCGTCCATGCGCGCACCTGCCACCGACCCGGGGCAGATGGCGTTGCAGCGCACGCCGTGCGGGCCCAGCTCGACCGCGAGCGACTTGGTGAGGCCGATGACTGCCCACTTCACCGCCGCGTACGGCGTGCGCCGGCCGTAGCCGTACACCCCGGCCATCGACGACATGTTGACGATGGATCCGCTCCCCTGGGCCTTCATCACCGGCGCCACTCGGCGGGTGGTGAGGTACTGGGTGTCGAGTCCGATGGCCAGGCTCTCGCGCCACTCGGCGGGCGTGACGTCCTCCACGAACGCGGTGGGCCCCTTGATGCCGGCGTTGTTCACCAGTACGTCCACACCGCCGAGCTCGGCGAGGGCGGCCTGCACCCACTCGTCCACGGCCTCGCCGTCGGCCAGATCCACCCGCGTGGCGCGCACCGAGGGCAGTTCCGTGCGCACCGCCTCGAGGGCCCGTTCGTCGATGTCGCAGAGGTGCACCAGATCGCCCTGGGCCACGAATGCGCCGGCCACCACACGCCCGATCCCGGACGCGGCGGCAGTGATGATCACCCGTCGTGCAGTCACGGCGTCAACGTAGTCGTTGCTCAGAGCAGGCGGACGAGTGCGGTGAGGCCCACCAGCACGATGACGGCGCGCAGCACCTTCGGGTTGAGTCGGCGGCCCACCCGCGCGCCGATCTGGCCGCCGATGGTGGAGCCGATCGCGATGGCGGCGACCACCTTCCAGTCCACGTCGGTGCGGGTGATGAAGATGATCGACGCCACGGCGTTCACGGTCATCGCGAGCACGTTCTTGGTGGCGTTCAACCGCTGCAGGTCGTCGTCGAGGAAGATGCCCAGCGTGGCGATGAGGATGATGCCCTGCGCGGCGCCGAAGTAGCCGCCGTACACACCCGTGGCGAACACCAGCGCCAGCAACCCGGCCGTGACGTCGTGGTGCCGGGGCACGCCCGAGGCGCGCCGAGCGGCGACACGCCGGGACAGCGTGGGCTGCAGGATCACCAGCACGAGGGCGATGGCGATGAGCACCACCACCACCTTCTGGAACACGGTGCTCGGCAACAGCAGCAACAGTGTCGATCCGCTGAGGCCACCGAGCAGCGAGGCCGGCACCAGGCGGCGCAGGCGAGCGCGTTGGCCGACCAACTCGCGTCGGTAGCCGTACACCCCCGACACCGAACCGGGCACGAGCCCGATGTTGTTCGACACGTTGGCCAGCAGCGGCGGGTAGCCCAGCGCCACGAGCGTGGGGAACGTGATCAGCGACCCCGAACCGACGACCGTGTTGATGGTGCCCGCCGCCATCCCCGCGACGAGGATGATGCAGAAGTCAGTGATCGACATCTGGGCCGACGTGGGGCAACGCGGCCACCTTCAGCGGGATGCGTTCGGCGATGCCACTGGCCCGGAGGCGTCGCACGAGGTCGATGACGAGCACGGCCACCGGGACCGCGAGGATGAGACCGACCATGCCGCCGATGATGCCACCCGCAGTGGTGGCGAGCAGCACCACGAGCGGATGGATGCTCAGACGAGTGCTCATCACCCGCGGTTCGAGCACGTTCTCGAGCAGCAGGTTGCACGTGAGCACGATGAGCAGCATCACCACGGCCGAGCCCAGGCCACCGTCGGCGAGGGCGACGAGCGTGGCCAGGCCACCGCCGATGAAGGCGCCGAGGTACGGCACATAGCCCCCCATGAAGTTCACCACTGCGATGGTGCCCACCAGCGGAAGGCCCATCAGCAGGCTGACGACCGAGATGACGAGCGCGACGGCGAACGACAGCACGGTGCGGCCGGCCCAGTAGCTGCGCACGGCACGCACACCGGTGCCCAGGAAGTCGGCCACGTCGGCGCGTGCCGCGGCGGGGAACTGATCGACGAGCCAGCGCTTGATGAGCGGGCCGTCCTTCAACACGTAGTACCCGATGAGCACGGCCAACACGATGCCGGCCACGAACCCGGTGACCGCGCTGACGCCGCCCACGAACAGCGTGACGATGCCTCGGCCGATGAACGCCGCCGCGGCCTTCACGGCGTCGGCGAGACGCTCGAGCGCTGCCTGGTCGAGGCCGATCGGGTCGCCCGAGCCACCCATCTCGCCGATGGCGAGGTCGATCTGGCGGGCGATCTCGTCGGCCTCGCGCACCACGTTGCGCACCACCAGCACGACCACCAGGCCGACACCGGCGAGCGAGCCGAGCACCACCACGGCCGCCGCGGCCGCAGGTTGCATCCACCGTTGCAGGCGTGCTGCCAGCGGGTACACCGCCGCACCGAGCATGACGGCGAACACCAACGGCAACACCAGTTCGCTGATGGCCGCGAGCGCGGCCACGGCGATGACGAGCACCACGACGCATCCGATCACGGTCCAGGCCGTGAGGCCGACGCGACGAATCGTCCGCTCGGCCGGGGAGGGCGCTTCGTCCGCCATACGACGAGTGTTGCCGGAACACCACCGAGGGCCCGGCGCGACGGCGTGCGCCGCGCCGGGCCGGCGGAGGTCAGGCCAGGAGCTTCGCCTTCATCGCGGCGAACTCTGCGTCGGTGAGCTTGCCGGCATCGTGCAGCTCGGCCAGCTTGGCGAGCTCCGAGGCGGCGCCACCGCTGGTGCCGGCGGCCTGCTGGATGTACTGCTGCATCGCAGCTTCCTGGGCCTTCATCGAGGCGACGGCACGCTCGTTCATGCTCTTGCCGCGCACGATGAGGTACACGAGCACACCCAGGTACGGGGCGAAGATCAGGAAGAAGAGCCAGAGCGCCTTGGCGCCGCCACCGAGCTCGGGATCGCGGAACAGGTCGCCGGCGATCTGGAACACCAGCATGATCCACATGAAGAACAGGAAGAACCAGAAGATCGACCAGAGCACCTGACCGACTGCGAACGTTGCGAGCATCTTTTCTCCTCAATCCGTACGGGCACACCCCAACGACGGCCCGATCGTGACGCTACGGCCGGGGAGCGACCGTCGGATCACCCCGTTCGGGTGATCTTGCACAGCCTGCCACGATCTAGCGTCTGCAACGATGACCATCCGGATCCCCAGGTCGCTCCGAGCAACCAAGCGCGAGTTGCGCAGCGACGTGGTCGCCGGCCTGCCGAGCGCCATCGGCAGCGTGCCCGACGGCATGGCTGCGGCCATCCTTGCCGGTGTCTCCCCCGTGCAGGGCCTCTACGCCAGCTTCGCCGGGCCCACTGTGGGCGGCGTGTTCGCCAGCACGAAGCTGATGGTCATCACCACCACCAGTGCGGCCGCGCTGGCGGCAGGCTCGGCCATCGAGGGTCTCGATGCCGACGCACGCAGCCGCTCCATCACCCTGCTCACGCTGTTGGCCGGCGTGCTGATGGTGGCCGCCGGGGTCGCGAAGCTCGGGCGCTACACCCGGTTCGTCACCCAGTCGGTGATGATCGGCTTCCTCACCGGCGTCGCCGCGAACATCTTCTTCGGCCAACTGCAGGACCTCACCGGCACCGATCCGGGCAGGGGGCTCGCCGTGTACCGGGCCTGGAACGTGATCACCAGCCCGGGCGACTGGCACCTCCCCTCGTTGCTGGTGGGTCTCTCTGCCATCGCGCTGCTGGTGCTGCTGAGCCGCACGAAGGTGGCGTCGTTCGCGGCCGTCGTCGCGCTCATCATCCCCACGGTCACGGCGCAACTGCTGTCGGTCGAGGGAGTGGCCAAGGTGAAGGACATCGGCGACATCCCCGGTGGGCTGCCGCTCCCGGCGATCCCCCGGTTCGCCGACCTGTCGGTGTCGGTGCTGCTCGGCGCGTTCGCCGTGGCCGCCATCGTGCTGGTGCAGGGTGCCGGCGTCAGTGAAGCGGCGCCGAACCGCGACGGCTCGCCCAGCGATCCGAACGGCAACTTCATCGCCCAAGGAGCGGGCAATGTGGCGTCCGGACTCTGGAAGGGCATGCCCGTCGGCGGTTCGGTCGGCCAGACCGCACTCAACGTGGCCGTCGGCGGCCGAACTCGCTGGGCCGCCATCTTCAGCGGCCTCTGGATGTTGGTGATCCTGGTCGTGCTGTCCGAACCGGTCGGCTACGTGGCCGTGCCCACGCTGGCCGCCGTGCTCATCGTGGCGGCCGTCAGTTCGCTGCGCATCGGCGAGGCGCACGCCGTGTGGCAGACCGGCGTGAACCCGAAGATCGCGATGGTCACCACGTTCGTCGCCACGCTCACGCTGCCGGTGGCGGCCGCCGTGGGCATCGGGGTTGCGCTGTCGATGCTGTTGCAGCTGAACCGTGAAGCACTCGACCTCAGCGTGATGGAGGTGTACTTCGACGACGAGGGCCGCGCCGCCGAACGCCCGGCGCCCACGCACCTTCGCTCGAACGCCGTCACCGCGCTCACCGTGTACGGCAGCTTGTACTACGCCGGCGCTCGCACGCTGCAGGTGCGGCTGCCCGATCCGGCGGGCTGCGAGCGGCCGGCCGTGGTACTGCGGTTGCGCGGCCGCACCTCCCTGGGCGCCACTGCCTACGCCGTGCTGCAGCAGTACGCCCAGCAACTCGCCGCCGTGAACGGCACCCTCACCCTCACGGGCGTCAGTGCCGGCGTGGTGAAGGAGTTGCACCGCACGGGCCGGTTCGACCTCGAGGGCCCGGTGCACCTGGTGCCCGCCACCGAGCGGCTGTTCGAGTCGACCGAGAAGGGGTATCGCGACGCCGAGGCGTGGCTGATGACCGACCAACCCGCACGACGCGACGAAGGGCCGACATCATGATGTGGAGCGCGTTCGGGCAGTCGCTTCCCTCAGCGGTGGGCATCGCCATCAGCCCCATCCCCATCGTGCTGGTCATCCTGATGCTGGTGTCGGTGCGGGCACGCGCCAACGGACCCGCCTTCCTGGTGGGGTGGCTGGTGGGCGTGGCCGCCGTGTCCGGGGTGGCGTTCGTGCTGGCCGAGGCGGCTGACGCGGGAGCCGACCCCGACGTCAGCGACGGCATCGACATCGCGCAACTGTTCGTCGCTGCGCTGTTCTTCGCACTGGCGGCGAAGCAGTGGCGGGGCCGCCCCCGACCGGGCGAGGAGCCCGAGCAGCCGAAGCTGTTCGCCGCCGTCGACGGCATGGGTGCCGCAAAGGCGTGCGCACTCGCGTTCGTGGCGTGTGTGGCCAACCCGAAGAACCTGCCGCTGGCAGCGAGCGCCGGTGCCGGCATCGCGCAGGCCGGCGCCACAGGTGGGGCGGCGGCCGGTGCGCTGCTGCTGTTCGTGCTCGTCGCCTCGGTGTCGGTGGCGGCGCCGGTGGTGGTGTACTTCGCGCTCGGCGATCGCGCGCCCGCCATCCTCGCGGAATGGAAGTCGTGGCTGATCGCGAACAACGCGACGGTGATGATGGTGTTGTTCGGTGTGCTCGGGGCGAAGGCCTTCGGCACGGCTCTGGGAGTGTTGGGATGAGCGAATCCTCGATGGCATCGATCCGGGCTGCGCTGCCGTCGTGGCGTGACGGGGCCACGCTCGACGCGGTGGTGTCGTTCGTGCACGCGTCCGAGGCGTTGGCACCGGCCGAGCGCGTGGCCGTGTTCGACAACGACGGC
>SXKB01000049.1 GCA_005778215.1 Actinomycetota bacterium | reverse complement strand
AGGCGCGCCATCTGGCTGCGCTCCCAGTTGCCACCGTGTGCCGTGATCACGCCCGACAGTTGGTCGACGAGGCCCGGGCGGTCGTCGCCGAGCACGGTGAGCACGAAGCTGTTCATCGCGATCACGCTACTGCGACGGCGCTCGGGTGTGGCCGGTCCGAGGGGTGGTGTCAGCGTGCCTAGGATTTCGTTCCCATCGCAAGGAGGTCTCCCATGCCGCACATCTCGTCCTACCGCCACGGCGTCCCGAACTGGATCGATGTCAGCAGCGCCGACCCCGACACCGCGGTCCGCTTCTACGGTGCGCTCTTCGGCTGGGCGGCGCCCGAACAGGGCCCGGAGTTCGGCGGCTACCGGATCTTCGAGAAGGCAGGCCTCCCCGTCGCCGGCGTCGGACCGGCGATGGCCGGCCCGCCCGCATGGACCACCTATGTGAACGTGGACGACTGCGACGCGGCACTCGCCCGGGTCGGCGAAGCCGGTGGCACCGTGGCGGCACCGGCGATGGATCTGCCCGCCGGCAACGGCCGCATCGCGTTCGCAGTCGATCCGGCCGGTGGGTTCGTCGGCCTGTTCCAGGCAGGCCCGAACCATGCCGGTGCGGCGCTCGTGAACGAGGTGGGCACGCTCGTGTGGAACGAGCTCAACGTGCGCGACCCCAAGTCGGCGATGCCGTTCTACGAGCACGTCTTCGGATGGGAGTTCGCTGCGATGGAGGGCGCGCCGTCCGAGTACCACGTGGTGATGCTGCACGGTCGTGCGATCGCCGGGGTGATGACGATGAACGACAACTTCCCCGAGCACGTACCCACCCACTGGCTGCCGTACTTCGTGGTGGAGGACGCCGACGCCACTGCGGCCGCATGCGAAGCCAACGGAGGCGGCGTGGTCGTGCCGCCCTACGTGACCGGTATGGGCCCGATGGCGGTGCTGCGCGACCCTTCGGGTGCCGTGTTCGCGATCGGTGCGATGGCACAGACCGACGATCCCAACGAGTGGCCGAGCTGAACCGACACCTGGCTGCCCCATCGTGAGGTGGCATCCTTCCGGGATGCGTCGGCGTGTCGTGCTGCTCGGGATGATGACCGCGGTCACGATGGCAGCGTGCACGTCGAACGAGCAGTCGGCCGAGTCGTCCACCTCGACCGGTTCGACCGCCACCACGGCCGCACCGAGCACGTCACCCGCCACCGACCCGCCCACCACCACGAGCACGGTGCCGTCGCTCGACGACGTGGACGCGCTCGCCGCGGAGTTGTCGGCGGTGGAGGCCGGCATCCGCGACCCGCAGGCCGACGCTGCGCAACTCGATGCACTCGGCCGGCGGCAGCAGTTGGCCTACCGCATGGTGAACCGTCGCCCCGAGTGGCACGTCGAGCTGGCGGGTCTGGTGGACCCCGTGGCACTGGCACCGCTGCAGCACCATCTGGCCGCCCGTCAGGCCCAGGTGGACCACGCCGCGGGCAAGCCGCCGAGCGACCCGCCCACCGAACTGCCGGCGTGGACCATCGTCGACCCGCTGCCCGCCGACGAACTGCTCGGCTACTACCGCGAGGCCGAGGCGGCCACCGGCGTGCCATGGCAGTACCTCGCTGCCATCCACTTCCAGGAGACGCGCATGGGCCGCATCGTGGGGGTGTCGTCGGCGGGCGCGGTGGGACCGATGCAGTTCCTGCCCAGCACGTGGGCCGAGTGCTGCGACGGTGATCCCACCGTCGCGCGCGACGCCATCCTCGGTGCCGCCACCTATCTCGTCGACCGAGGGGCTCCCGCCGACATGCAGGCCGCGCTGAACGGGTACAACCCGAATGCCGGCTACGTCGGTGCCGTGACCGCCTATGCGCAGAACATGATCGACGACGAGCGCGCGTACCTCGGCTACCACGGGTGGCAGGTGTTCTACGGCTCCAGCGCCGGCACGGTGCGGCTGCCCGTCGGCTACTCGTCCGGCGTGCCGGTGCCCGCCGACGCGTACGTGCGCGAGCACCCGGAGGATCTGCTGCCGGTGATCGCCGACCTGTCGTGACCCGTCGAGGTCGAGCGCCGGCCCCGGGAGCATGCGGACAGGTGGACGACTAGCCTCGCCGCATGGCCAACCTCACGGTGCGCAAGGCGTCGTTCCAGTTCCCCGACGAACTCGACGACATCTTCCCCGGCGACGACATCGAAGCCGAGTGCTACCTCGCAGCGTTCTCGCTCACGATGCCGGTGCTCGAGCCGTACCTCATCCGCACCTATCGCTCCCTGGCCGAGCAGATCACCGATCCCGAGCTCGCCCGCGACGTGCAGCACTTCATCCAGCAGGAAGCGCAGCACCACAAGAACCATGCACGGGTGAACGCCGTCATCCACGAACGCCTCGGGCCGGAGGTGGCGGCTGAACTGAAGGCGCTGGAGGACCGGCTCGACCGCGACTACCGCCGCTACAACGCCACCAGGTCGCACCGCTTCAACGCGTTGTACGCCGAGGGCTTCGAGGCGATGACGTGCGCGATGGCGGTGTCGATGATGGAGCGTGCGGCAGCAGGTGAGGGCTTCCGTCGCTTCGGCGCCTGGCAGCAGCTGTGGGCATGGCACGCAGCCGAGGAGATCGAGCACCGCACCGTGGCATTCGGCGTGTACGAGCACCTCCACGGTGGCTACCTGCGTCGGGTGTGGGGATCGATGCGGGCACAGGTGCACTTCGGACTGTGCGTCGCTCGACTGGAGCGGGTGCTGCTCGCGGCGAACGGCCGGCCGGCGAAGCTGCGCCTGCCCTCGTGGTGGAAGGACGGTCGGCGCCGCTTCCTGGCCACCTACCACTGGCGGTACGACCCGTCGGCCATCGAGGCGCCCGCGCTGGTCGACATGGTGTTGGCCAACATGCCCACGAACCCCACGTGACGGCGTGGAGTGACCTGGTCGTCGCCGGCGCCGCTGCGTTCGTGGCCGGCGGGGTGAACGCCGTCGCCGGGGGCGGCACCCTGGTGTCGTTCCCTGCGCTCGTCGCGCTCGGTGTGCCCAGTCTGAACGCCAACATCACCAACACCGTCACGCTGTGCCCCGGCTACTTCGGTGGTGCGCTGGCGCAGCGCGAGGCGCTCGACGACCACCGTCACCGACTGCGCCGCATGT
>SXKB01000008.1 GCA_005778215.1 Actinomycetota bacterium | reverse complement strand
TCTGGCCCTCTTCCTCCATCTCGCGAGCTCGGTCGAGCACGGGCCCTCGGATGTCGTAACAGACGTTCGCGAGCTTGGTGGACTTGGCGATGGGCTTCACAAGACAGGCACTCTACGCAACCCCTCTCGCGAACCCGCCCCTGTTTCCCGATGGACTCAGGGGAGGGCGTCGAGGATGCGGCCCAGCACGTGCACTTCCTGCCGCTCCCGTGCGTGGAACACACGGTCGCTGCGACCGGCAGCAATGGCCGCACCGTGCTGGGGCAAGCGGGTCCACACCAGGTCGCCGGGGGTGTGCTCGTGCTCGTTGCCGAGGTGCTCGGCACCGTTGAGGAACGCCGTCAGCCACTCGTGGCCCACCGGGTCGCCGCACCGACCGATCACCTCGCCGTCGGGCAGGTTCATCACCACCGACCAGTCGCCGTCCACCAGCGTGCGCAGCGTGCAGCACGCCGTGGTCCACCGCTCGACCGATGGCGCGGTCACCAATGCCTCGGCCGCCAGCAGCGCCGCCATCGAACCCTCGGGACGGCCCGGGGCCACGGGCCGCACGTCCTCCACCGCCACCCCGTCGACCTGCCGGATCTCGTTCACGAGCAGGTCGACCAGGTCGGCGTCGGCCAACGTGACCGTGAGCTCGTCGATCGCACTCCCGCCGCCACGCTCGAGGATCTCGATGCCCACCACGTCGCCGTGCACGGCACCGATGCGGCTGGCCACCTGACCCAACGCACCGGGGCGATCGGGCAGCCAGACTCGGACGACGAAGGTCTCCACGCCGCCGACAGTACCGACGCACCGCGCGCACACGGTCACGAATTCGTGACGGCTGTGTGAACTCGGTCAGCGCTGTCGCGGGCCGAACCGCGTGCGGACGCCCTCGGAGAACCGCACGCTCACCGGTTCGCCTGCGGCCACACCGGGGAACCCGGCGGCCGCGACCAGGCCGTCGTCGAGGTGCTCGAGCGTGGCCTCGCGCAGCGGCCAGGCCGGGTGCTCGTTGGGCCAGTAGCGGGTGGTACCCGACCGGTCGGGCAGGAACAGTCCCCACCGCGAGGTGAGGAACAGGTCGAGCGGCGTGGGCGCGACCGGGGCGCCGATGCGCGCGGCGACGTGCGTGGCAGCACCACGAGGACCCGGCCACCGACGCTGCGATCGGTACTCGATGCGATCGCCGTCGCGGTGCAACTCCATGCGCGACCACACGTAGTGCAGGCCGACGGTGCCCCGCGTCACGGCGACGGTGGCCAGCCGTGACGCCTCGAGCGAGCAGAACACCACACCACGGCGGCCCTGCTGATCGACGCCGTAGAGCCGCACGTTGGTCTCGAGGAACGAGCCGAAGTACGGCACGCCCGGCGTGCCGAACAGGCCGATGCGACGCATCTGGAACGGGATGAGACCGATGTACGTGGCACCGTCGAACGTGTCGGGCTGCACACCGGACGGCAGGTGGGGTGCCACCAACTCCGGGTCGACGGCCCAGTGGACGAACGTGAGCTGCAACCAGTCCTGGGTGAACACCGTGCGACCGGCCGGCCGGGGAGCCAGCGGCGTGATCGGCTCGGGGGTCATGCTGACAGCGCCTTCGTGAAGCCGGGTCGGGTGGCCCACACCGCGAGCATCACAGCCGCCATCACCAGACCGCTGCCCACCGTGACCACGCGCAGGCCGACCTGGTCGCCCAGCCATCCCTGGAAGATGGCACCGATCGGGTACAGCAGGCCGAGCATCGCGTTGTTGATGGCCATCACTCTGCCACGGGAATCGGGCGGTGACATGGTCTGGCCGATGGTGGAGAACGTGGACAGGGAACCCATGTAGCAGGCACCCACGAGGGCCAGCGCGGGCACCATCCACCACAGGTTCGGGGCGAGTCCGTAGGCCACCAACGCCGGGGCGAGGGTGGCCATCAGGCGCACCATCGTGCTGCGGACGCCCCATCGCGACACCAGACTGCCCAATGCCACGCCGGCGATCACCGCGCCCACACCCTGTGCGGTGACGAGGGCCGAGTTCGCTCCCCTGCCGGCCTGCAGCACCTGGTCGACCATGGCCGGGATGAGCGCGATGAACGGGGCAGCGACCAGGAAGTTCAGCGTCATCGCATGGTGCATCACCCGCAGCGCCGGTGTGGTGCGCACGGTGCGCCAGCCGTCGGCGATGGTGCGCAGCACCGGCCCCTTCGGCGCGACACCGATGCGTGGCGGAATGGTGACCACGGCCGCGGCGACGGCCACGGCGAAGTAGCTGACCACGTTGACGATGAGCGCGGCCGAGATGCTCCACACGGACATCACGACGCCGGCGATCGCGGGGCCGACGACCCGGCCGAGGTTCCACTGCACGCTGCTCAGGCCGATGGCCGACGGCACCTCGTCCTCGGGCACCATGTCGGGGACCGCCGTCTGCCATGCAGGGAAGCCGATCGCCGAGGCCGAGCCGTTCAGCAGGGCGAGCATCGCGATCCAGCCGGGTGTGGCGCGACCGGTGGCCACCATCCACGTCAGCACACCGGCGATGACCGCAGCGGCGAGCGATGCGCTGGTGATGAGGTACTGACGCTTCACCCGGTCGGCCAGCGCACCGCCCAGCAGTCCCACCAGTGCGGTGGGCACGAAGCCGGCGGCGGCAACGAGACCGGCCCACTTCGCCTCGCCGGTGGTCTCCTGCACGTAGCGACCGAGTGCCACGGTCTCCATCCAGGTGCCCACGTTCGACACGAGCGACCCGCTCCAGAGGATGGCGAACGACCCGTGCCGGAACACACGGAGGCTCTGAGGCAGACGCACCGCTCTGTTCTACCTGTGCGGCGCCGGGACCGGCGATGTGCCAGCATGCGGACATGCCGAAGGAACTCCCCGCAGACTGCATCCATGTCGTCATCGAGATCCCGCGAGGCAGCCGCAACAAGTACGAGATCGACCACGACACCGGTCGGGTGTTCCTCGATCGCCGCCTGTTCACGGCCACCACGTATCCGGCCGACTACGGCTTCATTCCCGACACGCTGGGGGGCGACGGCGATCCGCTCGACGCGCTGGTGCTGTTGGAGGACCCCGTGTATCCCGGCGTGTGGGTGCAGGCGCGCCCGGTGGGCGTGCTCTACATGCACGACGAGGCCGGCGAGGACGCGAAGCTCATCTGCGTGCCGCCGAACGAGCCGCGTTGGGAGCACGTGCACGATCTCGACGACCTCACCCCGCAGCTGGTGAACGAGATCCAGCACTTCTTCGAGGTCTACAAGGCGCTCGAGCCGGGCAAGACGTCGTCCACCGCCGGTATTGCCGGCAAGGACGCCGCCTGGCAGGAGATCCGGCGCGCTCAGGAGAACTTCCCCGGCCACCACTGAGAGCCGGTGTCCTGTTTCGCCGGCGGAAAGCGCCGAGCGGCAGCTCGGATCGCTGCTTCTGGCGCTGATTCGTCTCGGAATCCGGGACGAATCAGCGCCAGAAGCCATTTCGGAACAGATCGCGCCCAGAAACCAGCGCGTGCTGCCGTGTCAGGTGGTGCGGCGGCGCCGTGCGTGATCGTCGAGGCGCTGACCGAAGGCGGTGACGTCGAGGCGCTCGGCGAGCGCGGCCAGCACCACGTCGGCCTGTGACGGCGGCGCGAGGCCGTCGATCGGCGGATCGCGGTCGAGGTTGGTCGGGAACGGATAGCCCTCGGCCGACGCCGCCACCACGCGGCGCACTGCGGCGTCGTCGGCGCCAGCGGCGACCCACTCGAGCAGCACGGGGTACAGCGCTCGGCTCCTTCGGTCGCGGTCGACGGACTCCATCGCACGACCCATTGCCGAGGAGATCTGCAGCAGGTTCGCCATGCGCCGCACGTCGGCGGTGTGGTTGGTGCCCGCGGCATGCAGGAGGGCCGGGTTGAAGAACACGGCATCGCCGGTGCGCAGCGGCAGCTGCACGTGATGCTCGGCGAAGTACTGGGCGAACTCGGGCCGGCGCCAGGCCAGATAGCCGAGCGGGTACCGATGGGTGTTCGGCAGGTACATCGTCGGCCCGCTCTCCACCGGCATGTCGCAGTGCGCCACCGCGCCCTGCAGCGTGAGCGTGGCCGACAGCCGGTGCGCGTGCGGCGGGAACGCCGCGGCACCGTCGTCGCTCTGGAACCCGAGGTGGTAGTCGCGGTGCGGCGCCTGCGCCTGCCCGCCAGGGTTGACCACGTTCACCTGCGACGTGATCTGGTACCACGGCCCGAGCCAGGCGGCACTCACCAGTTCGATCACCGGGTTGGCGTAGTAGTCGGCGAACACGCCGGGCGCAGCGACCGCCAACTTCTCGAGCGCGTTCCACACGCGGTCGTTCGCACCGGGCTTGGCGAAGTGGTCGCCCGCGGCCACACCGGTGCGGTGCTGTTCCTCGATCAGGGCACGGAACACGTCGCTGGCCCGATCGACCATGTCGGCGGCGAACGCCCCGGTGAACACGGCGATGCCGGGGCCGTGGTCACCGAACGCCTCGGCCAGTTCGGCCAGCACGCCGGCACGACCAGCAGCCGTGCCGGCCGCGGCCACCAGGTGGGACGAGTCGTAGACCAGCGCGCCGTGGTCGAGGCACTCGGCCAGCGGGAACCGCGCCATGTCGACCCCGCGGTCGACCAGCGCGACGAGGTCGTCGAGACGGCAGTCGCCGACCGAGTACCACCCGCCAGCCACGGCCGTCAGCCGATCTCGTCGCAGCGGACCACTCGGCCCTCACGCACACTCGTGAGCGCGGCGAGGCCGATCACCAACGGGGCCCGACCCGCGGCGGCGTCGACCGGCGACGCGCCGCCTTCGGTGAGGTAGCGGACGAACGACTTCCACTCGTCGACGTAGCTGGGGATGTAGCGATCGAGGAAGAAGTACGGGATGGTGGTGCCGAACGTGCCCTCGGCCGAGCGGCGCACGCCGGTGTGGGCCGCGGGGTTCTCGCTCGCGGCCATGCCACCGGAACCGAACGCCTCGACGCGCTGGTCGTAGCCGTACACGGCCTGACGACTGTTGTCGATGGTGGTGATGGCGCCGTTCTCGTGGAGCAGGGTGACCACGGCAGTGTCGACGTCGCCGGCCTCGCCGATGGCGGGATCGACCCGCACGGTGGCGCGGGCGTACACCTCGACCACCCCGCTGCCGGTGACGTACCGGGCCATGTCGAAGTCGTGGATCATCATGTCGAGGAACAGACCGCCGCTCACCTTCACGTACGCGATGGGCGGCGGCGCTGGGTCGCGCGACGTGATGCGCACGATGTGCACGTCGCCCACGGCGCCCGACGCCACGGCATCGCGCACCGACTTGTGCGCCGGGTCGAAACGGCGGTTGAAGCCGATCTGGATGGGCACACCCGCGGCGGCCACCACGGCCAACGCCTCGTCGACCTTTGCGAGATCGAGCGACACCGGCTTCTCGCAGAAGATGGCCTTGCCGGCCTGTGCTGCAGCGATGAGCAGCGGCACGTGCGTGTCGGTGCTGCTGCAGATGGCGACGGCGTCGACGTCGGCGCTGGCGAACACCGCCGCGGCGTCGGTGGTGTGCGGCACCCCCAGTTCGTCACCCACGGCAGCGGCGGCGTCGCCGTTGACGTCCTGCACCATCGCCAGCGTGGCGCCGGGCACCTGGCGGGCGATGAGTTCGGCGTGCATCTTGCCGATGCGGCCGACGCCGAGCACGGCGATGCGAACGGGTTGTGCGGTCATTGCGGGGTCTCCTGGAGAGTGGGCTTCGGTGCGTCACCGGCGCCTTGGACGGACTGGTCGTAGTCGATGATGTTGCCGGTCATCATCCCGCTGCGATCCGACAGCAGGAAGACGATCAGCTCGGCCACCTCCGGTGGCTTGATGAGGCGCCCGGTCGGCTGGCCGGCCTCGGCGGCCTCGAGCCAGCCGTCGGTGGCGCCGTGGAACCGGCGTTGCACGGCGTCCTCGGCGGCGGTGTCCATCCAGCCGGGGTTCACCTGGTTGACGCGGATGCCGTGCCGCATCAGCGCGTACGAGACGTTCTTCGTCATCGTGGCCAGCGCGCCCTTCGACACGCAGTACGACAGGATGAACGGCTGGCCGCCGTGGCCACTGACCGACCCGATGTTCACCACCGAGCCCGTGGTGCCGGCGGCGCGGATGAGTTCGGCCAGGCCCTGCAGCAGGAAGAACGGGGCGCGCACGTTGACGGCCATCATCGTGTCCCACCCGTCGGGCTCGGCCGTCCACACGTTGTCGCGTCCGGTGGAGGCGGCCACGTTCACCAGTCCGTGCGCCACGCCGAACTCGCGTGCGACGACCTCGACGATGCGTGCGGGCGCTGCCGCGTCGGCCATGTCGGCCGGCACGTACACGGCTCGCGTCGCCGGGGACGACAGCTCGGCGGCGAGTTGCTCGCCCTTCACCGCGTCGCGCCCCACGATCACCACACCGGCCGCTCCTTCCCGCACCACGGCGCGCACGGTGGCCTCACCCAGACCCTGGGTGCCGCCACTGACGACGATCACCTTTCCGTCGAGCAGTGCCATCAGATCCTCCTCTGTTGCTGCTTGCCCGCCTGCATCGCCGCATGCGCGGCCTGCACCGACGGGCGGTCGCTCACCTCGGGCACGCCCACCTCCCAGAACGCGCCGCCCTCGGTCCACGAGTAGGCATCGGTGTGGAGCGAGATCACGGTGGTGCGGTCGGCCGCACGGGCCCTCGCCAGTGCGGCGTCCAACTCGGCGACGGTGGTGACGTCCTCCGCGAGGCAGCCCATCGACCGGGCGTGCGCAGCGAAGTCGACGTACACCAGCCGCTCGTGCCGGGTGTCGGCCAACTGGTTGTTGAACGGCGCACCGCCCTGGTTGATCTGCAGGCGGTTGATGACGGCGAATCCGCCGTTGTCGCACACGACCACGATGAGCTTGTGGCCGCTGAGCACCGAGGAGTACAGGTCGCTGTTCATCATCAGGTACGACCCGTCGCCGACGAACACGATCACCTCACCGTCGCCGCGCGCCATCTTGGCGCCCCACGCACCGCTGATCTCGTAGCCCATGCAGGAGAAGCCGTACTCGCAGTCGAAGCTGTCGAGGTGCTGCGCCCGCCACCCGTTGTTCAGTTCGCCCGGGAAGCCACCGGCGGCGGTGACCACGTAGTCGCCGGGCTGCTGTGCCCGATCGGCCACGCCGACCACCTGCGCGTACGTGGGCAACCCGCTGGGCGCCACCGCAGCCGGGTCGGCGATGGCGTCGATGTAGCCGTGATAGTCGGCGGCCGCGACCGCCACCGCAGCACGCCACTCGTCCGACGTGCACGTGTCGCCGAGCAGACCCGAGAGCTCCTCGAGCGTGACGAGCGCGTCGCCCACCACCGGCAGTGAACGGTGCTTGCCGGCGTCGAACCTCGCCACGTTGAGCCCGATGAGACGCGTCGCCGGATCGCTGAACACCGTCCACGACCCGGTGGTGAAGTCGCCGAGTCGAGTCCCGACGGCCAGCACCACGTCGGCCTGCGCGGCCAGGGAGTTGGCGCCCACGCACCCGGTCACGCCGAGCGGACCGCCGTACAGCGCGTGGCGGGCCGGCACGGATGCCTTCCCGGCCATGGTCTCCACGATCGGGATGCCGTGGCGTTCGGCGAACTGCAGCAGCGTGGCCTCGGCACCCGAGTAGTGCACTCCCCCGCCGGCCACGATGAGCGGGCGTTGCGCGGTGCGCAGCATCGCCGCCGCCTCGGCCACGCGCTGTTCGTCGGCGCGTGGGCGAGCGATGCGATGCACCGTGGTGGCGAACAGTTCGTCGGGGAAGTCGAACGCCTCACTCTGCACGTCCTGCGGTAGCGCCAGGAACGCGGGGCCGCAGTCGGCCGGATCGAGCAACGTGGCCAGCATCTGCGGCAACGACGAGATGAGTTGCTCGGGACGGGAGATGCGGTCCCAGTAGCGCACCACGGGACGGAACGCATCGTTGACCGAGATGGTGGGGTCGCCGAAGTGCTCGACCTGCTGGAGCACCGGGTCGGGGACGCGACTCGCGAACGTGTCGCCGCCGAGCAGCAGCACGGGCAGCCGGTTGGCGTGCGCCACCCCGGCGGCGGTGACCATGTTCAGGGCACCCGGCCCGATGGACGAGGTGGCCACCATGATCTGACGACGGCGTGCCGCCTTCGCATAGCCGATGGCGGCGAGCGCCATGCCCTGCTCGTTCTGCCCGCGCCAGGTGGGCAGCGCGTCGCCCGCCTCGTGCAGGGCGAGACCGAGGGCCGTCACGTTGCCGTGCCCGAAGATACCGAACACGCCGGGGAACAGCGGCGCCTCGACGCCGTCGATCTCGGTGCGTTGGGCGATGAGGAAGCGCACGAGGGCGTCGGCGGTGGTGAGACGCACGGTCACTCCTCTGTCAGGTCGAGCACGTCGTGCCAGGCACCGTCGGCCCAGCTGTCGAGAAACGCCTGCTGCACGCTCACGAACTGCACGGCCTCGGCGAACCCCGGACGGTGCTGACGGCCGGCCGCCACCGACTCGAGGAACTCGTGGTCCTCGATGCAGATCAGGTCCTCGAAGCCGATGCCGTTGGCGCTGCCCGGCACGAAGCGGCCGTGGTGCGGGAAGCGATCGCCGCCGTACACCGTGGTGAAGCCGGTGTGCGCGTGATCGGCTGCCACGTACACCTGCAGCTCGTTCATCTTCTCGAAGTTCCAGCGGATGCAGCCCTTGGTGCCGTACACCTCGAACATGTTCTGGCTCTCCGGTCCCACCATCGACCGGCAGGCCTCGAACGTGCCCCGGGCACCGTTCTCGAACACGCACATCATGCCCACGTAGTCCTCGTTGGTCACGGCGCCGGTGGGGTCGCCGGGGGCGCCACGGTCGTAGTGGGTACCGCCACCCTTGGGCAGCGGGCGCTCGCGGATGAACGTCTCGCCCGTGCCGACCAGCTTGACGATCGGGCCGATGAGCGAGTGGGCGAGGTCGACCGAGTGACTGAGGATGTCGGTGCTCACGCCGTGACCGGCCTGGTCGACCAGGAACCGCCACGACAGCAGCCCCAGCGGGTCGCTGCCGTACATGGAGAAGAACCGTCCGTAGTAGTTCGTGACCTCACCGATGACGCCGTCGGCGATGAGCTGTCGTGCGTACTGCACCAGCGGCGCCCAGCGGTAGTTGTAGCCCACCCCGGTGATCACCCCAGCGTGACGGGCGGCGCGTTCGGCCTCCACGGTCTGCGGCGGCGTGCCCCCCACCGGCTTCTCGCAGAAGATGTGCTTGCCGTTCGCCGCCGCGGCGACGGCCATCTCGACGTGCAGCATGTTCGGCGCGGTGACGAACACGACGTCGACGTCGGGGTGTGTGACCACGTCGTGCCAGTCGGCGGTGGCCTCGCGGAACCCGAACGACCGCACCGCGTCGTCACGCCGTTCGGCGACGGTGTCGCTGACGATGACCATCTCGGGTTCGTACGCCCGATCGGGGAAGTACGACGGCGCCCGGCGACAACCACGGCTGTGCGCCTGCCCCATCCAGCCGAAACCGATCACTCCGATACCGATGCGCGTGCTCATCGCGGCAGCCTTCCTTGCTCGTCGGTCATGGGCACCCTGGGGTCGGGCGCCATGTCGGTCCACGTGTCGCGGACCCAGTGGTGCGCCGGGTCGTCGCAGAACGCCATGCTGCGTTCGCCGCCGGGACCCGCCAGCACGTTCAGGTAGTACATCGGGTAGCCCGGCGCGGCGATGCACGGGCCGTGGTAGCCACGCGGCACGCAGAACACGTCGCCGTCGTGCACGACGACGTTCTCGTCGATGTCGCCCTCGGGCGTGTAGGTGCGATGGAGGCCGAACCCGTCGTCGGAGTAGTCGGCCGTGCCGGCCACACCGATGCGGAAGTAGTAGATCTCCTCGTTGTTCACCGGGCACTCGGGCGATTCGTCGTGCCGGTGCGGCGGGTAGCTCGACCAGTTGCCGTCGGGCGTGAGCAGCTCGACGCACATCAACCGGTCGGCGTGCGGCCACTGCTCGGGGGCCATGAACGCGTTGCGTTGCCGCGTGGCAGGGCCGGCGCCGAACACGTCGATCACCACGTCGGCCGCGGCGCCGTAGCGGGGTTCGAGGCGCTGCTCGCACCGTGCGGTGGCGATGGCCACGTCGCCTGCCGTCGACGCAGTGAGGGTGACGGTGGCGCCGAGCGGGGCGTACGCGAAATCGCTGACGCGGGCGAACACGGAGGTGCGGCCCTGCAGGGTGAAGGGGGTGCCGTCGACATCGACAGCGAGGTCGATGATGCCGAGGGGCAGCACCACGGCCTCGACACCGCCGAGCTCGATCGTGCGGCTCTCCCCTGCGCCGAGGCCCACCACCTGCAGGCCCGAGTAGGCCCATCCGGCGGTGGCCGGGTCGAGGTGCACGTGGAACCCGTCGGTGGCGAGCGTGCCGGCCGGGTGGTGCAGGCGGCCGGTCATCCGGGCCTCACGATGCGGGCGGCACGTTCGATGGCGGCCGTCACGTCGCCGTCGGCCGGGTACAGCAGGGCGCGGCCCACCACGAGGCCACGCACGTTGGGCACCTGCATGGCACGTTCCCACGACGCGTAGGTGGCCTCGGGGTCGGGGCCGGGGGCGCCGCCCAGGATGAGCGCGGGCAACGTGGTGCCCGCCAGCATGCGGGCGGGGTCCTTGCCGGCCGGCACCTTCAACCAGGTGTACGCGGTGGAAGCACCGAGGCTGGCGCCCACGGCCACCGCCTTCAGCAGCGCATCGTCGTCGTCGAGCAGCTTCGCCGTACCGGGTGCCACCGGACCGGTGTGGTGGTACGGCAGCGGCTCCACCATCATCGGTAGTCGCAGGCGGGCACACTCCGACACCACCTTCGCCGCCCACTCGAGCGTGGGAGCGGTGCCGGCGTCGTCCATCGCGATGCGCAGCAGCATCTTCCCGCCGTCGAGGCCGTAGTCGGCAAGATCGGCCGGCGTGTAGGCGGTGGGTCGGTCGTCGAGCTCCCAGGCGGCGCCGGTGATGCCGCCCCGGTTGGTGGTGCCGAACGCGAGCTTGCCGTCGAGCGCACCGAGCAGCGCCAGTTCCTCCAGCACATCGGGGCTGCCCAACACGCCGTCGCAGCCCGGGTGCGCGAGCGCCGTGAGCAGTGCATCGAGCATCCGCCGCCGATCGGCCATCACGAACGGGTCGTTGCCGACACCCAGCATGCCGCGGGCGGTGTGGTCGGCGGCGACGATGAACAGCCGTCCGTCGGTGAGCATCGGGCGGCGGCGGCGCTCGCGCAGCGCAGCGACGGCAGCGTCGGGCTCGGTGGCACGCTGCTCGATGAGCCCTCGCCACTGTTCGTCAGAGAGCGCCATCGGCCATCATCCTCTCGATCTCGTCGTTGGTGGGCATGTCGTCGGCGCACATCAGGCGCGAGGCCACGATGGCACCGGCCGCATTGCCCGCTTCGGCGCAACGCGCCAAGTCCCATCCCTGCAGCAGGCCATGGCACACGGCACCGCCGAAGGCGTCGCCGGCGCCCAGGCCGCACACCACCTCCACACGGCGCGGTGGCACGCGTGTGCGGCTGCCGTCGGCGGTGGCCACCAGCACGCCGTCGCCACCCATCTTCACGATCGCCGCCGACAACCCCAGGTCGAGCAGTCGGTCGGCGGCTTCGTCGGGTTCGGTGGCACCCACCGCCACGCGGCACTCGTCGCGGTTGCCGATGGCGACGGTGGCGTGCGCGAGCACCTCCCCCATCGCAACGCGTGCACGGTCCTCGTCGCCACCCCACAGCACCGGGCGCCAGTCGAGGTCGAACACGGTGTGCTCGCGCCGTGCGCGGTGTGCCAGCAGCGACAGCACCGTGCTGCGGCTGGGTTCGGCCGCGAGGGTGCCGGCGGGGATCCACAGGATGGGCACGTCGGCCACCACGTCGAGGTCGACGTCGCCGGGTTCGATGGTCATCTCGGGGGCGAGGGGCTCGCGGTAGAAGATGATCGTCGGCTCACCCGGCTCGAGCAGTTCGGCGAACGCCAACGGCGTGCGCAGCGTGGG
>SXKB01000048.1 GCA_005778215.1 Actinomycetota bacterium | reverse complement strand
GCTGAAGGTGTACGCCGGTCCTGAGCACCCGCACGCCGCCCAGAACCCCGTCGTCCTCGAGATCCCCGCGGCCAAGGCCCGCTGAGCAACCAAAGGCATTAGGTAGATCAACATGGCCACGAAGCCGCTCACCCAGACCACCGGCCGCCGCAAGGAAGCCGTCGCCCGCGCCCGCCTCCGTCCCGGCACCGGCGTGCACACCATCAACGGCAAGGCGTTCGACCAGTACTTCCCCACGGCGCTGCAGCGGATGATCGTCACCGAGGCGCTGCGCGTCGTCGACGCCGAAGAGGCGTACGACGTCGATGCCACCCTCCACGGTGGCGGCGTCACCGGCCAGGCCGGCGCCCTGCGCATGGCCATCGCCCGTTCGCTCGTCGAACTCGACCCCGAGGCCCGTCCGGCGCTGAAGAAGGCCGGCCTGCTCACCCGCGACCCCCGTCGCAAGGAGAGCAAGAAGTACGGTCTCGTCAAGGCCCGCAAGGCCAAGCAGTACACGAAGCGCTGATATCAGCGTTGCCCGGATCGCCCTCGGCTGTTGCCGAGGGCATTCGTGCTTTTGGACCCAGACGGAGGACCACGGTCGTGACCCTGAAGTTCGGCACCGACGGTGTGCGCGGTGTGGCGCTCACCGAACTCACCATCGAGTACGCCACGGCGCTCGGTCGCGCTGCGGCCTCGGTGCTCGGCGGTGGGCGGTGGCTGGTGGGTCGCGACACCCGCGAGTCGGGTCCTGCGCTCGAGCAGGCCGTGATGGCCGGGCTCGCGGCGGCGGGCGCCGAGCCGGTGTCGGTGGGTGTGGTGCCCACGCCTGCGTTGGCGTGGCTGGCGGCCGAGGCCGGATGCCCGGCGGCGATGATCACCGCATCGCACAACCCGTGGCACGACAACGGGGTGAAGATCTTCGGCGCCGGCGGCGTGAAGCTGGTCGACGCCGTCGAGCGTGCCATCGAGTCCGCCCTCCCCGCGAGCATGAGTGCGCCCGGCGATGGCGCCGACAGCATCAGTTCATGGGACCGGGCGGTGGAGGGGTACGTGCGGCATCTGGTGGATGCCCACGGATCGCTGCGCGGGCTGCGCGTGGTGCTCGACGCGGCCAACGGGGCGATGCACCAGGTGGCGCCGGCGGTGTTCGCCGCGCTGGGCGCCGACCTCACCGTCATCCACGCCGCGCCCGACGGGCGCAACATCAACCACGAGTGCGGAGCCACGCACACGGCGTCCTTGTCGGCAGCGGTGGTGGCGCACGGCGCCGATCTGGGGTTGGCGTTCGACGGCGACGGCGACCGGGTCATCGCGGTCGATCACCTCGGCCGCGTGATCGACGGCGACCGACTCATCGCGCTCGCTGCACTGCAGTTGCGCGAGGTCGGCGAACTGCGCCACGACACCGTGGTGGTGACGGTGATGAGCAACATCGGGTTCCACCGCGCGATGGAGGCAGCCGGCGTGCACGTGGTGACCACGGCGGTGGGCGACCGGTACGTGCTGGAGGCGCTCGACCAGGGCGGGTTCAGCGTGGGCGGCGAGCAGAGCGGGCACATCATCTACCGCGACATCGCCACCACCGGTGACGGGCTGTTGGCCGGATTGCGGTTGGCCGAGTACGTGCACGGTCACCACGACTCGCTGGCCCACCTGGCGGCCGAGGTGATGGTGGGCTACCCGCAGGTGCTGGTGAACGTGAAGGTGGCCGAGCGCCATCCGCATGCGGCCCAGGAACTGGCGGCCGAGATCGCCGACGCCGAGCGCGAGCTCGAGGGCGACGGCCGCATCCTCGTGCGCGCCAGCGGCACCGAGCCGCTCATCCGCGTGATGGTGGAGGCCGCCACCGACGACCTGGCGCAGCGCGTGGCACAGCACCTCGCCGCGGCGGTGCAGCAGCGCTTCGGCTGACCTGCGCCCCGGGCACGGTCACCCGTCGGTAACCTGTTCGTCATATGTGCGGCATCGTTGCGATCGTGTCCCGTCCGTCAGCCCGGTCGGTCCCTGCCGCGAGCGAGCTGCTGCAACTGCTCGACCGCGCGGTCGACAGCCCGGTGCTCGTCGATGCCGCCGTGTCGGTGGCCGAGGTCGACCGCCTGTTGAAGGGTGTGCCGGGCGCGTTGGCGCTCGCAGGACGCAGCGAACTGGTGGCCGGCATCACGTCGCGGCTCGACCAGATCGATGCCCGCATCGCCGCGCGCGACCTCGAACTCGAGATCGCCGCCGGGCTCAGCGTCGACGAGATCGAGGCGGCCAACGCGGAGTTGCTCGCCCTGCGCGACGCGGTGTGGGCCGTGCGCAAGGACCGCATCCGCACCGCCGATGCCGTGGCCGACTTCGCCGGTCGCGAGCCGGGCGTGGCGGCGGTGGCCGGCTACCTGGCCGTGCAGCAGGCGCTCTCGGCCATCGACCGCATGGAGGTGCGCGGCCGCGACAGCGCCGGCATCCACGTGTTCGTGTGGCACCACGGCCTCGATGCAGCCGACCCCGCCGTGACGGCGTTGATGGCCGAGCGTCTCGCCGACCCGTTGTTCCAGAACGGCTCGGTGCGCATGGCGGGCCCGTGTCTGAGCTTCGTCTACAAGGCCGCCGCCGAGATCGGTGAGCTGGGCGACAACGTGAAGGCGTTGCGCGCCGCGGTACGTGCCGATCAACTGCTGCGCCTCGCGCTCGCCTCGCACGAGGCTCGTGTGTCGGTGCTGGGGCACACCCGCTGGGCCAGCGTGGGCATCATCTCCGAGCCCAACTGTCACCCGGTGAACGGGGAGCAGAGCGAGCAGCGTGGTGGCGAGGAGTGCCCGTACACGGTGGCTGTGCTGAACGGCGACGTCGACAACCACGCCGACATCAAGGTGAACCACCACCTGCGCATCGCCGGTCCCATCACCACTGATGCGAAGGTCATCCCCGCGGTCATGGCGCTGCACGCGCAGAAGGGGCACGACCTCGCCGAGTCGTTCCGTCGCACCGTGGCCGAGTTCGAGGGCAGCGTGGCCATCGGCGCGCAGGCCGCCGACTCGCCCGACAGCGTGTACCTGGCGTTGCGTGGCAGTGGTCAGGCGCTGTACGTGGGGCTTGCTGACGACCTGTTCATCGTGGCCAGCGAGCCGTACGGCGTGGTGGAGGAGACCCCGCACTACCTGCGCGTCGACGGCGAGACCCCGTCGAGCACCGGCAGCCGCGGTCAGGTGTTCGTGCTCGAGGGTGCACACGCCGGCGAGCTGGCGGGCGTGCGCCGCATGGCGTACGACGGCACCGACCTGCCGGTGGGTACGCACGAGATCGTCACTGCACAGGTCACCACGCGCGACATCGACCGTGGTACGGCGCCGCACTTCCTGTTGAAGGAGATCAGCGAGGCGCCGCAGAGCTTCCGCAAGACCTTGCGTGGACGCATCCACGACACGCCGCAGGGTCTTCGTGCGGTGCTGGGCGATCGCTCGTTCCCCGCCGACATCGCGGCTCGGCTGGCCGACGGCAGCATCACCAAGGTGCGGGTCATCGGCCAGGGCACTGCGTTCGTGGCGGGCAGCAGCATGGCCGCCGTGCTCGACGATCTCACGGTCGGGGCGCTCGATGTCGACGCCATCACGGCCACGGAACTCTCCGGCTTCCACCTTCGCCTCGACATGCGCGACACGCTGGTGGTAGCGGTCAGTCAGAGCGGCACCACCACCGACACCAACCGCACCGTCGACCTCGCACGCGGCCGTGGCGCCTCCGTGCTGGCCATCGTGAACCGTCGCGGTAGCGACCTCACCGACAAGGCCGACGGGGTGATGTACACCAGCGACGGTCGCGACGTGGAGATGAGCGTCGCCAGCACGAAGGCGTTCTACGCGCAGGTGGCCGCGGGTGTGTTGCTCGCGTGCGCCATCGCCGAGGCCGCCGGCATGGGTACCGCACATCGTCGCCACGAACTGCTCGCGTCGCTGCGCGCGCTGCCCGATGCAATGGTGGAGGTCATCGCCAATCGCCCGGCCATCGCCGATGCGGCACGTCGTTTCGCGCCGGCGAAGCGCTACTGGGCCATCGTCGGCAACGGGCCCAACACGGTGGCGGCCGAAGAGGTGCGCATCAAGCTGAGCGAGCTCTGCTACAAGAGCATCGCCTGCGACGTCACCGAGGACAAGAAGCACATCGACCTGTCCAGCGAGCCGCTCATCCTGGTGTGCGCCGCCGGGCTGGTGGGCGGCACGGCCGACGACGTCGCGAAGGAAGTGGCCATCTACAAGGCGCACAAGGCCACGCCCATCGTGGTGGCCACCGATGCCGACGAGCGATTCGCCGGTGCCGCTGCCGTGCTCACCGTGCCGTCGGTCGACTCGTCCCTCGCGTTCGTGCTGTCGGCGATGACCGGCCACCTGTTCGGCTACGAGGCGGCGCTCGCCATCGACGCGTCGGCTCGCCCGCTGCGCGAGGCGCGTGAGGTCATCGAGCACGCATTGGCCGACGAGACCGACGGCGACGCCGTGCTGCGCGTGGTGCGCACCGGCATCGTGCCGCACGCCGATCGGTTCATCGATGCGCTGCGCGCCGGCACCTACGACGGGCACCTCGAGGCCTCCACGGCCGTGCGCCTGGTGGGGCTACTGCGCGACCTCGCCGCCGATGCGCCGCTCGAGGCGTACCAGCGGGCCACCGGCAAGATCGCCACGCCGGGACTGCTGGTCGACGACATCACGGCCGCGCTCACTCGTGCCATCGAGGAGCTCACCCGGCCGGTCGATGCCATCAAGCATCAGGCGAAGACCGTCACCGTCGGCATCAGCCGCAACGACGAGGGCGTGCTCGACCGGGCGCTCGTGCAGGAGTTGCTCGCAGCCGGCGCCGGTCGCGACCGGCTGAGCTATCGCACGTTGAAGGTGTTGGCCGACCTCGACCCGGCGGTCGACGCCGTGGTGGGCTACACCCGCTACGCCATCGACGGCGACCCGGCACAGGGCGCCACCATCGCCATCGTCGATCGCGGCGGGCTGTCGCGCGACGTGCCCAGCCGGGTGGAGACCAACTCGCAACTGCTGGGCACGAAGCGCCGCGTGGCCAGCGAGAAGGAAGTGCTGGTGGCTCGCGGTCGCAGCGATGGTCGCACCGTGGTGTTCGTGCCCGAGGTGAAGGGCGGCACGTGCACCGGCATCACGCTGCTGCACGTGCGGTTCCACGATCGCCTGCCCGCTGCCACGATGCGCGGCGTGCTGCAGGGCTACGACCGCCGCTACGACCGTCTGGTCGACTGGGTCACGGAGACCGAGGGCACGTTCCGCGACGACCTGTTGGCCGACGTGCCGGTGGCCGATCTGCTGGTGCTGCCCATCTCCGACATGGCCGACCACTGGCGCCGGCCCTGAACGGGTGACGCGATGATCGTCGGGGTGGGCGTCGACGCGGTCGACATCGAACGGTTCCGTACCTCGCTGGAGCGCACCCTCACGATGCGCGAGCGGTTGTTCGTGGCCGAGGAGTTGGCGTACGTGGCGCCGAAGGTCGATCCGGTGCGATCGCTGGCTGCGCGTTTCGCCGCGCGAGAAGCCGTCATGAAGGCGATGGGCCTCGGACTCGGCGCGTTCGGCTTTCACGAGGTGTGGGTCACGCGTGCCGAGTCGGGTGCGCCGTCGCTGGCCATCACCGGTCGTGCGCTCGAACTGGCCATCGATCGCGGCATCACGCACTGGCACCTCAGCATCACGCACACCGACCTCGTGGCCATCGCCCACGTCGTCGCCGAACACCGACCGGCGTAGGCTCGCAGCGATGCTGCCGATCGTGACGCCCGTGGAGATGCGTGCCGTCGACATGGCCGTGGCGCACGACGTGCACACCTACATCGAACGCGCCGGCGCGGCCGTGGCCCGCTCGGCCGTGCGGTTGATGGGTGGCACGTACGGTCGCACGGTCAACGTGATCGTCGGGCGTGGCAACAACGGCGCCGATGGGCGAGTGGCGGCGCGCCGACTGGCCGACCGGGGTGTTCGCGTGCGGCTGTACCTCGCCGCGGAGTGCCCGGCCACGCTGCCACCGGCCGATCTGGTCATCGACGCCGCGTACGGCACCGGCTTCCACGGCACCTGGCAGCCGCCTGCAGTCGGTGGCGCCAAGGTGCTCGCGGTCGACATCCCGAGTGGGGTGAACGCACTCACGGGCGCGGTCGATGGTCCGGTGCTGCCGGCCGACGTGACGGTCACCTTCCAGGCGTTGAAGCCGGGGTTGCTGCTGCAGCCGGGGGCGGCGCTCGCGGGACATCTCGAGCTCGCCGACATCGGCCTCGGCGACCGGGTGTCGGCACATGCGCATGCGCACCTGCTCGAACCGTCCGACGTGGCCGAGTGGGTGCCGGTGCGGCCCGTGTCGGCGCACAAGTGGAGCACCGCCGTGCGCGTGGTGGCGGGCAGTGTGGGCATGACCGGTGCCGCCGCGCTCACGTCGCGCGGCGCGCTGCGCAGCGGCGCCGGCATGGTGCAGCTCAGTGGCATCGGCTGTCTGGTGGTCGATGCGCCGGTGGAGGTGGTGCAGAAGCCGCTGCAGGGTGCTGCGTGGTCCACGACGCTGCTCGATTCGCTCGACCGGTTCCATGCGCTCGTCATCGGTCCGGGCATCGGCCGCGACGATCTCACGGCGTCGCAGACCCGCGCCGTGGTGCTCGATGCGCCGTTGCCGACGGTGGTCGACGGCGATGCGCTGTTCGCGATGGCCTGGAATGCGGACGGCGCCGGCGCGTTGCTGCGGCGCCGTACGCGGCCCACAGTGCTCACCCCGCACGACGGCGAGTTCGCGTTGCTCACCGGAACGCCTCCGGGCGGCGATCGACTCATCGCGGCGCGGCGACTGGCCGCCGACACCGGCTGTGTGGTGCTGCTGAAGGGCCCGGCCACGGTGGTGGCCGATCCCGACGGGCGCGTGCTCGTGGTCACCGCCGGCGACGAGCGGCTCGCCACCGCCGGTACCGGCGACGTGTTGGCCGGCATCGTCGGGTCGTTGCTGGCGCAGGGGGTGGAGGCGTTCCGCGCTGCGGCCGCCGGGGCGTGGTTGCACGGTCGCGCCGCTCGATCAGCTGCGGTGCACGGGTTCGTGGCGAGCGACATCCCCGACCACGTTCCGGCGGTGCTGGAGTCGCTCGGGTGAGCCGGTGGGCGTGGGCCGAGGTGTCGTCGGCCGCCATCGAGGCCAACGTGCGGCGGCTGGCGTCGAACGTGGTGTCGGCGTGGCCGGTCGAGGTGTGGGCCGTCGTGAAGGCCGACGGGTACGGGCACGGTGGCGTCACCGCGGCGCGCGCCGCGCTCGCCGGTGGTGCCACCGGATTGTGCGTCGCGCTCGTGCAGGAAGGTGTTGCGCTGCGGGCCGCGGGCATCGACGCGCCGGTGCTGGTGCTCACCGAGCAACCGCACGACGAGTTGCCCACTGCAGTGGCACACGGATTGCAGCTCACCGTGTACCGCACCGAGTATCTCGACGCGCTCGCCGCAGCGGGCGGCGTGGACGTGCCGGTGCACCTGAAGCTCGACACGGGCATGCAGCGCAGCGGCGCGCGCCCCGCCGACGCCGTGGCACTTGCCGAGGCCATCGCCGCGTCGCCCGCGGCCACCTTCGAGGGTGTGTTCACCCATCTGGCCGTCGCCGACGAGCCCGACCATCCGTTCACCCGTGAGCAGCTCGACCGGTTCGACGCCGCGCTCGATGCGCTCAGCGCAGCGGGTCATCGGCCACGCCTCGTGCACGCCGCCAACTCGGCAGGCGCCATCGTGCACCCACGCGCCCGGTACTCGATGGTGCGGCCGGGTCTCGCCATCTACGGCATCTCGCCCGGCCCCGAGGTCGACGGCATGGTGTGCGACCTGGGGCTGGAACCTGCACTCAGCCTTCGAGCGCGCGTGTCGATGGTGAAGCGCGTGGCCGCCGGCTCGCGCATCTCGTACGGGTTGCGGCACACGTTCGACGTCGACACCACCGTGGCCACCGTGCCCATCGGCTACGCCGACGGCGTGCCGCGCCGGCTGTTCGCAGCGGGCGGGGAGGCGCTCGTGGGTGGCCGACGTCGCCGCATCGTGGGTGTGGTGACGATGGACCAACTGATGCTCGACTGCGGCGACGATCCGGTGGCCGTGGGCGACGACGTGGTGCTCATCGGCAGCCAGGGCGACCAGCAGGTCACCGCATCGGAGTGGGCCGACCGGCTGGGCACCATCGGCTACGAGATCGTGTGCGGCATCTCCGCACGCGTGGAACGCCGCCCCGGGTGACTGCGCTCTAGCATCAACCTCGTCATGTTGCAGTTGCGCGCTTCGACGCTCGCCGACACCCACGCCATCGCGGCGGCCATCGCCGGTCTGTCGCGCACCGGCGACCTCGTGGTGTTGGCCGGCGAGATGGGTGCCGGCAAGACGGCGTTCGCCAAGGGTTTCGGTGCGGCGCTCGGGGTGACCGAGCCGATCACCTCGCCCACGTTCACGCTGGTGCACAGCTACGACGCCGGTCGCATCACCCTGCACCACGCCGACATCTACCGCCTGAGTACGCACCACGAGGTGGCCGACCTGGCCCTGGCCGAGCTGCTGGAGTACGACGGCATCGTGCTGCTCGAGTGGGGCGACGTGGTGGCACAGTCGCTCGGTGAACACCTGCTGGTGCAGCTGGTGGCCGACCTCGACGACGACGACGTCCGCCACATCACGCTCAGCGGCACCGGCCGGTCGTGGGCACTGCGATGGGACCGCCTCACCGCGGCCGTGGAGGCGTACGCATGTTGATCCTGGGTATCGAGACCGCGACGCAGCAGGTGTCGGTGGCCATCGGCGGGCACGAAGGTGTGCTCGGCCAGTTCGAGGTGTCACGTGGCCGTCGCCACGCCGAGACGCTCACTCCAGCCATCGAGTTCCTGTGCCGCCAGGCCGACATCGAGATCGCCGAGTTCGGGGCCATCGCCGTCGACATCGGCCCCGGCCTGTTCACCGGCATGCGCGTCGGCCTCGCCGCCGGCAAGGCCATCGCGCAGGCGCTGCGGGTACCGATGATCGGCATCAGCTCGCTCGACCTGCTCGCGTTCCCGTTGCGCTACGCCGACCGCACCATCGCCGCCGTCATCGACGCGCGCAAAGGCGAGTTGTTCTACGCGTTCTACCGGCCGGTGCCGGGTGGCGTGCAGCGCGTCACCGAGCCGCGCGTCGGCAAGGTCGACGATCTCGTGGGCGACCTGTTGGCACGCGGTCAGAACGTCATCTGCGTCGGCGACGGCGCGCTGCGCTACCGCGACGAGATCGACGCCGAGAGCATCCGCTGCGAGTTCGCCGAGCAGTTCTTGTCGCACCCGTCGGCAGCGCCGCTCGTGCAGCTGGCCCACGCCAAGGCGCTGCGCGAGGACTGGGTGAACCCGTGGGAGATCCAGCCGCTGTACCTGCGGGCGCCCGATGCGCAGATCAACTGGGCCACTCGGGAGGCGGCGTCATGAGCGTGCTGTCGCGTCTGCTCGGCAAGCCCGGCCAGGGAGCGCTCATCGTCGAGCCGTTGCGCCGTCGTCACCTCGCGGCGCTCATGCCCATCGAACAGGCGTCGTACCCGAAGCCGTGGTCGCTCAACGTGTTCCACAGCGAACTCGAGATGATGCGGCGGGGTGAGCGCACCTATCTGGCCGCGCTGCACGGCAAGCAGCTCGCCGGGTATGCCGGCATGCTCTACGCGGGTGACGATGCGCACGTCACCAACATCGCCGTGGCGACCAGTTTCCAGCGCCAGGGTGTCGCCACACGGTTGTTCGCCGAACTCGCCTGGGCGGCCATCGAACGGGGCAGCACCGGGCTCACGCTCGAGGTGCGTGTCAGCAACACCGGCGCGCAGGCGCTGTACGAACGGTTCGGCCTCGAGTCGGCCGGCATCCGCAAGAACTACTACGAGAACGTGGAGGACGCCATCGTGATGTGGCGACGCGACATCGGCGAGGCCGACTATCGCGACCGCCTCCGCCGGCTCTGCCCGGAGGCAGCACGATGATCGTCGACGACCGCACCCTCGTGCTCGGCATCGAGACCAGTTGCGACGAGACTGCCGCCGCGCTGGTGATGGGCGGCTACGACGTCGTGTCGAGCGCCGTCAGCACGCAGGTCGACCTGCACGCGCAGTACGGCGGCGTGGTGCCCGAGATCGCCAGCCGCGCCCATCTCGACCTGCTCAACCCGATGGTGGCCCGCGCCATCGTGGAGGCCGGCGTCGAGCCGGAGCGCATCGATGCCGTGGCGTGCACCGTCGGGCCCGGGCTCATCGGCGCGCTGCTCGTCGGCGTGTCGGCCGCGAAGGCGCTCGCGCTCACCTGGGACGTGCCGTTCATCGGCGTGAATCACATGGAGGCGCACCTGTACGCCGCCTTCCTGGAGGATCCCACGCTGCAGTTCCCGCTCGTGGTGATGCTGGTGTCGGGCGGTCACACGATGCTCGTCGAGATGCAGGACCACGGCCGCTACCGGCTGCTCGGTCAGACCATCGACGACGCGGCCGGCGAGGCGTTCGACAAAGTGGCGCGGTTCCTCGGTCTCGGCTACCCGGGCGGACCCGCCGTCGACCGCGAGGCCGTGCACGGCGACCCCGAGGCCATCCACTTCCCGCGGGCGATGCTGCACGACGGGCGCGACTTCAGCTTCAGCGGCCTGAAGACCTCGGTGATGAACCACGTGCGCAAGCACCCCGACGTGTCCACCGCCGACGTCGCCGCCTCGTTCCAGGCGGCCGTGGTGGACGTGCTGGTGCAGAAGGCTCGGCGTGCCGCCGAACAGGTGGGCGCGAAGGGGCTCGTGCTCGGTGGGGGCGTGGCGGCCAACTCGCTGCTGCGCGAGCGATTCCTCTCGGTGTGCACCGACGCGGGCATCCACGGCTTCCTGCCCAGCCGCGAGATGTG